>NZ_VXCZ01000019.1:0-156182 GCF_052850795.1 Pseudomonas sp. 910_23 | reverse complement strand
AAGCAGAGCAAGAGCAAGAGCAAGAGCAAGAGCAAGAGCAAGAGCAAAAGCAAGAGCAAGCAGCGAGTCAGCATGGTCATCGTGGGCAAGCCCTAATGCCAGTCAGTCAAGCGTACATCGCCCTCTGTAGGAGCGAGCTTGCTCGCGAAAAACGTCGACGATAACGCGTGTTGTCTGAATGAACGCGGTGTCTGTGAGTTTTTCGCGAGCAAGCTCACTCCTACAAAAGCCTAGGGCAAGCCCCCTCCCACATTTAGATCTGCCGTGTGTCAGCTGACTTTCAGTATCAACTTCCCGAAGTTCTCGCCGCTGAACAGCTTCATCAGCGTTTCCGGGAAGGTCTCCAGCCCCTCGACAATATCTTCCTTGCTCTTGAGCTTGCCCTGGGCCATCCAGCCGGCCATTTCCTGCCCGGCCGCCGCGAAGTTCGCCGCGTGGTCCATCACCACAAACCCTTCCATGCGCGCACGGTTGACCAGCAACGACAAGTAGTTGGCCGGACCTTTGACGGCTTCCTTGTTGTTGTATTGGCTGATCGCGCCGCAAATCACCACGCGGGCTTTGAGTGCCAGGCGGCTGAGCACGGCGTCGAGAATATCGCCGCCGACGTTATCGAAATATACGTCCACGCCTTTGGGGCACTCGCGTTTGAGGGCGGCGGGTACGTCTTCGCTTTTGTAGTCGATGGCGGCGTCAAAGCCCAGCTCATCGAGCAGGAACTTGCACTTGTCGGCACCGCCGGCAATCCCCACCACGCGGCAGCCTTTGATCTTGGCGATCTGCCCGGCGATGCTGCCCACGGCACCCGCGGCGCCGGAAATGACCACGGTGTCACCGGCTTTCGGCGCACCGGTCTCCAGCAGGGCGAAGTAAGCCGTCATGCCGGTCATGCCCAGGGCAGACAGGTAACGGGGCAGGGGCGCAAGCTTGGGGTCGACCTTGTAGAAACCACGGGGCTCGCCGAGGAAGTAATCCTGCACGCCCAGGGCGCCATTCACGTAGTCCCCCACCGCGAAGTTCGGATGGTTCGAGGCAATCACCTTGCCGACGCCCAGCGCCCGCATCACTTCGCCGATGCCGACCGGCGGGATGTAGGACTTGCCCTCATTCATCCAGCCACGCATGGCCGGGTCGAGGGACAGGTATTCATTGCGTACCAGGACCTGACCGTCGGCAGGCGTGCCCACCGGCACTTCCTGGTAGGTGAAGGTCTCTCGCGTGGCCGCACCGACCGGGCGTTTGGCGAGCAGGAATTGGCGGTTGGTCTGGGCGGTCATGGCAAGGACTCTTTGGAAATGAATCATGAGTGATAGCCCTTCAGTGACGCCAGGGCAAGGTTGTCTGCGGGAGGCGAATGCCCGTCGATAGGCATCGCTGATAACCATCCGGGTAGACTTATCACTGCGATTCATGCAGCGCTAACCCGCCGTCTGATAGTGCTGACGCGCTGATCCCTGTGTTGGCTAGACTCGCGCCACCGTTACCACTCCCATAGGACAGTTCCCATGAGCATGACATTTTCTGGCCAGGTCGCCCTGGTAACCGGCGCCGCCGCGGGTATTGGTCGCGCCACTGCGCTGGCGTTCGCGGCCGAAGGCTTGAAGGTGGTCGTTGCCGACCTCGACGTGGCGGGGGGCGAGGGGACTGTTGCGCTGATCCGCCAGGCCGGCGGCGAAGGGGTGTTTGTGCGTTGCAACGTCACGCTCGAAACGGACGTACAGCAATTGATGGCGCAGACGGTCGCCATCTATGGACGACTGGACTATGCCTTCAACAACGCCGGGATTGAGATCGAGAAAGGCAAGCTGGCCGACGGCAGCCTGGATGAGTTCGATGCCATCATGGGGGTTAACGTCAAAGGCGTCTGGTTGTGCATGAAGTATCAGTTGCCGCTGTTGTTGGCCCAGGGCGGCGGAGCAATCGTCAACACGGCATCGGTGGCCGGGCTGGGGGCGGCGCCGAAGATGAGCATCTATGCGGCGTCCAAACACGCAGTGATCGGCCTGACCAAGTCGGCAGCCATTGAGTATGCGAAAAAGAAGATCCGCGTGAACGCGGTCTGCCCTGCCGTGATCGATACCGACATGTTTCGCCGCGCCTACGAGGCCGACCCGCGCAAAGCCGAATTCGCGGCGGCCATGCATCCGGTCGGGCGCATCGGCAAGGTTGAGGAAGTCGCCAGCGCCGTATTGTACCTGTGCAGTGATGGTGCCGCCTTTACCACCGGCCAGTCACTGGCGGTGGATGGCGGCGCGACGGCGATCTAGGACGGCAAGTCGCACGGCATTCGAAAATAGGGCGAGGTGCTGTGGGGCGTTTCCATAGGGGGCAGTGGGCCGTGTTCGAATATGTATCAGTAGGTAAATAATCCAATAAAATCAATACTTTAATAAAAGTTGGCAGCAAGTTTTGGCGGGCTTCTGTGCTTAACTGTTTTGGGTTAACAAACAGTTGAAGTGAGTGGCTCATGGATTTAGGGATCGATCGACAAGCCCTGGTACCGGTTGTTCAGCAAATCGTCAGCGCGGTGGCCCATTGGATTCGCAAGGAAGGAGTGAGCCCTGGAACGCGCTTGCCGTCCATTCGGCAACTGGCCCTCGACAACCTGCTGAGCCAGTCCAGCGTGATCGAGGCGTTCGAGCGGTTGGTGGCCCAGGGCCTGTTGGCTCCGAAGCACGGCTCGGGTTTTGTGGTGGCGCAACCCGCCACTGACCAGGAACGCCACTGGTACGAAGGCGCGGAGCAACTGTGGGGCGCTTTTACCGATAGCCCGCTGGGCGAGCTGAAGCTGGGATGCGGCTGGCTGCCGGACGCCTGGCGCGAAAGCGATGACATCAGCTATGCGATCCGCGAACTCAGTCGTACCGATACCGGGGCCTTGTTCAATTACAGTACGCCCTTGGGGCTGCCGGTGCTGCGCGAACAACTGCTCAAGCGTCTGACCCAGATTCACATAGCCACCCGCCTGGACTGTATTCTCACCACCCATGGCGTCAGCCATGCCCAGGACTTGCTGATACGTACCTTGCTCAAGGCTGGTGATGAGGTTGTGGTGGAAACACCCGGGTATGGCAACCTCTATCGCCAGTTGGCGTTGCAGGGTGTCACGCTGCTGGAGGTTCCGCGCGCCCGTGGCGGCCCGGATATCCCAGCCTTGGAGATATTGCTGCAAACCCATCGGCCCAAGTGCCTGTTCATCAATAGCCTTTATCACAATCCCACCGGCACCAGCCTGTGCCGCTCGGTGGCGCAGCGGTTGTTGGAACTGGCGCGAGAGCGGGATTTCCTGATCATCGAAGAGGATGTCTACGGCGACCTGCAACATGCCAGTTGCACGCGCTTGTCGGCGCTGGACCACAATGACCGGGTGATCTATGTGTCGAGTTTTTCCAAGACCCTGAGCAGCGCCCTGCGCGTGGGTTACCTCTGCGCCAGTGCCACGCTCATTGCGCAATTGGCTCACCTCAAGACCCTGACGGGGCTCGGCACCTCGCGCTTTGCCGAAGCCATGGTGGCAACCTTGTTGAGCAACGGCACTTACCGTAAGTGGGTGCAGCGCCTGCGCAAGCACCTGAATGCGCAGATGGCTGCGACTTTACAGGTGCTGGAGGATGAAGAGTGGCAGGTCTTTGCCGTTCCCGCAGGGGGCATGTTCCTGTGGGCGCGACCGGGCATCCCGGACCCATCGCGGCTGCAGGCCTGTGCACGGCGGCTCGGCGTGCTGCTGTCGCCCGGCGCGCTGTTCAGCCCCACCGGGGAGCGTAGCGACTGGCTACGCATCAATGTGGCCTATGCAGGGGATCAGCGCGCACTGGCGTTGTTCCGTGCCATGGGGCCGACCAGATCGACCTCGACCATTCTGAAAACGACGGGCATGTAGCTTTTTGCCATTATTGCGACGCCAGCGGCTTGTGCTCGGGGCCTCGGGGTTGCCACTCTGACTGCTTGTAAACCTGGTTTATGGCATCTGCCATTGCAAGAGGATCAAGTGCAATGATTTGGGGCGTGCAACGACGATTCGCCAACCTTGGCATGGCAAAAAAACTGGGCTTGGGTTTTACCTTGGTACTCCTTCTGACGGCCCTGGTAGCGGCGATCGGTGTAGGGGCCCTGCACACCGTCGGTCAGCGCTTTGATGGCCTCAAGCAGATGTCTTCGCTCAATAGCGAGCTGCTCAAGGTGCGCCTGATCGAGCAGAACTACGCGCTGCACGCCGACCCCAAGGCTGTTGACGCCCTGCATAACAGTGTTGACGCATTGCTGGCCCAGGCCATCAGCCTCAAGGCCCGGTCCGCCGTCAACGAGCGAGTGATGAGTGATGTCGAGCAAGCTTTGATTGCCTATCGCAAGGCGTTTGACGAGTTCGTCGACTTGACCCAGGCCAAGGATCTGGCGCTGGAAATGGCCAGTTGGTCGGTGTCCAGCGTGGCCAATAACCTGGACGTGTTGCAAGCCGGCCTCGCCGACGACGGCGCTTATGGCCTCAAGGAAAGCCAGGGCAAGGAGGGCGCCGAGTTTATCGAGCAGGCGGGGCAGGTCAGCCAGGTGTCGCGCCTGATGCTGCAAGCCATGAACGAAGCGCGAGTGCGCCTGGATCAGAGCCGCAAGGCTGAAACAGACGACGGCGCACAGGGCAAGATCGAGCAGGCCGACCAGGCCCTGGCCGAGGTCGAAAAGCTGAAAACCAGCGTCAAGGACGCGGGCTACCAGACCGTACTCAACGAAGTCAGCGGGCATATCGCGTCATTCAGTGAAAAGCTCGGCGAGTACACCGGGCTGCTGGCCCAGGAAAAGCTGGTCTATACGCAACTGCATGATCGCGCCGAGCAAGTGGTCAGCCAGGTCAATCAGGCGTACGCCGCTGAAGATCAGTCCATGCAGGCGCAGTTGCAGCGCAGCACGCTGCTGATCATCGCTTCCTCGGCCTTGGCGTTGCTGGTGGGCTTGATTGCTGCTTGGCTGATTACCCGTTTGATCGTTGCGCCGTTGCGCAGCGTGATCGCCGTGGCCCAGCAGATTGCCTCGGGTGACCTGAGCGGGCGCATGGAGGTCAGCCGCCGCGATGAAATTGGCCAATTGATGCAAGCCATGCAGCAGATGAGCAGCGGTTTGAGCCAGATGGTCAGCGGGTTGCAGGCCGGCATTGAACAATTGGCCAGTTCCGCGCATTCGCTGTCCAGCGTTACCGAACAGACCAACCACGAGGTCAACAGTCAGAAGGAAGAAACCGAACAGGTTGCCACGGCGATGAACCAGATGACCGCCACGGTGCACGATGTGGCGCGCAATGCCGAGCAAGCGGCGCAAGCTGCACAGACGGCGGATGCCAAGGTCGACAGCGGCCAGCAGGTGGTGCGCATGAGCTTGCAGCGTATCGAATTGCTGGCCACGTCAAGCAACAGTGCCAGCGCGAGTATCGAAAGCCTCAGCGCAGAGATCCAGAACATTGGCGCCGTGCTGAGCGTGATCAATAGCGTGGCCGAGCAGACTAATCTGCTGGCCTTGAACGCCGCCATCGAAGCGGCGCGTGCCGGTGAGCAGGGGCGTGGCTTTGCCGTGGTGGCCGACGAGGTACGGGCCCTGGCCAAGCGCACCCAGCAATCGACCGAGGAGATCGAACGGCTGGTCAGCACCTTGCGCAGTGCGGCGCAGTCGTCGGTGCAGCAGATCCAGCAAAGTGGCGAACTGGTGAAACTGGCGGTCGGTGATGCCCTGCAAACCGAAAGTGCCTTGGGCAGCATTGCGGCCGCCGTGTCACTGATCCAGCAAATGAACCAACAGATCGCCGCCGCCGCCGAGGAACAAAGCTCGGTGGCCGAAGAGATCAACCGCAGCGTCACCAGTATTCGGGCAAGTGCCGATCATTCTGCGCTGAGTATGCAAGGCAATGCAGCATCAAGCGTCCAGCTGGCGCAGTTGGGCGTGGAACTCCAGGGGATGGTGGGGCATTTCCGCCTGTGATCGCCGCTGGGGTGCGGCGAGCAAGGCGAAGGGGGTCAGGCGTTGTTGGCGAGGAAGGTCAGCAGTGCTTCGTTGACGAAGTCCGGGTTTTCGCGGCTTGAGATATGCCCGGCCTCGGGGATCAGGATCAGGTCGCAACCAATCAGTCCGGCCATTTCCTCGGATTCGGCAGGTGGGCGGGGGGGGTCTTGCTCGCCGCACAATATCAGGGTGGTGTCGGCGTCCAGACGCGGCAATTGCTCCAGGATATCTTCACGGCTGAAGATCAGGCGGCCCAGCGGTACGATGCTATCGAGCAGGCGTTCGCGGGGGAATCCCTGCAGGGATTTGCGAAAGTCCTGATACAGCGCCGATTCACGGTCGATGTTCGGGCGAAAGAAGATCGGTGCGATCACATCCAGTAGCGGCTCGGGGATGGCGCCGGCGTCTTCGATCATCTTGAACAGCGAGAAATAATACTGGCGAGTCGCTTCAGGTTCGGCGCCGAGGTAGGTGTCCATCAGCACCACGCTGTTGATGCGCTCGGGCGCCAGTAGTGCCAGGCGCGCGCCCCACATGCCACCGACCGACAGGCCCACCAGGTTGATCTGCTCGACGTCCAGGTGATCCAGCAGCGCCAGGGCCTGGCGAGCCAGATCATCCAGGGACCGGGTTTGCGTGGGCATCGGGCCCGACTCGCCATGGCCCCACAGCTCGGGGACTATTACACGGTATTGCTGGGACAGCGCTTCAATCTGCGGCGTCCACATGTCGCGAGCCCACAGGTAACTTGAACCAAGCAATACGACCGGGCCGCTGCCCTGGTCGAGGTAATGCAGCGGTTGTCCATCAATCACGGCAACAGGCATAGCAGGCCTCTAACTTCACGGAGTGAGGGGCACTTTTTTACGCTAGTCGGGGGCGGGGGGATAGATGCAAAGTGATGGCATATGGTGTGAGGGTGCCATCCAACTGGCACCCCTCCCACGTTATTGACTGGGCTGTCAGTCGTAGATAGCTTTCTTTTTCCACTCGGCGTCGGCATCGACGACCTTCAAACCTTCGGTCAGCTCGTTGACTTCGTCTTCTGCCGGTTGGCTGTTGGTCAGCACCGTGGAGTTGGCGCGGGCCAGTTGTGACTCCAGCAGTTGCAACTGTGCGCTGTAGAGCACCGGTTCCGGTTGTTTGCGCAAGTACTGCACGCCGCGTTCGAACGCCAGGCGCGCCTGGCCGGGCTGGCCTTGCAGCAGGGCATGTTGGCCGAGGTTGTTGAAGAACTCGATATGCAGCAGTACCAGGATATGGCGGATTTCCTTGATCCAGTGCTTGGCTTCATTGGTTGGCAGGAAACCGTCTTGGGCTGCGCGGGTGACTTGGCCGTGCAGGGCTTCGAGCAAAAAGCGCACGTCCTTGGCCTTGGCTTCGGTCTGGATCGGCGCAGGTGGGTTGGCCACCGGAATCGATTCGCCCTGGGCGATCAACGCATTCAGCTCGCTGATACGTGCCTTGATTGGCGCGCTGGACTTATTGAGGTTCAACAGGCGCTGGTTGACGTTCAGTTCCAGGCGAGCCAGCAACAGTTTGAGCGCCGGGGTCATCAGTTGGCCGGGGAAAGTCTCGGTGATTTCACCGCAGCGACGCAGCCGATCGTTAAGCTCGATCTCGGTACGCTTCTTTTCCAGCTTGTTGTTTTCCACCACGTGGTTCATGTAGCCAATGGCGATCAGTATTACGATCCCGGCTATTACCAGCAGGGTGATCATGAGTGGTGTCACCGGTGTGACCTCTTTATAGGGTTTGCTGTGGAGTGTAGTGACTGGGGCACCCGGCGGATAGGACCGATCGACCAGTTGCCCGGGTAGTTTCTTCTATATAGGTAAGCGCTTCCGAATGGGTGCACATTGCCATCATTTGCCCAGGCAGACTATAACGCCTTGTTGAACGCCAGAATATAGGCGCCAAGGCTCCAGCGGCGACAATGCCCGCACGGGCCGGCAAACCATGGCGAAGTCATTGATTTAAATAAATTTATCCTTGGGGGTTGACGACCTTTCAATCCATCCATAGAATGCGCGCCACTTACAGCGTAAAGCACACAGCGAAACGCGGTAGGGAGTGAATGTTGTACGTGTGTCCCCTTCGTCTAGTGGCCTAGGACACCGCCCTTTCACGGCGGTAACAGGGGTTCGAGTCCCCTAGGGGACGCCATATGCGGGAATAGCTCAGTTGGTAGAGCACGACCTTGCCAAGGTCGGGGTCGCGAGTTCGAGTCTCGTTTCCCGCTCCAATTTACAAGCAGTGTGGCCCTCGGGCGGCATTGAGTGAAACCAGGACCAAGTCTTCGGACGAGGCCTCTGGGCACTGAAATACACACCATGTGTTTCAGTAGCGTGTCCCCTTCGTCTAGTGGCCTAGGACACCGCCCTTTCACGGCGGTAACAGGGGTTCGAGTCCCCTAGGGGACGCCATTTGCGGGAATAGCTCAGTTGGTAGAGCACGACCTTGCCAAGGTCGGGGTCGCGAGTTCGAGTCTCGTTTCCCGCTCCATATTCAACGAAAACGCCGATCAGAAATGATCGGCGTTTTTGTTTGTGCTGAATTTGGCCAGATACGGTTTTGCCGCGTTCAAACGGCCGCATGGGCTTGCGGCCTTGGCATAAAAAATCGGGCAAACAGTTCGGACTGCGATTTGATATTGAGCTTGCTGTAGAGGTTGCGGCGGTGAACTTTGATGGTTTCAGTCGACAGCGCCAGCTTCCCGGCGATTTCCTTGTTGGAAAAACCGCTGAGCAGCAACTTCAGCACGTCTTTCTCGCGTGCTGTTATTTGTGTGTCCAACTGGGTCAGCGCCTCAGTCCATGGAGCCGGTTCGGCGAAGTTCTTTTGCGGGTCAATTTCAAAGCACATGCGTTGATGCATCATTGCCGTCACCCATGGCTTGATCATGTCCAGTAGCGTGACTTGCGCCTGGGTGAAGCGCACGTTACTGCCAAACGACATGCACAAGGTTCTGTCGGCATCGAGTTGCACGTTGTACTGCGCCTCATCGACCGAGATGTATTGCGCGAAATATTGCTGGTAGTACTCGGTTTCAAGAAAGTGTTCCGGCGCAATATCGAGCAGATGGAAGAACCCGCTCTGCGGGTTTTCCCGATTAGCGATATAAAACGGGTCCAGCAGGTAAAGACCTTTCACATACCGATGAATAAAGGCATCCACTTCTTCGCTGTCTGCCACCTCCGGCAGGCTGATCACCCGCACGGCGTGATCGCTGAAAACCAGCACAACCCAGTTGTCTATCTGCACATATTCATTCAATACGCGAATCAATGAGCTCCAGAACTCTGGTCGATCAAGCTGCATGATCAGTTTTCCAACCGATCGATGCCAAGCCAGGTTGTGAAGGTCAAGCGACATGTTCTACCCCTTTAGGGTTAGGGATTTGCAGGCCAGGGCTAAGTACTTGTAGGTATTTACTATTCGACAACGCCCGGTATATTCACCCCGAGCTTACGATAGCCATGAAGGCGCTTCGGGTAACAGGGATAGTCATATGAGTCGATCACACTTGCGAGCTATTTTTTTAGCCTCGCTGCTTGGCGCCGCCATCAGCACGCCGGCCAGCGCCGCGCAATCTTCGGTGTATCTGTATAACTGGTTCGGGTTTCTCGAGCCGCAAACCCCGAAGGAGTTCCAGCAGGAAAGCGGCATCAAGCTGCATATGGATGCCTTCGACAGCGCCGAAACCATGCAGAGCAAAGTCATGGCCGGGCGCACCGGTTATGATCTGGTGGTGGCTACTTCCAATGTGCTGCCCGGCCTGATCAAGGCGGGGGTGTTGCAAGAGCTGGACCGCTCGCAACTGAGTAATCTGTCGCATATCGATCCCGGTATCCTGTCTCTGCTGGCGGTCAATGACCCTGGTAATCGCTACGCCGTACCCTACGTCTGGGGCACCACCGGCATTGGCTACGATGTGGACAAGGTCAAGGCCGCCCTGGGTGATAACGCCCCGGTGGACAGCTGGGATCTGATCTTCAAAGAAGAAAATATCAGCAAGCTCAAGGCCTGTGGCGTGGCCATGCTCGACTCGCCCAGCGAAATCATTTCGATCGCCTTGCACTACCTGGGGCTGCCCAGCAACAGTACCAACCCTGAGGATTACCAGAAGGCCCAGGCCCTGCTGCTGAAAATCCGTCCCTACGTGCTCTATTTCGATTCCTCGCGAATCGACACCGATTTGGCTGACGGCAATATTTGCGCAGTTGTAGGCTGGGCCAATGGTGCGCTGGCTGCGCAGGCGATCAATGAAAAATCCAACAGCGGACGCAAGATTGCCTACAGCCTGCCTCGAGAAGGCGCATTGGTCTGGTCTGAAAACTGGGTACTGCTCAAAGACGCTCGGCACCCCAAGGCCGCGCTGGAGTTCATTAATTACATGCTGCGCCCCCAGGTGATTGCCAAGACTTCCAACTACATGCTCTATCCCAACGCCAATAAAGATGCCACGCAGTTCGTCGAGCAGAAGTTGCGCGATAACCCGTGGATTTATCCCGATAAAAAGACTATGGCCACGCTGGTTCCGCTTGAGCCGTTGCCGTTGAAGGCGGAGCGTATTCGTACCCGGGTCTGGACCAAGGTCAAGAGCGGTACGTGAGTGTAGGCCTATTGGGCGTTTGACCCATGGGCCGGGGAGGGCAACAGCATGCGCCAAGGCGGTGATCAGTGCTATTTGGAGTCAGACGACTACAAAGCGTACAAAGAGATTGAAGAGCAGATCGGCCTCTGCACGCCGGAACAAGCCTGGGCCATGTATTACGTCTCGACGGGCATGGTGCGAGAAAACATCACCCTGGCGGTGATGGAGCACATCGGCAGGGGGAATCGCGCATTGTTGCTTGAATTCCCCGACCTGGTACGGGTCAGGGGGCGAGACTATGAGCCCGGAGCACTCGCGTCCAACTGGCCTTTGTTGCGCAGGCATCGTGGATAACGCCCTGCGCAGCGCCTATGCAAAGCAAAGCTTGATCGTAGGATATCCATGTAAGGCATATTGCACTGGCTACGGCGCTGGGGCTCGTTGAGGTCGTCTCATAGCCAGCCAGGTGGATAAGGGTGGGCTCGATAGAAGCGACGTAGGGCGAGCACGTCTCGCTCGACGGTTTTTTTTACCCAAGCCTGATAAGCCGCTTGCACTGTCATTTCGCCAGCCGGCCAGGACCGACAATCGATAATCGCCGAGGCCGCCTGCATGCCGGATATCAATGCCTTGATCACGCCGTGAGAGGCGCACGGGTCCAGCGTCGCAGCGGCGTCACCGACTAGAAAATAACCGCTCCCGGCTGTCGTGCGGCACAGTCGCCACGAGACATCTGCTCCGCGAATCCGGCCGATCATCCTCAGTGGCTCCAATGCCTTGGGTATCAGGCGGTGCGGCACGTCTTGTGCAAACGCCAGTTGGGTCCAGTGCAGGCAGGTTGGGCTGATGCGGGCAATCCAGTGCCAGCCGTCTGAGTGGGCAAACAGCCCGAGTTTTTCATCCGGCAGGTTGCTGTCTTCGCAGTAGCCGTAACGTGCGACCAACCGCGGTGAAAAACGGCGCAAGGGTATTTTCAATTGGCGTTGCAGCCAGGCGTGATGCCCAGTGGCATCTACTACAAATTGCCCGGTCCATTGTGCTGCTTGCGCCTGGACGCCTTGAACACGACCTTGCTCCAGCAATACCCGGCTCGGATGTCTGAGATGAACGATCTGCACGCCCAGATTGCGTGCCTGTTCAAGTAATTGCTGGTCGAGTAACGCTCGCGGAATCTGGAAGCCCCTCCATTGCTCGTCGCCACTTGCGCTGAATGCCTGGAAACGAGGCGGGCCATCCCAGTGAACCCAATGGCCCGTGTGGCGGTGGTAATTCTGGAGGGTGATCCCCAGTTGGCGCAGCAGCGGCTCAACGCCAGGGTGCAGTGTTTCTCCCGGCCGGTGTCTGGGAAAACTGGTCTTCTCCAGCAGGACTACCCGTAGCCCTCGCTGTGCGCAGTGGATTGCTGCAGCGCAGCCAGCCGGGCCGCCGCCGACAACAACGACGTCAAAGTGACTCATCGAGGTGTCGCCAGGGCTCCCCGTCCCGGCGGATAAGCAGCGCGTCCTGGCTCATATACAGTTCGATCTCTTGCTCTATTTCCACATGACGAAGTTTGAAGTCGTGCGCTGGGGTGCTGATCGCGCCGTGTTTGTAAAGCCTGTAGTACGCCACCTCGCCTTCCAGTCGCAAACCGGCCTCTTGCTGTGCGACTTCGAAAGCTTCGTCCGGTAATTGCACCTGAAAAAACGACAGCAGCGGCCAGCGTTTTCGTTGCTCGCTGTCTGAGCCCGCACCGACTGCTTGATAGGCGCGGCGCATGCCCAGGACACGCTGATGGTACTGCCTGGTGCTGGTCCGCCCGGTCGCGGCCAGTGAGATCCGGCCATCCAGCGCGGCCTGGGTGTAATCGCCGTATTCATAAGCCTGGTATTGAACCAGCGTGCGCCCCTCCAGTTCGATCAGTGAGGGGCCGCTACGCCCATCCCAGGCAGGCTGGTCTAGCAGGCCGATTTCGTTGTCAGTCAGCGGGATGACCGTAGCAGAGACATTGCGTGGTTCGAACGTACGGGTTGAATCAGGCGCCACCCCTGGCCAGTACGAACCCAGTGCAGCACAGATGCGTGCATCTTCCGTGAACGGGCTGGCTAACTGATAGCCACACAGCATATTGGTGAATGGGGCATCTACCAAGCCACGGCCGACTTCCCAGCCAGGCCCGAAGACGCCGCTGGCGAAATCCGGCAGCCAGGATTGTCGCTGGGCATAGGCCTCCGGATGTCCGGGGCTTGGAGTCGTGGACGTTTGGGGGTGCGAGACGATCGCAGTGGCGCCGCGGTCTTCAGCGGAAAAATAACCGCCCCTGAGCGATTGATTGATGAAAAACCGCACATCGGACAGTGGGTTGACTCGCGTGTGCCATACCTGCGGACAGGGTGGGGTGGGACAAGGAAAAACCTGCGGGTCGCTGGACCATTGCTTGAGTTCCCGTTGTCCACACAACGGGTAAAAATCCGGTGCTCCGATAATCGAATAGGCGGCGATGCTCTGCAGTTCCAGTGCTGGACAGAGTGCGCGCACCCAGCCATCGGCCATTGCGTCCTGATAGTGTAAGGCTCGGTAGCCTCCGGCCTTGACGATGGCATCGACATCCTCACGTTGATTCAGGTCTTCAATCGAGCCGTCGTCACGCACATGATGGCGCCCATGCACCAGGCCGCCGGTGCCCGGGGGCATCATGAAGGACAACGGTCGACCTTGGTAGTGAGCCAGCTGCACCAGCCGCTCCTTGGCGTTGGGCACCAGCAAGCCTGGTGCAAAGCCATCGATATCCGCCCAATGACATAACCCCTCGGTAATGACGAAAGGTGCGTTGAGAATGTCAGGCTCTTGCCAACCGGTATTGCGAAAGCGTCTGTGGATTTGACCGATCTTTTCATTGACCTGGTGATTGACCAACTGAACGCTCAGGTCCATACCCGCCACGCACTCGTCGCCGTCGAATACCTTATGCAAGGGCACCCAGAACTCAAGATCATGGTCGATGGATTGAGCATTCATCGGGCCGAACCGCTCGGGCTGACCCACATGCCGTGCCGCTATGAACGCGCCGTAGCGCGCCGGGATAACGCGCATTTGATTGGGCTGGTCCTCGACAAAGGGCAAAAAGCCCCTGCGTTGCGGGTCATACAGCGCTGGCGCCGTACCGACCCGGGCGATTCCGGTGCGGGAAAAGCACAGGTCGGCCTGGCGCCCATGCACGGTCTCGGGGCGGGGGCGGTATTCATAGGCAAACACGGCAATCGCCAGCTCTGCATCACCGGCGGCCAGCCGCAAAACCTCCATGCTGGGAGGATTGGCACCGTAGACATAATTAAGGATGTGTTCGGTTTCAGCAGGGGTAGGGAAGGCTGTGAGTGCACTGGCGTTGATTCCGAGGTTCACATTCGGCGAGGCGAATGCATGAAACAGCAGGCTGGCGGCCGGGTGCCCAGGCTCGACGCCACGTACGCCATCGGCCGAAAAGTCCTCAAAGCCGGGCTGGGTACGATCGATGAGCAGGGGTTTGGCGAGTTCATCGCGCAGGGTTGTCGAGGTTATGTCCAAGCCATGGTGCAGCAACAGATCACGCCAGCCGGTGGGAGCCAGGCGTGTGCAGGCGCGTTCGACAGCGTTGATCAGCGACATCCCGAGTGCTCCGACAGGTTCAGAGGCCAAGGTACGTTAAAGGGGGCGGCGCGGTAACTGACCGAACGGCTAGGTAGGCGGGAAAGGAACCGTCGCACCGGGCCATCACGCGTTCAGCGCCTATCCATCGCTTTCATAGCCTGCGCCAGCCGTTGTGTTGCGTGATGGATCTCATCCCGGTCCAGGGAGGCAAAGCCCAGGCGCAGTGCGTTTTCCGCTTGGTCGCTGGGTGAAAACTGACGACCGCTGCGTACCACCAGCCCATGCTCCAAGGCGGTGTGCACCAAGCGATCCACGTCCAGGCTATCCTCGAAACGCACCCAGAGCGCCAAGCCACCTTCGGGCTCGCGTATCTGTATGCGCTCACCGAATGCCTGGTCCAGGCAGTCGCGCAGCACGGTGCGGCGCGCCCTGTATTCCTTCGAAACGCGGCGCAGGTGTTTTTTCAACTCACCGTGATTGATCAAGTCCGCCAGCATGGTCTGTGCGACCGCATCGGCATCGCCCAGCATCAGTGCGGCATTGCGCTGCAGGGCTTCAATCACTTGCGTGGGGGCCACGATGTAACTGCAACGAAACGTCGAGCCCAGCACCTTGGATAACGAGCCGATATAGATCACATGGCGCTGGGCGCGGTCACTGGCCAGCGGCAGGTAAGGGCGGCCGCTGAAGTGATATTCGTGGTCGTAGTCTTCTTCGATCACGCAAAAGTCATGTTGCGCGGCCAATGCCAGCAAGTGTTGTCGACGTGCGGCATGCAGGCTCACGGTGGTGGGAAATTGGTGGTGGGGCGTGAGGTAGATCAGGCGCACCGTGTGCTCGCGGCATAAGCGCTCGACCTGGTCGGTGCGGCAACCTTCATCGTCGATGTCGACCGTGACCAACTGCGCGCCGAGCTTGCGGAAAATTTCCCACGCCGGCGGGTAGCTCAAACGCTCCACCAGTACCACGTCGCCAGGCTTGATCAGCAGGCTGGCGCTCAGGTACAGGGACATCTGCGTGCCTTGGGTCAGGCAAATATTTTCGGCAGTCACTGTCAGCCCGCGGTTATTGCGCAGCATCTCGGCCAGGGCGCAGCGCAACTGATAGCCGGTGCCCTCACTGCCGTAGCGCACCGTGTTGGAGGCGAAGCTGTTACGCAGCGCATGGCGATAGTAGCGATGCAACACGGCCTGGGGCAGCAAGCGGTGGTCGCTGGTGCCATTGTCGAAGAACAGCGCACTGTGCCGATGTTGAAGCGCGACCACCTGGGCGTTATGGGTGAAATACGGTACCACCGGCTGGTCCAGCAGCAGTGGGGCGAAAGACGGTTGCGCCGCACAGGGCGGGGGCTTTGGCGCCAGTTGCGCATTGACGAATGTGCCACGGCGCGGCTCGCTGATCAGCCAGCCTTTGGTCATCGCTTCTTCATAGGCCAGGATCACCGTCTTGCGGTTGACGTCGAGCATTTGTGCCATTTCCCGTGTGCCCGGCAGCAACGTCCCAGGCGGCAGGCGCCCTTCGACAATCGCGGCGACCAAGCCTTCGGCAATCTTGCGATAGGACGCCTGGCGGGTGTTGTCGTCAAGCTTGAGCAGGGGGCGCCATTTACGCAACTGGACCATCTGAAGTATCCAAATCTGGAGGTTTTAATGGTCCTAGTCTAGCGTAACAATCCAGGCCTCACTTACCCCGAGGTCTTTATGAACACACGCCATGTCATTGAACTGTCTCCCTCGGGAAAAACTTTTGAGACCGGCGACGAACTGTTGCTCGACGCCATGCTTGCCAGCTGCCTGGCCGTGCCGTTCTCGTGCCGCCGCGGCGCGTGCGGCTCGTGCAAGGTGGTGGTCGCCGCAGGTGAGTACCGGGCCAAGCGCCTGGCGCCGGATGCGCCGGCGCCGTGTTACCCCCTGGCCGCCAATGAAATGTTGCTTTGCCAGAGCCATGCCTGCACCGACATGCGCCTGGAGATTCCCGGCTGGTCCCTGGATACACCTGCGTTGGTCGTTGGCGCTCAGGTTATTGGCAAGCGCGCGCTCGGGCCTGATGTCATTGAGTTGATGCTCAAGCCCGATACACCGTTGAAGGTGCGAGCTGGCCAATACCTCAAGTTCCACCTGGCAGACGGCGACACGCGTTGCTTCTCGGTTGCCAACCTGCCAACAGAGGAGGAGGGGCGTTTGGTCTTCCAGATTCGTCGGGTGCGCGGCGGGTACTTTTCCGAGGGCGTACTGGATGGCTTGGCCGTGGGCGCGCGGATGCAATTGGAAGGACCGTTTGGCGCCTGCACCTGGCAGGACGATGACGCAGCGCCCGTCGTGCTATTTGCCACGGGTACCGGTTACGCGGGCATCAAGCCGATCCTGTTGACCGCGCTCAAACGCAATGTCGAGGTGACGTTGTATTGGGGCGGCGCGCAGTCAACCGACTTTTATGACGGCGCCTTTCTGGATGAATCGATGCTCGAGCACCCCCGTTTTCGCTGGCATTCGGTGCGATCATCCGAGGGGCGGGTGCAGGAGGTTGCATTGAGCCACGGGCATCATTGGGAGGCGGCCCAGGTCTATGCGTGTGGTAACGGCCCCATGCTTAGCCAGGTGCGTGCCCATTGCGTTGAGGCGGGGTTGCCGAGCCATCGGTTTGTCGCGGAGGCGTTTGTCGCCAGTGGTCGGTCAAGCGCGCAAGCGGTGTCGCTGTCGTTCGACCCGATCTGGGAAAAAGTCGGCCCGCGCTATTCCCTGGACGGCATGTTGGCGGCGCGAGAAAAATCCATACGCGCCCTGGCGGCCATCGCCAGCCGGTTGACGGTCGGCATGACCACCAGCGAAGCCCTCGAGATGGCCGCCCAGCAACTCACGGCCATGGGCGCCTCGCACACCTGGCACCCGACTTACATTCGCTTTGGCCCCGACACCATCCGGCCCTCCCGCGAAGGTGTTGATCGTCAGCGCAAACTGCGCGCCAGCGATATCGTCGTGGTCGACCTGGGGCCGGTATGGGACGGCTATGAAGGCGACTACGGCGACACGTTCATCTTCGGTGAGTTGCCGCTGCATCTGGCGTGCAGGACTGCGTTGCATGAGGTGTTCGATGAGACCCGCCAAGCGTGGCTGCGTGGGCTGACCGGGCGCGAGCTCTACGACTTCGCCGAACAGAGCGCCGTGTCGAAAGGCTGGAGGCTGGCACGCAATCTGGCGGGGCATCGCCTTGCGGATTTCCCCCATGCCTTGTTCGAAAGCAAGGAGTTGGCTGACCTGGAAATCCCACCGAGCGAAATGGCCTGGGTGCTGGAGATCCAGTTGTGCCATCCCACTGAGCCAGTGGGTGGGTTCTTTGAAGACATGCTGATGTTGCAAGCCTGAAGAGCCTGCCATTGCTGCCGAGAATTGTGTTTGTCGCGAGAGCCCTGCGAACCGAGATCAACCCAGCACTGCCGATCCCCTGTGGGAGCTGTCGAGCTTCAGCGAGGCTGCGAAAGCGGTGGTTCAGGCGATGAAAATGTTGCCTGTGCCGCCGCCATCGCAGCCTCGCCGGGGCTCGACAGCTCCCACATTTGTGCGGTGTTGTTGTCGGGAGTTGTGCTTGGCGCGATGGCCCTGCCAACCGAGATCAACCCAGCACTTCCGATCCCCTGTGGGAACTGTCGAGCTTCAGCGAGGCTGTGAAAGCGGTGATTCAGGCGATGAAAATGTTGCCTGTGCCGCCGCCATCGCAGCCTCGCCGGGGCTCGACAGCTCCCACATTTGGGCGGTGTTGTTGTCGGAAGTTGTGCTTGGCGCGATGGCCCTGCCAAACGAGATCAACCCCGCACTGCCGATCCCCTGTGGGGGCTGTCGAGCTTCAGCGAGGCTGTGAAAGCGGTGATTCAGGCGATGAAAATGTTGCCTGTGCCGCCGCCATCGCAGCCTCGCCGGGGCTCGACAGCTCCCACATTTGGGCGGTGTTGTTGTCGGGAGTTGTGCTTGGCGCGATGGTGCTGCCAACCGAGATCAATCCAGCACTGCCGATCCCCTGTGGGAGCTGTCGAGCTTCAGCGAGGCTGTGAAAGCGGTGATTCAGGCGATGAAAATGTTGCCTGTGCCGCCGCCATCGCAGCCTCGCCGGGGCTCGACAGCTCCCACATTTGGGCGGTGTTGTTGTCGGAAGTTGTGCTTGGCGCGATGGCCCTGCCAACCGAGATCAACCCAGCACTGCCGATCCCCTGTGGGGGCTGTCGAGCTTCAGCGAGGCTGTGAAAGCGGTGATTCAGGCGATGAAAATGTTGCCTGTGCCGCCGCCATCGCAGCCTCGCCGGGGCTCGACAGCTCCCACATTTGGGCGGTGTTGTTGTCGGGAGTTGTGCTTGGCGCGATGGTGCTGCCAACCGAGATCAACCCAGCACTGCCGATCCCCTGTGGGAGCTGTCGAGCTTTAGCGAGGCTGCGAAAGCGGTGGTTCAGGCGATGAGGATGGGTCAGAGCTTCGGCAACTGCCCGACGCGGCCCATCATTTCAGTGACGATCTGCAGGTCCAGCAGGAACTGCTCAACCGTTTTGAACTCACTGTCGGTGTGCCCGGTGTACTTCTCTTCCGGACGGGCCAGGCCAAATTGCACCCCGTTGGGCAAGTCGTGCACCGAGGTTGCACCGGCCGAGGTGCCGAACTTGTGCGGCATGCCCAGGTTTTCCGTGGCGACCGCCAGCAAGGCTTTGACCCACTCACCTTCAGGGTTGCGGTACATCGGTGTATCCAGCGAATAGGCGAAGCTCGCGTTGACCTTGGCTTGCTGGTTCCAGGCATTCAGTTTCTGTTCGATCTGTGCCTTGAGTGCCTCCGGGGTTTTACCCTTTGGCGCCCGCAGGTTCACCGCCAGCTTGAAGGCTTTGTCATCCAGGCCGACAAAGGTCGGCGAGGTGGTCAACGGCCCCATGAAGTCATCGGCGAAGCCCACGCCCAATTTGCCGCCAAGGTAATCCAGGCCCCAGTTGTCCGCTGCATAACGCGCTGCATCAGTGATGTGGTTGTGCTTGAGGGCAATCTTGCCGTCGACGCCGTGGATCAGTTCCAGCATACGAGCCACCGGGTTGACCCCGGTTTCGGGTTCGGAGGAGTGGGCGGATACGCCGGTGACAGTGAGTTTGACGTCCTTGCCATCGACCTTGGCGCTGACCTGGAAATTGCCGCCGTTGCGCTTGGCATAATCATTACCGGCCTGCTGCAGGCTGGCCGCTAACTCAGCAGGCTTATCGCTGACCAGCGTGGCGACCGACACCGATGGAATCTGGTTGGTGGCCTTGCCGCCGGTCATTGCGATGATTTCCGCGCCTGTGCCTTCGCCTTTGCGCACCGGGAAGGTCGCCATGACTGTGCCCGAGCCTTTCTCGGCGATCACCACCGGGTAGCCGCCATCCAGCGCCAGGTTGTATTGCGGCACGGGGTTGCGTTCGAAGTAGTAGGGAATCGCGTCACCGGCGGTTTCTTCGGTGGTGTCCACCAGCAGCTTGAACGTGCGCGCCAGCGGCAGTTTTTCTTCCTTGATCACCTTCATGGCATACATCGCCACGACGATGCCGTTCTTGTCATCTTCGGTCCCACGGCCATACATGCGGTCGCCGATCAGCGTGACCTTGAACGGGTCGAGCTTGGTGCCGTCCTGCAGCACCCAGTTTTCCGGCGTGACCGGCACCACATCGGCATGGGCATGTACGCCGACGACTTCATCACCGCTGCCTTCCAGGGAGATTTCGTACACACGGTTATCGACATTACGGAAGTTCAGGTTGAAGGATTTGGCCAGGGCCTGGATCTTGTCGGCGATCTTGAGGAATTCCGGGTTTTTGTACTGTGGCAGCCCGTCTACGTTGAAGGTCGGAATCTCCACCAGTTCGCGCAAGGTTTCCAGGGCAGCCTTGCCGTACTTCACACGGGTGTAGATACCGAGCAGGCGATTAATCTCGTTCTGTTGCTCGGCGTTCAGGGTTTTGTTGTCGAGAAAGGCGCTGATAGCCGGGCCGACGTCAGCCGATTTACCCAGCTCGCCCTTGGCCAGGTTGCCGAGGAAGCTGCGGAAATCGGTGACCGATGTCTCGCCGAAGCTCTTCACAATCGCCGCGCTTTGGTCTGCGCTGATGTTGGCGAAAGCGGGGGTTGAGAGTGCCGAAAGGCTAGCCGCGAACAGGGTGGCAACGGCCAATTGCTTGAGTGGAAAGTGCATTGTTTAAGGCATTCCTTTGCAGGTAGTGAGTAGGGTGTTTCTGACAGGCAAGTCGGAAACATTTCCACACACTACCACTACTCAGGTGCCCAAGGTCAATGCTGGCCAGGATGGGGCTCAGGGTATTCATCCGTCACGCTCAAGGCTCTGGCGTAGGGCCCGTCCCACAGTTGCTCATGCAATTGCCCTACACGGCTGGCCATCGCTTCGCTGCGCATCACCACCTCCAGATTGCGCGAGTTATCCAGGTAACCGCCCAACCAGTTGCTGGTGCCGATCCACGCCACTTGCCCGTCGATCTCCATGGTCTTGCTGTGGATCACTCGGGCATAAGGGATAAAGCCTTGCTTGGCTTCGGGCAGGGTGACGATCTTGATTTCGACGTTGGGCAATACCGCCAGGCTCTTGAGGTAGGGCAGTTCCAGCTTATCGGTGTTCCAGTTGGACACCATCAGTTTGATCGACACCCCACGGGCAGCAGCGGCACGCACGGCGTTGTCGATCACCGCGTAGTACGGGCGGGTTCGATCAGGCCCGTAGGACAGTGGCGCGTAATCGAGTAATTGCACACGCACTTCTTTTTTGGCTTCGCTTAGCAGGCGTGGCAGTTCCAGCTGTGAGTCGCCTACGCCTGGCGGGTTGTAGCGTTGCGGGCTGGCCACCAGGTAGTTGCCGGTGCGTGCGGGCGCCTGGCCGGTGGCCGGCAGCGGCACCGGTTGCTTATCGGCGAGCGCGGCCTGGGCTTGCCAGTCTTGATCGAAGATCGCCTGCACCTGGCCCACGACGGCTGCATCACTGATACGCAGCCCGGTTTCGTGGATATGTTCCAGGGAGCGCCAGTCGAAATTCTGGCTGCCGATAAACGCCTGCTTGCCATCCACCAGCAGGTATTTGGCGTGGATGATGCCGCCGCTCAGTTGCCCGTAGGGCAGCACCCGCAAGGTCAGGTTGGGGATTGCACGCAGGCGTTCCAGGGTGGCAGCTTCTGACAGCCTGAGGCCTTTTTCTTCCAGCAAAAAACGAATTTTCACGCCGCGCTTGCCGGCAGCCTCAAGGCGTTCGATGACCGTGTTCATCACCGAGCCGGGATGGTCGACGGCGTAGAACTGGCCGATATCAATGCGGCTCTTCGCACTGTCGAACAGCTCGATCCATACCGGGCCAGTCTGGCGCAAATCGGCGGTGACCAGGGCGGTATCCACCGGCACGGTGTGCACCAGCTCAAACCCCGGAATGGAAAAGTCCGCCTGGGCCAGCGGACTGAGCAACACGCCGGCGAGGCTGGCGATACGCAACTTCATCGAAAGGGACATAGGCGTCTCATCGGATAAAACAAAGGGGCGGGCGTATTACGCGCCCGCCCGACGGGTCACGCTGTGCGGCTGTGCAGGGAGGTGGGTACAAGGTGCGGCACTTCGCCTTGTACGCGGGCTCCGCTGGCCGCGCGGATCAACAGGATCTTCAACTGGTCGTTGATGCGTTCCAGGCTGTCCTGGAAAAAGTTGTGGAACACCACGCAGAACAGCGCGATGGCAATACCCAGGCCGGTGGCGAACAAGGCCGTGCCGATACCACCGGAAATCTGCCCTGGGTCGGAAACACCCGCCGTGGCCAGCGCCTTGAAGGTGTCGATAATGCCGAGGATGGTACCCAGCAAGCCCAGCAGCGGGGCGGCGGTGGTAATGGTCTCGATGATCCACAGGCTGCGGGCCAGCGGGGCGCGTGTCTTGAGGTATTGGGTGTCGATTTCGTCGTCCAGGTCCTTGCGTGAACCGTTGGAGGCTTTCTGGGCCAGCACCGGCAGGATCATGTTCAGCGGCAGGCTGTCGCGACGGCTCAGGTTTTCCGGCAGGTCACGCTCGCTGTGCACGGGGGCGCCGAGGGCGTCGATCAACGCCCGAGCCTGGCGGCGCACGTAGGCAAAGTAGATGCCGCGTTCGATGGCGATGAAGATCGCAATGGCCATCGCCGCGTACATCACATAGAAGGTGACGTCGTGGAGCAGGTTCATATCCATGCTGGTGTTCCTCTTGGGTCAGTCTTAGAAATTCGCTTCCAGCGAAACCGTTACGGTGCGGTCCAGGCCAACGATGTAGGCCGGGTCGCCATCGCGAAAACCGCTGTAGCTGGCCGCGTTGGTCTTGGTGGTGTACACGCCGTCCAGGTACTTCTTGTCGAACAGGTTGTCGACGTTCAGGCGCAGGGTCGCGTCCTTGACGACTTTCTTGTCCACCGGCAGGTAGATACCGGCGCCAAGGTTGAACACGGTGCGTCCGGAAATGGCTTCGTCGTTGGTCAGGTCGCCATAGAGCTTGCTGGTGTACTTGCCGCCGAAGGTGCCGTAGAAGCGCCCGTCGTCGTAACCAACGTTGGCCGCCAGCATGTTCTTGGGCACGTTGGCGAACTGCTTGCCGCTGGTGGGCAGCACGATGGGCTTGCCGGCGTTGTAGACGGTCAGGTCATCCTGCTGCTCGGCCTTGGTGTAGGTGTAGGAGGTGTAGTAGTTGAAGTGGTGGGGCAACTGGCCACTCCATTCCAGCTCCAGGCCTTTGTTGACCACGGAGCCCGCGTTGATGTCGGCAAAGTCGCCGTTGATGTCCCGGGACGAAACCTGGCGGTTCTTGAAGTCCATGTAGAACAGGGTGGCGGCCAGGGTCATGTCGTCGCCGCTGTAGCGCCAGCCCAGTTCATGGTTCCAGCTGGTTTCCGGTTCGGCGTCGATCGAGCCGGCGCCTTTGTCGTAGAGCACGTAGTTCTGCGGTACCCGCATGTTGCGCGACAGGCTGTAGAACAACTGGTCACGCTCGTCCAGCTGGTATTTCAGGCCGGCGTTGGGCAGCAGTTTGTTGTAGGTCTGGTTACGTTTTTCCGGGCGTTCGTTAAGGCTGCCATGGTTGGTGCCTTCACGCTCGACGTTCATGTAGGCCAGGCCGGCGATGAAGGTCCAATCCGGGTTGATGTACCAGGTGTCCTGGGCCCAGACCTTTTGCGCCGGGGTCACGGTGAAGCGGTCGCGCCCCTGGACCTGGTTGCCGTTGGCATCGACGATGGCGCTGTTGGAATCCGGCCAGGTGTCCACTGGCTTGCCGTTGCTCTTTAGGGGAATGAACGGCTGGGTCTGGCTCTGGCGTGCGCGCTCGTACCAGTAGCCGAATTGCAGGCTGTGGTCGCCCAGGTCCCAGGTCAGTTTGGTGGTGATGCCCGGCCGCCAGGTTTGCGTGCGTGAAGGGCGGTAGTACACGCCGCTGTTCGGTGTGCCATCGGCGTTGTACTGGGCGGCGGTGGGCAGGTTGCCGAGGTCGAACACGCCACCCTGATTGGAGCCACGGTTGAGTGCGTAGGCGGACGAGCCGACGCCGCTGCCGTTGCCCCAGTAGTAATACGGGATCACCGACAGCGCCAGGTTGTCGGCCAGTTTGAACTGGGTGTTGAGCACGGCGGTGAAGGTCTGGAACGGGTTCTGCGCCAGGGCGTAGTAGCTGTTGTACTTGCCGTTGCTGCCCACGCTCGGCGTGGCCGGGTAGGGACCGTACTTGCGGCCGTTCTGCTGGAACTGCGCCTTGGTCAACTGGCTGTAACTGTTGTTGTCCTGCTCGTGGTACTTGAGGATCAGGTTGGCGGTGTTGCCGTTGCCGGCGTCGAAGAAGCTGTTCCACTCCACCTTGTCCGCACGCACCGCGCCTGAGCCACGCCACATTTCCCCTTCGGTATGGGACACCGACAACCAGTTGCTCAGGCCGTTGATTTCACCGGTATTGAGGCGGGCGAAGGTCTTGCGCGTGGCGTTGCTGCCGACCACCTGTTTGACGAACGCGCCGGTTTCTTTGGTCGGGCGAATGGTCACGATGCCGATGTTGCCGCCACTGGAACCGATGTGCGGGCCATCGGCCTCCGAGGCACCCTGGGTGACGAAGATCTGGTCGATGTTTTCCGGGTCGCCCAGCAGGTTGGAGTACAGCGCGTAGTTACCGGAGTCGTTGATCGGCATGCCGTCCACCGACATGCCCACCTGGTCGGAGTTCATGCCGCGCATGGTGAAGCGAAAACCCGAGAGGCCGGTGTTGTCTTCACTGGAGATGTTCAAGCCTGGGGTGTACTTGAGCTTATCGATGGCATTGCCCGTTGCTGCCTGCTTGTCCAGTGCTTCCTTGGTCACCGTGGAGCGGCCCTTGATGCTTTCTTCCGGGACCATGTAACCGCCCCCTGCGCTCGTCTTGCCTTGTACCCCAATGGTGCCGACATCACTGTCGCTGGTCTCTGCCATGACCAGTCCCTGGCTCATGCTGGTCGCGGCAACGAGTGCCAGATGAATGCGGGTGAACTTCATCACTGTCGTCCTGATGTCGGGTGCTTATTGCACGCTGTAGTTGAAGGTGGCGGTGAAGCGCTGCTCATTGCGGCCCCCGAAGGCTTGTTCAGGGAACGGCTTGACTTGCTTGATGCGACGCAAGCTGTTGGTGGCGGCCCGGTTGAGCAACATGCTTGAGGCCTGAGTCTGCAAACCGGAATCGAGCACGCGGCCCTGGCGGTCAACCAGCAACCACACCACCACCTCGCCGCTGGGGCGTTCGAGTGACGCCTGGCGCCCGGTGGGGTACTGCTTGTAGGTGTCCAACTCGTTGCGCAAGCCTTTGAGGTAACCGCCTTCCAGGGCCTGGCCATCGACCTTCGGTGGCGCCGGTGGGGCGGGCGTCGGTGCCGTTTGGGCGACGGCGGCCGGGGTTGGCTTGGCGGCCACCGGTGGCGGCGTTGGCGCGGGCTTGGCGACCACGGGCGCCGGCTTGGGCACAGGTTTTGGCTTGGGCTTGGGTTCGGGTTTAGGCAGCGGCTTGGGCGGTGGCGCCGGCGCGGCCTCTTCCTCTTCTATTACCGGCGGTGGCGGTTCTTGTTCCACCACCGGTTCCGGTATGACTTCCGGTTCCGGCTCGACCAAGGCCAATTCGACCGCCGACTCGTCATACACCGGCTCGACCTTCAAGGTCTGGGACTGGATACCCAGTGCAATCAGCACCAGGGCGATCAGGGCCGGGACACTGCCCAGCAGCTGACGCGCACGAAACAGAACGTACATGATCAAGACTTACGCGTAGCAATGGACACGGAGGTGAAGCCACCCAGGCGCAGGGTGTCCATCACTTCCACCAGGCGCGAAACCTCTACGCCTTTGTCGCTGTTGACGATGATCGTCGACTTGGTGTCGGGCTTCTCGGCCGCCTTCAAGGCCGGCACCAGGGCATCCACCGTCAGGTCCTTGCCGTCCAGTTGCAACTGGCCTTCCAGGCCCAGGGTGAGGATGAATTTGTTTTGCGGTTTGAGCTGCTGCGAGCTGCTGGCGCTGGGCAATTGGGTCTTCATGCCGAGCGCGGGAATCACGTTCAGGCTCACCAGTACGAAAAACACCAGCAGGAACATCATCACGTCGATCATCGGGATCAGTTCGATGTGCGCCTTGCGTTTCTTGGGTTCGTCCCAGGTTCTCATTCCGTTACCCCGTTATTGAATTAGGGGCAACACGCTAGCAAGCAAAAATGACCGGATGGTTAACTTTAGTTGACGGTTTAAAGGCTCTAGGACGGGTCTTTCAGAAAACTTACCGGTCAGTTTTGGCACGTAATGAAACTGACACTCGGGGCGTACATGCTTGAGAAATTTATCTTGAGAGCCAGCTTCCATGGACACAGCATTGCCTCAATTGACTAACGCACGCCTGCTGTTACGAGCGCTTGAAATGCGTCAGACCGAGGTGCTTTTTACCCTTGCCGCCGTGCGTGACGACTGGGAGCGCTGTCTGTGAGCGGCGGGGTAGACCACAACCGGCGCCGGATACTTGGCGGGCTGACGGTCGCTACCGCGTTTTCGATCCTCAGCCCGTTTGCGCGCAGTGCCGGGGTGGATTATCCGTTCACCCTCGGCGTGGCTTCCGGCGACCCGTTGCCGGATGGCTTTGTGATATGGACGCGCCTGGCGCCGTTGTTCAACGCCGCGGATGGCCGTGGCGGCCTGAGTCGCTCAGTGCCAGTGCGTTGGCGGGTGGCCAGCGATGCGGCGATGACGCGTATTGTGAGGCAGGGGGAGGTGCTGGCGACGCAGCGTTTCGCTCACGCAGTGCATGTCGAAGTGGCGGGGCTGGCGGCGGATCGGCCGTATTGGTACCAGTTTGAAGGGCTCGGTGCGCAGAGCCAGGTGGGCCAGTCCCGCACGATGCCGCCGCTGCAGGCCATGGCATCGGCCCGGCTGGGGTTTGTGTCGTGCTCGCACTGGGAGCGCGGTTACTTCAGTGCCTACCGACACCTTGCCGCGGAGCGGCCCGACCTGGTGTTTTTCCTCGGCGACTATATTTACGACAGCTCCTACGCGGCGGATTCTGGCAAGGTTTTTCGTTCTCACGGCAGTGGCAATGCGCAAAGCCTGAGCGACTATCGCAACCGCTACGCGTTGTACAAGACCGATCCGGACCTGCAAGCCCTGCACGCCGCCGCACCCAGCGTGGCGACCTGGGACGATCATGAAGTGCAGAATGACTATGCCAACCGCTGGTCCCAGGATCCCAAGGTTGCGGTGGGGCAGTTTCTCCAGCAACGGGCGGCGGCTTACCAGGCGTTTTACGAACACATGCCCTTGCGCGCCAGTAGCGTGCCCAAGGGCGCGGACATGCGTATTTATCGACGTCTGGACTACGGCCGGCTTGTACGTTTCCATGTGCTCGACGGGCGTCAGTACCGTTCCGAGCAACCGTGCATCGCAGCCAATGGCAGCCACCAGGGGCATGTTGTCACCACCCCTTGCAGCAACTTGCGCGACCCCGCCCGCACGTTGCTCGGCTGGCAACAAGAAGCCTGGCTGGACCAGGGTTTTGCCCAGTCGAAGGCGCAATGGAATGTGATCGCCCAGGATTTGCTGGTGGCGCCGCTGATCCAGCGCGATCTCACCAACCACAAGCCGGGGCGCTGGACCGATGGGTGGGATGGCTACATGGCTAACCGCTCACGGACGCTGGCGTCGATTGTGCGCAATCGCGTGAAGAACCCGGTGTTCTGGGGCGGGGACATTCATTCGTTCTGGGCCACTGACCTGCATGCGAACGCCGACAACCCGGACTCGGCGGTGGTTGCCACCGAGTTCGTTGGCTCGTCGGTGACCTCCGACGGCCCGCCCTATGACGCTTTCATGAAGATCATGCCGCTCAACCCCCATGTGAAGTTCTTCGACAGCCGCCAGCGCGGGTATGTGTCGGTGGAGTTGGCGGCCGACAGCATGTTGACGAATTTTCGGGCGATCAGTGACCCGCGTGACCCGGCGGCGACGGTGTCGACGTTGAAGTCGTTCGTGGTCGAGCCGGGCAGGGCAGGGGCGATTGCCGTCTAGCCTATTTCTCTGTGGCGCATCGGTCCACTGTGGGAGGGGGCTTGCTCCCGATAGCGGTGGATCAGTTACAGGTAAGCTGACTGACACACCGCTATCGGGAGCAAGCCCCCTCCCACATTAGTTTCAATTTCATAGCGCACCGACAATGCGCCATTTTTCTCCGATAGCGCCAGGATCGTCACCTGGCCCAGCTCGCTCAACGCTTGCACATGAGTGCCGCCACAGGCGTAAGCCGGCAATTCACCGAAGCCGACTTCGCGGGTGCCTTCATCCAGCGTCATATGCCGTGGATAGTCAGCGGCGATCCATTGGTTGACCCATTGCTGGAGCGTTTGCGCATCCATGTCTTGCGCGCTTTGGCCACGGATAAAGGTGATCTTGCCTTCGCCCGGCCAGTGGTGGGCCTTGATCGGCATCCAGCCCAGACGTTCGCCGGCGTTGCCGATCAAATGGCCCGCCGAATGCAGGCGGCTGTGCAAGGCTCGACGCTGTGCGTCGACTCGTGCAATGACCGGTCCAGGTTCCAGAGGCCGGTCGACGTAATGCACCACCTGTTCGGCTTCCTGCACGACCCGCAGTACCTGGCTATCGCCGAGCCAGCCGGTGTCGAACGGCTGGCCGCCGCCTTGGGGATGAAAAATCGTCGACTGCGCAATCACGGCGAATTGCTCTTCGTGCGGGGTGCAACTGAGCACTTCCAGCTCGGCTGTCAGGTGGTCATGGGTAAAAAACAGGCGCTCGGTCATGGTCTACATCCGCATCAGGGTTCTGTGGGCAGTATAAATAGTGCGCAGATGAGTGATAATCCGCTCAATTATCAATGGACCTGTGCGTCATGAGCATCAATCTTCCTTTGCCGTTGTTGGGTGAAATGGCGATTTTCGTCAAGGTCGTGGAAACCGGCAGCTTCTCCGAAGCGGCGCGGCAACTGAGCGTCTCCCCCTCGGCGGTGAGCCGCAGCATTTCACGCCTGGAGCAAGCCCTGGCCACGCGCTTGCTGCAACGCACAACGCGCAAACTGCGCCTGAGCGAGGGCGGTGAAGAGGTGTTCAAGCGTTGCCAGGAGATGGTCAGCGCGGCCCGCTCGGTGATGGAAATCAGCGGCCAGTTCACCGATGAAGCCGAGGGCCTGGTACGGGTCAGCGTGCCCAAGGCGGTGGGGCGGTTCGTGGTGCATCCGCATATGCCGGAATTTCTGCGGCGCTACCCCAAGGTGGATGTGCAATTGATCCTTGAAGATCGGCATGTGGACCTGATCGACGACAATGTCGACTTGAGCATTCGTATCACTGACAGTCCACCTCCCGGCCTGGTCGGGCGCCAGCTATTGCCCATCGAACACCTGCTGTGCGCGACGCCGCAGTACCTGGCCGAGCATGGCACCCCAAGCCATCCTCATGATTTGCTCGAGCACAGTTGCATTTACCTGGGGGAAACGCCCGGCGATTCACGTTGGAAATTTCGCCAGGCCGGCAAGGCGGTGACGGTTGGCGTACGCGGGCGTTATGCAGCGAACCACACTGGGGTGCGGTTGGATGCGGTATTGCAGCATGTGGGGATTGGCAGCTTGCCGTATTTCACGGCGCGGCATGCGTTGGCGGCGGGCCAGTTGGTGCAAGTGTTGCCAGCGTGGGACTTTATTGCGTCTTACCATGGCGAGGCGTGGTTGCTGCATTCGCCAACGCGGTACTTGCCGCCGAAGTTGCGGGTGTTTATCGATTATCTGGTGGAGTGCATGGCCAAGGAGCCAAAGCTAAATGTGGGAGGGGGCTTGCCCCCGATAGCGGTCTGTCAGTCACCTTTACATTGACTGACCCACTGCTATCGGGGGCAAGCCCCCTCCCACATTTGAATCTCAGTGCTTGAAAAGTCAGTGCTTGCTCTGGTCCTGGGGCATGGCCAGCAGTTGCTTTTCCTGGTTCCAGTCGAACGGTTCGTCGTTCTGTTCGGCCTCATAGCGACGTTCTTCCAGGGCCTGGTACAGGTCCAGTTCTTCGTCGGGCATGAAGTGCAGGCAGTCGCCGCCAAAGAACCACAGCAGGTCGCGTGGCACCAAGTGGGCGATTTGCGGGTAGCGCAGGATGACCTGGCTCATCAGGTCCTGGCCCAGGTACTGGCTTTCGATCGGATCGATCGGCAACAGGGCGCGCAGTTCGTCGAAACGCTCCAGGAACAGCGAGTGGCTTTCCTCGGGCACCTGTTCGGCTTCGCCGACGGCAACCAGGATGCTGCGCAAGTGGTCGAGCAAGACGAGATGATCGGCAACGACGTTGGACACGAGATAAGTCCTCTAAAGCAAAAACGGGCGCGAGAGTATATGCCTCTCGCGCCCGTTTTTATATGACCGCCGGTATCAGCGGACTTTACCCTCAGCCTGCATCAGCTCGTCCTTGCTGAAGTCATCCACGTCGATCACCTTGCGCCGTGCCGCTTCGGCATCGCGCAGGGTTTGCGCTTCACCTTGTTGCAGCACGCCGGCATGCAAGGCGGCATCGATGGCAGACTCACCAGCAGTCGGTTTGACCTGCCCGCTTTTAAGCGCGGTATGCAGTTTTTTCTGCAACGGATGGCTGGCGCCGAGCAAATCGTAGGCATGTTGCAGAGCGCCTACTGGATCTTCCGCCGCTTGCGGTCGATAGCACCCGGCTAGCAGTTCTTCCAGGGTCGGGTCGCCCTTGGCACGACCGATTACCGCCGCCACTTCGGCACCCAGTGCATCGGAGGGCCCGGTATGCCGACGCCCGAACGGGAATACGATCACCCGCAGCAGGCAGCCGAGTACCTTGTTCGGGAAGTTGCTCAGCAGTTCATCCAGTGCGCGTTCCGATTCACCTAGGCTCTCTTCCATGGCCCAGGCAAACAGCGGCTCCAGATGGTCTGGCGAATCCAGGTCGTGATAACGCTTGAGCGCTGCGGACGCCAGGTACATATGGCTCAGTACATCACCCAGGCGGGCGGACAGGCGTTCGCGGCGCTTGAGCTCACCACCCAGCAGCATCATGCTCAGGTCGGCCAGCAGGGCAAATGCAGCCGCCTGGCGGTTCAGGGCGCGGAAGTAGCCCTGGCTCAAACGGTTGCCGGGGGCTTTTTCGAAATGGCCGAAGCCCAGGTTCAGCACCAGGGTGCTGGCGGCGTTGCTCACGGCAAAACCGATGTGTTGCATTAGCAGGCCGTCGAACTCTTTCAACGCCTGGTCATGGTCTTCGCGACCGGCCAGGGCCATCTCCTTGAGCACGAAAGGATGGCAGCGAATTGCACCCTGGCCGAAGATCATCAGGTTGCGCGAGAGAATATTCGCGCCTTCCACGGTGATGAAGATCGGCGCACCTTGCCAGCTGCGGCCCAGGTAGTTGTTAGGGCCCATGATGATGCCCTTGCCACCGTGCACATCCATGGCGTGGCTGATGCACTCGCGGCCACGCTCGGTGAGGTGATATTTGAGGATCGCCGACAACACCGAGGGCTTCTCCCCAAGGTCAACGGCATTGGCGGTGAGCATACGCGCGCTGTCCATCAGCCAGGCATTGCCGCCGATGCGCGCCAGGGCTTCCTGGATACCTTCGAAGGCTGACAGTGGCACATTGAACTGCTCGCGCACCTGCGCGTATTGCCCGGTCACCAGGCTGGTGAACTTGGCGGCGCCGGTGCCGACGGCAGGCAGGGAGATCGAGCGGCCTACCGACAGGCAGTTCATCAGCATCATCCAGCCTTTGCCGAGCATTTCCTGGCCACCGATCAGGTATTCCAGGGGAATGAACACGTCCTTGCCGGAGTTGGGGCCGTTCATGAAGGCAGCGCCGAGGGGCAGGTGACGACGGCCTATTTCTACGCCGGGCGTATCGGTTGGAATCAGCGCGAGGCTGATGCCCAGGTCTTCTTCTTCGCCCAGCAGGTGGTCTGGGTCATGAGCCTTAAACGCCAGGCCGAGCAAGGTCGCGACCGGGCCAAGGGTGATGTAGCGTTTTTCCCAGTTCAGACGCAGGCCGAGGGTTTCCTTACCTTGCCATTCGCCTTTGCAGATCACCCCGGTGTCGGGCATGGCGCCTGCATCGGAACCGGCCAGCGGGCCGGTGAGGGCAAAGCACGGGATGTCGTCGCCACGCGCCAGGCGCGGAAGGTAGTGGTTGCGTTGTTCTTCGGTGCCGTAGTGCAGCAGCAACTCGGCCGGGCCCAGGGAATTGGGGACCATCACGGTGGACGCAAGGTCACCGCTGCGGGTCGCAAGCTTCATCGCAACCTGAGAGTGCGCATAGGCAGAGAAGCCCTTGCCGCCATACTCCTTGGGAATGATCAGGGCGAAGAATCCGTGGGTCTTGATGTGCTCCCAGGCCGCTGGCGGCAGGTCCATGGCTTGACCGATCTCCCAGTCGCTGACCATGGCGCAGAGTTCTTCGGTGGGGCCGTCGATGAAGGCCTGTTCTTCTTCGGTCAATTGAACCTTGGGGTAGGCCAGCAATTTATCCCAGTCGGGGCGCCCGCTGAACAGTTCGCCGTCCCACCAGACGGTGCCGGCATCGATCGCATCGCGTTCGGTCTCGGACATCGGTGGCAGTACTTTCTGAAACCAGCTGAACAGCGGCTTGGTGAAGTATTGGCGGCGCAGGTCAGGCAGCAGCAACGGCGCGGCCACCACGGCGATGAGCACCCAGAAGATCAGCAGCAGCCAGCCCGGCGCGTGGCTCCAGGCGCCCATCGCCAGCAGGTAGACGGCGACCACGCCCAGGGCGGGCAGGGGGGCAGTTCGGCGGTGTGCCAGGTAGGCAATGCCGACCACCAGCACCAGTATCCACAACAACAGCATATGCAATCCTCCGTGAAACCAGGGGCGAAACCACCAGGGAGCTTAGTCCGCATCCGAACAAGCCGGGTGATCAGGGTGTTACAAGTTGTACTGGGGATACCCATCAGCAGGCGCCGACATTTGGCGTAATCGTCGTTATCTCTGTGGCAGGCCTGTCGTTAAACTCCAGGCTCACTTCGGAGATCAAGCTTATGAATGCGTACTTGAGTCCCAGCCGCTTCATCGATAGTGACCACCCTGCGGTGGTGGAGTTCGCCGAAAAACATCGCGGAACCCGCACGGATTTAAGTGACCAGGCAGTCAGTCTTTATTACGCCGTACGTGAGGCGATTCGCTACAACCCCTACACCTTCAGCCGCGACCCCAACACATTGAATGCCAGCTTCGCACTGGCTGCCGGCGAAAGCTATTGCGTGCCCAAGGCCACCTTGCTGGCCGCCTGCGCCCGTCACTGTGGCATCCCCGCGCGCATTGGCCTGGCAGACGTGCGCAACCACCTGTCCACACCGCGCCTGCTTGCCCTGCTCAAAAGTGACGTGTTCGCCATGCACGGTTATACCGAGCTGTACCTGAACGGCCGCTGGGTCAAAGCGACTCCGGCGTTCAATCAGCAACTGTGCGACGTGTTTGATGTGCCGCCACTGGAATTCGATGGCTTGCATGACAGTGTCTTCCACGCGTTCAATCGCCAGGGCCGTCGCTCAATGGAATATGTGATGGATCACGGGCAATTTGTTGACGTCCCCGAGGCATTCTTTTTCGCGCATATCCGCCAGTGTTACCCGCACTTGTTTGCCGACAGTGCACCGACCCTGCTGGGCGATCTGCAGGACGATTTAAGCCGTGGCTGATCCGGCGTATGCTGCTGCCTTCATCCAGCCAAGTTCATCCACAATAAGGCGCGGTCATGCTGAAAATCTGGGGTCGTAAAAATTCATCAAACGTCAGGAAAGCACTGTGGTGCGCCGAGGAACTCGGCCTGGACTATGAGGCAATTGATGCGGGCGGGGCTTTTGGTGTGGTCGACACCCCGCAATATCGGGCCCTGAACCCCAATGGCCGGGTGCCGATGATCGAAGATGGCGATTTTGTGCTGTGGGAATCCAACACCATCGTGCGCTACCTGTGCGCCAAACAGGCATCGGACTTCTACCCCAGCGACCTGCAAGCCCGGGCGAATGCCGAAAAGTGGATGGACTGGACCACCTCCACGCTCGCCGACCCGTTCAAGGCGGTGTTCTGGGGGATCGTGCGCACCCCGGCTGACAGGCAAAACTGGGACAGTATCAATGCCGGGCGCCAAGCCTGTATCGACGCGCTCAAAACCGTCGACCAGGCCCTTGCCGAGCAACCCTACCTGTCCGGTCAGGCGTTCGGCATGGGTGATATCCCTCTGGGTTGCTTCATCTATGCCTGGTTCGAGATGCCCATCGAGCGGCCGGCAATGCCCCATCTGGAGGCCTGGTACCAGCGCCTGCAACAGCGCCCGGCGTATCGCAAAGCGGTGATGACCGCGTTGACTTAATACACACTATTAATACGGGTGACTGTACTTGTGCGGCATGGGCAAGCACCATGCCTGCATTGCATCGTCGGTTGAACTACCTGCGCTGTGCCCTCATCTATTCTTTCTATTCCCTTCTTTGGTGCGTATTCCGATATGAGTTCCGCTCTGTCCATCCGGCAGCTAACCAAAACCTACGGCAACGGTTTCCAGGCCCTGAGTGGTATTGATCTGGACGTCGCCGAAGGTGATTTCTTCGCCTTGCTCGGCCCCAACGGCGCCGGCAAATCCACCACCATCGGCATTCTCTCCACCCTGGTCAACAAGACCAGCGGCACGGTGAACATCTTCGGCCACGACCTGGACAAGTCCCCGGCGGCGCTCAAGCGCTCCATCGGTGTGGTGCCCCAGGAATTCAATTTCAACCAGTTCGAAAAGACCTTCGACATTGTTGTGACCCAGGCTGGCTATTACGGCATCCCGGCGAAAATCGCCAAGGAACGCGCCGAGCAGTACCTGACCCAACTGGGCCTGTGGGACAAGCGCGATGTGCCTTCGCGCTCGTTGTCCGGCGGCATGAAGCGGCGCCTGATGATCGCCCGTGCGCTGGTGCATGAGCCGCGTCTGCTGATCCTCGACGAACCCACCGCAGGTGTGGACATCGAACTGCGTCGCTCGATGTGGACCTTCCTCACCGAGCTGAACGAGAAAGGAATCACCATCATCCTCACCACTCATTACCTGGAAGAGGCTGAGCAGTTGTGCCGCAACATCGGCATCATCGACCACGGCACCATTGTCGAGAACACCAGCATGCGCAACCTGCTGGGCCAGTTGCATGTGGAAACCTTCCTGCTCGACCTGAAGAACAATCTGTCGGTGGCGCCGCACCTGCTGGGTTACCCAAGCCGCCTGGTAGATAGCCACACCCTGGAGGTGCAGGTGGACAAAGCCATGGGCATCACCGCGCTGTTCACCCAGCTGGCGACTCAGAACATCGAAGTGTTGAGCCTGCGTAACAAAACCAATCGCCTTGAGGAGTTGTTTGTGTCCCTGGTGGAGAAAAATCTGGCGAAGGTGGCGGTATGAGTTCCGAACTGCAACCCAACCTTGTCGCGCTGCAAACCATCGTTTATCGCGAAGTGAAACGCTTTACCCGGATCTGGCCGCAGACCCTGCTGCCGCCGGCGATCACCATGGTTCTGTATTTCGTGATCTTCGGTAACCTGATTGGCCGGCAGATTGGCGACATGGGCGGTTTCACCTACATGGAGTACATCGTGCCGGGCTTGATCATGATGTCGGTGATCACCAACTCCTACGGCAACGTGGTCTCCAGTTTCTTCGGCAGCAAGTTCCAGCGCTCCATCGAAGAACTCATGGTCTCGCCGGTGTCACCGCACACCATCCTGATCGGCTATACGCTGGGCGGTGTGCTGCGTGGCCTGATGGTCGGGGTGATCGTGACGCTGCTGTCACTGTTCTTTACCCACCTGCAAGTGCATCACCTTGGGGTCACCATTCTGGTGGTGGTGCTCACGGCGACGATTTTCTCGCTGCTGGGCTTTATCAACGCCGTGTTCGCGCGCAACTTCGATGATATTTCGATCATCCCGACGTTCGTGCTGACGCCGCTTACCTACCTGGGCGGGGTGTTCTATTCCATTACCTTGCTGCCGCCGTTCTGGCAGACCGTGTCGCTGGCCAACCCGGTGCTGCATATGGTCAACGCCTTCCGCTACGGCATTCTGGGCGTGTCGGATATCAAGATCAGCGTAGCGATCACCTTTATGATCGTGGCGACCGTGGTGCTGTATATCGGTTGTGCCCGGCTGCTGGTGAGTGGGCGCGGGATGCGTACATAAGTACTGAGCTTAATGCAGTAGGTTTTTAGTTTTTCAGGGCCAGCTCTATCAGGGCATGCAGTTCTTCAACCGCCAAAGGCTGGGCCGAAAACAGAATACGAAACACCGTCGGCGCCGCGAGCAGGTTGATCAGCCGGTCGACGCTCGGTGGCGCTGATAGCGGATAGCGATCAACCATCACCTGCAACTGCCCGCTCAGGATGCTCACGCAATACCCCGGCGTTGGGCTGCTTTGCACGTCGCGCATCATATTGCGCCCAACGTCCGAACTCATCTCATCCAGATATTGCTCAGCCCAGGCTTGCAGGTCGCCGCGCAGGCTACCGGTGTTGGCCGGTTCGGTATCAGGGCGCATACGTGCCAGGGCGACGTCGGCGAGCAGTACTGACAGGTCGCCCCAGCGCCGGTAAATGGTCGACGGCGTGACGCCTGCGCACGCCGCAATCATTGGCACGGTGACACCGGAACGCTCATGGGTTTCCAGCAATTGGCGCACCGCCCTGTGGACGGATTCTTGTACCCGGGCACTACGGCCCCCCGGGCGGAGGCCTTCTTTGATTGCCATGGCTAAAACCTTAACACAAAGAATTTGCTTTAAGCGTCAGCGAGTAGCACACTCCACAAAAGCAAAATATTAGCTTTAGCGGAGTGTGCCATGATCAGCGTCAATTCCCAGCGGTCCAGCCTGACGTTCCTCGTGATCACAGTGTTGACCTTTCTCGCCGCCTCCAGCGCGCCGACGCCGTTGTACCAGGTGTATCAGGACAACCTGCATTTTTCGGCCGCGATGCTGACGGCTATCTTTGGCGTCTATGCCCTAAGCCTGTTGGCGGCACTGCTGACGGTGGGCTCGCTTTCCGATTACCTGGGGCGCAAGCCGGTGATCTTTGCCGCGTTGCTGCTGAATATCGTAGCGATGCTGCTGTTTATCAACGCGGACAGTACGGTCTATCTGCTCGCTGCACGTGCATTACAGGGTTTTGCGACCGGTACTGCCACAGCAGTGCTGAGTGCGACGCTGCTCGATACTGACCGGGTGCGCGGCCCGATGCTCAACAGCCTTGCGCCGATGCTGGGCATGGCCAGTGGCGGGCTGGGTAGCGGTTTGCTGGTGGAGTACGCGCCACGGCCGACGCAATTGATCTATCTCACTCTGCTGGGTTTGATGGTGCTGCAGGCCGTGTATGTCTGGCGGTTGTCCGAGACGGTCAGTCGTATACCGGGGGCCTTGAAGTCCCTGGCGCCCACCCTGCATGTGCCACCGCAAGCGCGTCGGGCCTTGTGGTTGGCGATGCCGTTGAATGTGGCGGTATGGGCGCTGGGTGGGTTCTTTTCTTCTTTGGCGCCTTCGCTGGTGCGGGTCGCCACCGGGTCGACCTCGCATTTGATCGGCGGGGGGCTGGTCGCGGTGGTCACGTTAAGTGGCGCGGTCATGATCTACAGCCTGCGCAACCGTGCGGCTGACAAGGTCATGCGCCTGTCGGCGGCGCTGCTGGCCGTCGGCATGGGGCTGTTGCTGGTTGCCGTACAGACGGCCAGCCTGTGGTTGTTCTTTGTCGCCAGTGTGATCGCCGGCTTTGGTTTCGGCGGCGGCTTTATGGGCAGCGTGCGCAGTATCGTCGGGTTGGCGTTGCCCCATGAGCGCGCGGGGTTGATGTCGGCATTCTATGTACTGAGCTACCTGGCATTCTGCGTACCGGCGTTGGTGGCGGGCAATCTGAGCCGGGAGTTTGGCCTTATCGTCACCACCGATGGCTACGCTGCGGTCCTCATCCTGTTGGCGTTGGGGGCTCTAGGCGGGCAGTTATGGCAGGGCTCTGCGCGGAGCAGGGCAGCTGCGTAGGCAAGGCATATATCTATAAAGTAGATAACAGTTAGAGATATTACCCGTTATATAGATATTCATTCAGGTTCTACCATGGCCTCAACCTCATGCGAGGAAGAGGATCAAATCATGACCTGCTCGACCACCCACCGTTACAAACCTTTCAGCCACCTGACCCGTCCCCGGGAAGTGATTCGCCAGTTCACCCCGAACTGGTTTGCCGCCACCATGGGCACCGGGGTGCTGGCGCTGGCCCTGGCTCAGTTGCCGGTCACTTTGCCAGGCTTGCACGCTGCCGCTGAAGGCCTGTGGATGTTCACCATCGGCCTGTTCGTGTTGTTCAGCGTGTTGTATGCCGCCCGTTGGGTGATGTTTTTCCACGAGGCGCGGCGCATTTTCGGGCACTCCACGGTTTCGATGTTCTTCGGCACCATCCCCATGGGGCTGGCGACCATTCTCAACGGATTGCTGTTGTTCGGCCTGCCACGTTGGGGCAGTGATGTCATCCCGTTGGCCGAAGCCCTGTGGTGGCTGGACGTGGCCATGTCCCTGGCCTGCGGCGTACTCATCCCGTTCATGATGTTCACCCGCCAGGAGCACAGCATCGACCAGATGACCGCCGTCTGGCTGTTGCCCGTGGTGGCGGCCGAAGTGGCGGCGGCCAGCGGCGGCTTGCTCGCGCCGCACCTGGCCGATGCCCATGCGCAACTGGTGATGCTGGTGACCAGCTACGTACTATGGGCGTTTTCCCTGCCGGTGGCGTTCAGCATCCTGACCATCCTGATGCTGCGCATGGCCTTGCATAAATTGCCCCACGCCAATATGGCGGCGTCGAGCTGGTTGGCGCTGGGGCCGATTGGTACCGGTGCCTTGGGCATGTTGCTGTTGGGGGGCGATGCGCCAGCGATCTTCGCCGCCAATGGCCTGGAGAATGTCGGTGAAATGGCCCATGGCCTGGGCCTGATTGCAGGTATCACCCTATGGGGTTTTGGCCTGTGGTGGATGTTGATCGCGGTGCTGATCACCCTGCGTTACCTGCGCGCCGGGATCCCGTTCAACCTGGGCTGGTGGGGCTTCACCTTCCCGCTGGGGGTTTACGCCTTGGCCACGCTGAAACTGGCGAACGTGTTGCATTTGGGGTTCTTCAGCATCTTCGGCAGTGCGCTGGTGGTGGCGTTGGCGTTGATGTGGCTGATCGTGGCCAAGCGCACCGTGCAGGGGGCGTATAAAGGCGAGCTTTTTGTTTCGCCCTGCATTGCAGGACTAGCGAATAAGTAAGCAGGATTAGGTAAAGTCGTGGCCTGATAAATAAAGGCCACGCAGGAACACGGACGACGATGAGCCATCCTTCCCAATTCACCTTGCTGCGCACGCGGCGTTTCTTGCCGTTTTTCATCACCCAGTTACTGGGCGCGTTCAATGACAACATCTTCAAGCAATCGCTGATCCTGGCCATCCTTTACAAGCTCAGCATCGAGGGCGACCGCTCTATCTGGGTCAACCTGTGCGCCTTGTTGTTTATCCTGCCGTTCTTCCTCTTCTCGGCGTTGGCCGGGCAGTTTGGCGAGAAATTCAACAAGGACGCGTTGATCCGTGCGATCAAGATCGGCGAGATCGTGATCATGGCCGTCGGCGCGGCGGGCTTCCTGACCAATCATCTTGAATTGATGCTGTTGGCGCTGTTTGCCATGGGCACCCACTCGGCGCTGTTCGGCCCGGTGAAGTACTCGATCATGCCTCAGGCATTGCACGACGACGAGCTGGTCGGCGGTAACGGCCTGGTGGAAATGGGCACGTTCCTGGCGATCCTGGCCGGCACCATTGGTGCCGGGATCATGATGTCTTCCACCCATTACGCGCCGGTGGTGGCGGTGGCGATTGTCGGCGTGGCGGTGCTGGGCTACCTTGCCAGCCGCAGCATCCCGCGCGCGGCGGCTTCGACGCCGCAACTGCGCCTGGACTGGAATATCTTCACCCAGTCCTGGGCGACGTTGCGCATGGGCCTGGGGCAGACGCCGGCGGTGTCGCGTTCCATTGTCGGCAACTCGTGGTTCTGGTTTGTCGGTGCGATCTATCTCACGCAAATCCCGGCGTACGCCAAGGAGTGGTTGTACGGCGACGAAACCGTGGTGACCCTGATCCTCACTGTGTTTTCCGTGGGCATCGCCCTGGGCTCGATGCTCTGCGAAAAGCTTTCCGGGCGTAAGGTGGAAATCGGCCTGGTGCCGTTCGGCTCGTTTGGCCTGACGGTGTTCGGCCTGCTCCTGTGGTGGCACTCCGGCGGCTTCCCGCAGAACGTCCAGGCCAACGATTGGCTCGCGGTGCTCAGCTACGGCCAGGCCTGGTGGGTGTTGTTCGATATCCTCGGCCTGGGCGTATTCGGTGGCTTCTATATTGTGCCGCTGTATGCGCTGATCCAATCGCGCACCGCCGAGAACGAACGGGCACGGGTTATCGCGGCCAACAACATTCTCAACGCATTGTTCATGGTGGTCTCGGCCATCGTTTCGATCCTGCTGTTGAGCGTGGCCAAGCTGTCGATCCCCGAGTTGTTCCTGGTGGTGTCGCTGCTCAATATTGCGGTCAACACCTACATCTTCAGGATCGTCCCCGAATTCACCATGCGCTTCATGATCTGGCTGCTCAGCCATTCCATGTACCGCGTGGAGCATCGCAACCTGGAGGCTATTCCGGATGAAGGCGCGGCGTTGCTGGTGTGCAACCATGTGTCGTTTGTCGATGCGCTGTTGATCGGCGGCGCGGTGCGTCGGCCGATTCGCTTTGTCATGTACTACAAGATCTACCGTTTGCCGGTACTCAACTTTATCTTCCGCACCGCCGGGGCGATTCCGATTGCCGGGCGCCATGAGGATATGCAGATCTACGAACAGGCGTTCGCGCGGATCGCCCAGTATCTGAAGGAAGGTGAGTTGGTGTGCATCTTCCCGGAAGGCAAGCTGACGGCCGATGGCGAGATCAATGAATTTCGTGGTGGGGTGACGCGCATTCTGGAGGAGACACCGGTGCCGGTGATTCCGATGGCGTTGCAGGGGCTGTGGGGGAGTTTCTTCAGTCGCGATCCGCACAAGGGCTTCTTTCATCGGATCTGGTCGCGGGTGGTGTTGGTGGCGGGTGAGCCGATTGTTGTGGAGGCGGCAACGCCAGTGCAGTTGCAGGCAGTAGTGGGTGGTTTGCGGGGGAGTGTCAGGTAGTTTTCGTTGTTTGTCAGGGCCTCATCGCAGGCAAGCCAGCTCCCACCTTTTGAATTGTGAATACAGTCAAATGTGGGAGCTGGCTTGCCTGCGATAGCGTAGTGGCTTAAGTGGAAATTTTGAGCCCAATCAGCCCGCAAATAATCAACGCCACACTCGCCAACCGAAACAACGCCATGGACTCCCCAAACAGGATAATCCCGGCAATCACAGTGCCCACGGCACCTACGCCTGTCCAGATCGCATAGGCGGTGCCCAGCGGCAGCTCTTTCATGGCCAGCCCCAGCAACCCAAGGCTGACGGCCATGGCGGCAATCGTCAGGGCGGTGGGCAGTGGCTTGCTGAAACCGTCGGTGTATTTCAGGCCGACGGCCCAGCCAACTTCAAACAACCCGGCAAAAAACAGAATGATCCAGGACATGATGACCTCGCTTCTACAAAGTGGGGTCGTCCCCTGGTAAGCGCTTGATAGCGTCGCGAGGTCGTCCTCGCGAAGCTTGGTAGAGTGCCGAAAATGGATCAGGCGATCAAGCTTACGGGGCGGTTTCCAGGGCGCGACGGTCTTCCTTTTCGCTCATGCGGCGGAAATACGTCGACAGCAATGCGCCGGAAATATTGTGCCAGACACTGAACAACGCACTGGGAACCGCCGCCAGCGGCGAAAAGTGCGCACTGGCCAGCGCGGCACCCAGCCCGGAGTTCTGCATGCCCACTTCCAGGGCCAACGACTTGCGTTGCGCCAAGGGCAATTTGAACAGGCGCCCGGTGAAATAGCCCAGCAGGTAACCGAAGCTGTTGTGCAGCATCACCACCGCCATGATCAGCAGGCCCGATTCGGCGATCTTCGCCTGGCTTGCGGCAACCACTGCCGCGACGATGATCACAATACTGACCACCGACACCAGCGGCAGCACGTCCACCGCATGACGAACCCGCTCGCCCAGCACCCGTTGCGCCACCACGCCGAGCACAATCGGCAGCAGCACCACTTGCAGGATCGACCAGAACAGCTCCATGAACGATACCGGCAGCCAGGCCGAGGCCAGTAGCCAGATCAACGCAGGTGTGAGCAGTGGGGCGAGGAGGGTGGTGACGGCGGCAATCGCCACCGACAACGCCAGGTCGCCGCGGGCCAGCCAGGTCATCACGTTGGACGAGGTGCCGCTTGGGCAGCAGCCGACCAGGATCACGCCGACGGCAATTTCCGGCGGCAGGTGAAAGACCTGGCACAACAACCATGCCACGCCCGGCATGATCACAAAATGCGCGACCACGCCCAAGGCCACGCGCCATGGATGGCGAGCGACTTCGGCGAAGTCTTCAAGTTTCAAGGTCAGCCCCATGCCGAACATCACCAGGCCCAGCAGCGGGACGATGGCGCTTTTCAGGCCGATGAACCAGCTGGGTTCGAGGAAGGCGAGCACGGCAAATATCAACACCCAGTAGGCGAAGGTATTGCCGACGAAGCGGCTCAAGGCAGCGAGTGCACGCATGGGGATGTCCTTGTTATTAGAGTGTTGAATAGGGCGACGCGATCAAATGTGGGAGCTGGCTTGCCTGTGATAGCGGTGTATCAGTCGGCACTACTCTGGCTGACACTCCGTTATCGCAGGCAAGCCAGCTCCCACACTGACCGTGCCCACATTGGATCGGTGTTGTTTAGATGCCCTGTGGGGTTTCTTCCCCGCCCAGCGCTTCCACCAACGCCGGCAGGAACTCACCGAAGGTCAGCATCATCAAGGTAAAGCTGGCATCCAGTTGGCCCAGGGCTTCGTCGCCGCCGTCCTGTTCCGCCTGGTCTTGCAGCAGGTCTTCGAATTTCAGGCGTTTGACGGTCATCTTGTCATCGAGCATGAAGGACAGCTTGTCCTGCCACGCCAAGGACAGTTGGGTCACGACCTTGCCGGTGGTCAGGTGCAGTTGGATCTCTTCGCCGGTCAGGTCCTGGCGCTTGCAGCGCACGATGCCGCCGTCTTCATGGGTGTCGCGCAGTTCGCATTCGTCGAGGACGAAGAAGTCATCGGCCGGTTTCTGGGTAGTGACCCAGTCGGTCATGATTGCGGTCGGTGCGGTTTTTACCGTCAGCGGACGGACGGGCAGGGTGCCGATCACTTCACGCAAGGTCGACAGCAGATCTTCGGCACGCTTGGGACTGGCCGAGTTGACCAGGATCAGGCCCTGTTTCGGCGCGATCGCAGCAAAGGTCGACGAGCGACGAATAAAGGCACGCGGCAGGAAGGCCTGGATGATTTCATCCTTGATCTGGTCGCGCTCCTTCTTATAGACCTTGCGCATTTGCTCGGCTTCGATCTCTTCGACTTTCTCTTTCAGTGCGTCACGCACCACGCTACCTGGCAGGATGCGTTCTTCCTTGCGCGCGGCGATCAGCAAAAAATCTCCGCTGACGTGAACCAGGGGAGCGTCTTCACCTTTACCGAAGGGTGCGACGAAACCGTAAGTGGTCAACTCCTGGCTTGCACACGGGCGCGCCAGCTTGGTGGCCATGGCCGCTTCCAACGCCTCGGCATCAACAGGCAGATCTTGGGTCAGGCGATAGATAAGCAGGTTCTTGAACCACATGGGGTGAGTCTCTCCTCTATACAAAGGGGGGCATTATTCTCTTGATCACGCCGTAGGCCAACCCTGCCTAAGCCATTGGAAGGGCTGAAAAAAAAGATTTAAGAAAGTGCTTGCCAGACATGGGGTCGCTACGTAGAATGCGCGCCACACCGAAACGAAGGGTGATTAGCTCAGCTGGGAGAGCATCTGCCTTACAAGCAGAGGGTCGGCGGTTCGATCCCGTCATCACCCACCATTCGCTTCATGTGTTACGCGCAGCGGTAGTTCAGTCGGTTAGAATACCGGCCTGTCACGCCGGGGGTCGCGGGTTCGAGTCCCGTCCGCTGCGCCATATTCGGTCACCTGGAACGCTGAACGCCAGGTCACCACAGAAAGCCCGCTTAATCGCGGGCTTTTCTTTGTCCGGAATATGGCAAAAAATCGTACGCGGAACTTTTTTAAATAAATTGCATTTAAATCAAGACATTACGATTTTTTGGTGTATGATGCGCCCACACCGAAACGAAGGGTGATTAGCTCAGCTGGGAGAGCATCTGCCTTACAAGCAGAGGGTCGGCGGTTCGATCCCGTCATCACCCACCATTCGCTTCAAGTGTTACGCGCAGCGGTAGTTCAGTCGGTTAGAATACCGGCCTGTCACGCCGGGGGTCGCGGGTTCGAGTCCCGTCCGCTGCGCCATATTTTGCTTCCAGGCCCACTGAACACCTGGAAACTACGAACAAAGCGGCCATTGGCCGCTTTTTTTGTGCCCGGATTTTTTCTCGCCGTTCCTCTCCAACCATAGCGTTCGCTCGCCCATCCTAGCGTCCTCATCGTCTTATTTGGGTCGCCAATCCTGCGCTGTCAATCGTCACGCCTCCAGGGTTCGTGCGCAGCCTTTATCCCTATTGAAGAACCTTGTCAATCCTAAGTGCTGATAGGAGTGCCAGTTCGTCTTGCTGCGGTAAGGTCTCGTGGACATTGGTTCTAACGGAACGGCCGAAGATGAATCGCACCTGCATGGCCATGCCTTATTTCGAAATCCCCGAACGTCACCTTGAAGCGTTCAAGGCGTATTGCGCCGTGTTTATCGAAAAGACCTCTAAAGAGCCCGGATGCCTGTACTACGGTTTCAGCTTCAATGGCACCCAAGGCCATTGCCGGGAGGTCTACAGCGATGCCCAAGGGCTTTTGAACCACTTGGTCAATATCGCTGAGCTGAATTCCGAGGCGTTTCACCTGGCTTCAATTGTTCGCTATGAAGTGCATGGGCCCCGAGAGGAGCTGGACAAGTTACGTGGCCCCCTGGCGTTTATGAAGCCGCAGTTCTTCGAACTGGAACAGTGTTTCAGCCGACCGTCTGTGGTGGCGTGAACCCGATGTATCTACAAGAGGCCTCAAGACATGTCAGTTGAACAATTACTCGGCCTGGGTGTGACGAACGCTGCGCGTGCGCCGCGTCAGCCTGCCTTCAGCCTGTTGTTTTTTTCCGATGTGCGCGAAGACATCAGCGCAAGCGAGAAATATGAGTTCGCTCGGTCGTTGACGTTGTTTGGCGATGCGCAGGGTTTTGAGGCCGTGTATTTTCCTGAGCGTCATTTCCACGAGTTTGGCGCGATTTACCCCGATTCCGCAGTAATGGCGGCGTCACTCATCCCCCAAACCCGACACATTCGTTTTCGCACCGCAGGCATCAGTTTGCCCCTGCATCACCCGGCGCGCGTGGTCGAAAGTTGGTCGATGAACGATGTACTCTCTGGCGGAAGGGTAGACCTTGGGTTCGGCTCAGGTTGGAGCCGGCCTGATTTTCTCTTGGCGCCGCACGCCTACGAGGACCGGCGCGAGGTGATGTGGCAACGCATCGAGCAGGTACGTCGCTTATGGGCGGGTGAGCGCCTTTCATTCCCGGGGCCTGGTGGCGATCCAGTGTCGGTCGTCACCTTTCCCCGACCCCTACAGACCAGCCTGAATGTCTGGATCCTGGTAGCGAAGAATACAGAGTCGTTCATTGCCGCTGGCAAGGCGGGTTTCAACGTCTTCACGATGTTGTACGGCATTGACCTGCCGGACCTGGCCGAAAAAATTGGGCTTTATCGCCAAGCGCGCCGCGATGCGGGATTCGACCCGGCTTCCGGGCGCGTCACCCTTATGCTGCATACCCTGGTCGGGCCCGATAGCGCCTGGGTTCGCCGAGCTGTCGAAGCACCGTTCAAAGACTATATCCGCAGCTCACTGGTAGCCCACATGAAAGCACGGGCGACGCCTGACGGTCGTCCCCTGGATGCCACAGAGCAGGAAAACGTCCTGCAATACGCATTTGAGCGGTATTACGAAACCGGCGCGTTGTTCGGGACGGTCGATGAGGTTCGGTATCGAGTCGGCCAAGTGCTTGAGACCGGCATCGATGAGATTGCCTGCCTGATGGATTTCGGCGTGGACTACGCCGTGGTGCATCAGTCCTTGCCCTACCTTGAACAACTCGTAGCCTCGTTCCAGGAGCGGTCAGCACAGTGAATATCGAACGCAAGAAAGCTCGCCTCGCCGCCGCCATCAATGCCTCGCTCAAGGCCCAGCCTGCCCCGTCCTTTCCTGAACCGGTGGCGATCATCGGGTTGTCCGCCAACGTCGCGCAGTCGGCTAGCGTACGTCAGTTCTGGCAGGCGCTGGATGATGATCGTTCGTTGATCGAGGAGATCCCGGCGACGCGCTTTGACTTCACGTCCTGGTACGCCGGATCGAATATTGAAGAAGGGAAAATGCGCACCCGTTGGGGCGGGTTTATACCCGCCATCGATCAATTCGATCCGGTCTTTTTTGGCATGTTGCCGGCGGAGGCGCGCAAGATGGATCCGCAACAACGCTTGTTGCTGATGTCGGTGCGCCAGACGTTTGAAGACGCCGGTTATCGCCACACTGACTGGAAAGGCTCGGCCACCGGTGTATTTATCGCCGCCGAGCGTAACGAATACCACCTCAACCTGCTCCAGGCCCAGATTGATCCCGGCGAAGGGCTGGACCAGGCGGCCAGTATGCTCGCCAACCGGGTGTCACATTTCTATGACCTGCGTGGGCCAAGCGAACGAATCGATGCGATGTGTGCCGGCGGTGCCGTCGCGCTTCATCACGCGGTCACCGCGCTGCGCAGTGGCCAGATCAATGCTGCGATCGTCGGTGCCTGCAACTTGCTGCTGCGCCCGGACGTGTTCGTGACGTTGTCGCAAAGCGGGCAAATGAGCCCCGAACCGACCGTGAGATCCTTCGGCGCCGGCGCTGACGGCTACCTGCGCGGCGAAGGCGTGTGCAGCCTGTTGCTCAAGCCGTTGTCGAAGGCTGAGGCCGACGGCGATCATATTTATGGGCTGATCCGCAATACGGCGGTCAATTACAACGGCGGCGACGCGGCGTCAATCGCTGCGCCCAGTGTGTCCGCACATTCAAGCCTGGTACAGGATTGCTACCGACGGGCGGGGATCGATCCACGCCACGTCAGCTACATCGAAGCCCAGGGCATGGGCAACCCCGTGGCAGATATCGCTGAGTGGGATGCCCTTAATCATGGCTTGCTGGCCTTGGGACGGGAGCAAGGCGTGCAGTTGCAGGAAGGCCAGTGCGCTATCAGCACGCTCAAGCCGATGAGCGGACATATGCATGCCGCTTCAGCCATTGGCGCGCTATTCAAGATCATCCGCAGCTTGCAGACCGAAAAGATTCATAAAATCCTCGACTTTGAGCAGCCCAATCTCCACCTGCATACCGCCGGACAGCCTTGCAGGCTCGCTACCCATACCGTTGATTGGCCACGCCAGGCTACCCCGCGCCTGGCGGGTTTGCATTCCTATGGCGCAGGCGGAAACAACGCACACATTTTAGTCGAAGAATACGTGCACCAAGCGCCCGGTCGTGTGGTGCCGAGTCAGGCCCCATTGCTGTTCCCCCTTAGCGCGCCGACCCCGGCGCTGCTGGCGCTGCTCGCGGCACAAATGCACCAGGCCTTGATCGATGAGCCGACGCTGTGCCTGGAAAGTGTCAGCGACACGCTCAAATTCGGGCGCGAGAAATTTGCCGCCGCCGTGGTCATCGTGGCCATGGAGCGCCCAGGCTTGCTCGATGTGCTAGCCCAGTTACACACGGGCGATCTTACGGGCGCAGTTGTCTTCGCCAAGGATGTCGCAGCGCCTACGGACGCGGCGCTTGACCCTTGGGCCGAGCTCTGGCTGGCGGGTGAGCGCCCGATGGCGAAGGCCACCCGCGCACCACGGGTGCCCCTGCCGACGACCCCCTTTGATACCCAGTCGTTCTGGTATGACGCGCCTGCACCCATGGCGGCGTATCCGGCTCCTGGTACATCGCGTACAGGGCGCCGAGCCTGGAGCCCGGACGCCGCCGAGCAAGCGGTACGTGAAGCATTGGCCCAAGCGCTGGAACAGCCTGCGGCATCACTGGATCTGGACGCGCAGTTCAGTGAGTTGGGTTTTGATTCGATGATGGTGCGTCAACTCTGCCGGCATATGCGCGACCAGGACATCGTGGTCGAGCCAGCGGTACTGTTCGAGCACGCTACGCCGGCGCGACTGGTGGCCTGGCTGGCTTGCGCGCCTGCGCAGCGCATTGCCGCCCCTTACCACCTGCCCAGTCCGGGCGCGCGTGGGCAGATCGCGATAATCGGCATGGCCGGGGTATATCCCAAGTCAGCGGATTTGTCGGCGTTCTGGGATTGCCTGGCAAACGCAGGGGACTGCATCGAAACCGTGCCCGAGCAACGCTGGAGCCTTGACGAGCATTTTAACGCGGACCGCCAGCGTGCGATCCAAGAGGGTAAAAGCTACGGTAAATGGGGTGGTTTCATCGAAGGCCTGGATGACTTCGACCCAATGTTCTTTAACTTTTCCCTGGCCGAAGCCACCTACATGCACCCCAAGGAACGTCAATTCATCCAGTGCGCATGGCATGCCCTGGAAGATGCCGGGTATACGCCTGCGTCTCTGGAGCAGGAGAAGGTCGGCGTGTTCGTGGGAGTGTCCAAGGCCGGGCACGATAACTATAAAGATTCGTTTTTTTCGATCGCCAACCGCGTGTCTTATCGCTTCGGGTTTACCGGGCCTAGCCTGCCCGTGGATACCGCCTGTTCTTCTTCGCTGACCGCGGTGCATGAGGCCTGCCTGCACTTGCAGGCAGGCGAGTGCACCGTGGCGGTTGTCGGTGGCGTCAATGCCTACACCCACCCTTCCACCTTTGCCGAGTTCGCACGACTGGGCGTGTTATCCGCCGATGGCAAGTCGCGAGCGTTCGGTGCGGGGGCCAATGGGTTTGTGCCCGGCGAAGGAGTGGGGGCGCTGTTGCTAAAGCCGCTGGAACGCGCGCTGGCGGACGGTGATATGGTTCACGGCGTCATCGCCGCCAGTGCGGTCAACCATGGCGGCAAAGCCAATGGCTACACGGTGCCCAACCCCGAAGCCCAGCGCGCCATGATTCGCCTGGCATTGGACCGGGCCGGCGTCAGTGCTGACCAGGTTACCTATGTGGAGGCCCACGGCACCGGTACGGCGCTGGGCGATCCCATCGAATTTCGCGGCCTGGTCGAGGCGTTTCGCCAGGACACCGAGCGCACCGGCTTCTGTCGCCTGGGGTCGGTCAAGAGCAACATCGGCCATCTTGAAGCTGCGGCTGGTATTGCCGGCCTGAGCAAGGTCCTCCTGCAGATGCGCCACGGGCAAATCGCGCCGTCGCTGCATTCGCAGCAGATGAACCCGGATATCGACGCCAGCCTCTCGCCTTTTCGCGTGCCTCAGGCGCTGGAACCGTGGGACGTCGACGGCGAGGGCGCGCAAGAGCGCATTGCATGCCTGTCATCCTTCGGTGCCGGCGGTGCCAATGCCCACGTGATCCTGCGCCAGGCCCCTGTGCGTGCCGAACCCGCCGAAGATGTGCGGGCCGACTACCTGATTGTCCTTTCGGCACGCCATGAGGCTGCACTTGTACGACAAGTTGACACCTTGTTAGTGTTTCTGGAACGCAATCCGTCGCTGCCCTTGCGTGACATTGCCTACACGCTGCAGGTGGGCCGCCAGGCCATGAATGCGCGATTGAGTTGCATCGCCACGTCGACTGCCGACCTCATGGATGCATTGCGTCGCTATTGTGCCGGTGAGGCCCACCCGGGCGTGCAGTCCACGACGCTCAAGGACGCCGACCGCCTGAGTTTGTTCGGTCAAGATGAATCAGCGATGACGTTGCTTGATCAGTGGTATGCCGAGAGCAAATGGGCGCAATTAGCCCAGTTATGGAGAGCGGGGGAGGTGATCGACTGGGCGCGCCTGGTGGCGCCGGGTACTGCCCGTCGTATCAGTTTGCCGGGCTATTCGTTCGACCGTGAACCCATCCCCAGGGCACCGCAACTGGTGCCTCTTGGCAGCGTGGCCCGGCCCCCGGCGCAGCCTGGCAGGGCGCCCGTACCACCTACCACCGCCGCGACATTATTGGTGCGCCCGCGCTGGCAGCCGGTGCAGGCCTCACCTGCGGCGGCGGCGCCTCGGCGGCGCCACGTCATCCTGTGTGAGTGGCCTGGAGAACGGTCGGATCATCCAGGTTGGCAGGTGCTGACGCCAAAGGGCTTGCCGACAGAACGCTACGTGCACTGTGTCGGGCAAATTGCTGAGCATTTGCGCCAGATCATTGTCGATGCGGCGCACGAAGTTATCTCGGTACAAGTGGTAATACCCGTCAATCGGTCTGCGTGGCTGAGTGGCATTCATGGGCTGCTGAGGTCGGCGCAACTTGAAAGCAGCAAGCTGCGAACGCAGTTGGTTGAAATCGACCAGAGCTTCACTTTTACGCAGGTTCGGCACGCCGTGGAGCAGGCTGCGGCCCTGGAGGTTCATCCGTGGTTGCGGTTCGACGCTCAAGGTGGCCATGCCCGTCAGTGGACGCAGGCGACAGTACTGGATGATACGCACCGCTGTAGGTGGAAGAACGCGGGTGTCTATCTGCTGACAGGGGGAATGGGCGGGTTGGCGCAGTGTTTCGCCGCCGATATTCTCAGCCGTGTCGAAGGCGCAACCGTGGTACTGCTGGGGCGCTCCCCCTTGGGCCAGGCCGGCCAGGATCGGCTGGATGCCCTGCGGCGCATGGGCGGCCAGGTCAGCTATGAGCAAGTCGATATCAGTGACGAGGTGGCTACCGAACGGCTCGTGGCTGATGTGCAAGCCCAGTACGGTGCGCTCAATGGTGTGCTGCATTGTGCAGGAACGCTGCGCGATGAGTTCTTGCGCAATTTCAAACACCAACACGGCGATGGGGTGCTGGCGGCCAAGGTGGGCGGTACCTGGTCGATCGATCAGGCGACGCGTCACTGCGACCTGGACTGTTTCGTGCTGTTTTCATCCGCCGCGGCAGCCGTCGGGCACCCGGGCCAGGCGTTCTACGCGGCGGCCAACGGCTTCATGGATGGGTTCGCCGAACAGCGCACCCAGCAGGTCCAGATGGGCGAGCGTCGAGGCCGAACCGTTTCGATTGCCTGGGGGCTGTGGCGCGACGGCGGCATGCAATTGGATGCACAGGCCAGTGCGTTGCTGGAGCGTGAGTCGGGCATGATCCCGTTGAGTCGCGAACACGGCGTTGCGGCGTTTCATCAAGTGATGGACAGTGATGCGTGCCGAATCGTGGTGATAGAAGGGGATGAACAGCGCCTGCGCCGGCGTCTGCATCCGCTGTCGAACGAGGCGACGCTGCCCGCTGATACACGCATGCTTGACGTGGTGAAAAGGTTGGCGGGGCAAGTGCTCGGCATCGCGACCAGCGAGCTTGAGGGTGACCACGACTTTGACAGCTATGGGTTGGATCAGGCGCGCTTTAATCAATTGATCCAGGCACTTGATCGCGAATGCGGGCTTGAGGTGTCGCCATTGGTTTATCGGCAAGTGCGTTGCCTCGACGATCTGGTGGCCCACCTGCCTGCCCAGCTACACGCCGGCACTGCGCCGCGTGCCGTGGCCGGCACCGCCTCAGCGCAAGTGCTGCTCGAGCATGCGTTGCAAGTGCTCAAACGGGTGCTATCCCCTGTGGTGCAATGGCCGGAGGATCGTCTGGACAGTGATGAGCCGCTGGAGCGCTACGGGCTGGACTCGATGATGGTCATGACGATCACCGCCGCGCTGGAGGCGCAATTCGGCGCGCTGCCCAAAACCTTGTTCTTTGAGTATTCGACGCTGCGCGCCTTGGCCGCATACCTGTGTCGCGAGCATGCATCGACGTTGGTGGCGCTGGTCGCCGACGTAGCGGGCACGCTGGCGTCAGGCCCCGATGAGGCGCGGGTGGCCGGTATTGCCAGCCACGACCCCGTGCCGGCCGACGCCGCGCAATCGCCTGCATCCGCCAAGGAGACGTCGCAACGCTTTGACGTCGCCATCATCGGCCTTGCCGGGCGCTATCCCCAGGCCCGCACCCTGGAAGAGTTTTGGCAGGTACTCAGCCAAGGGCGCGACTGTATCAGTGAGATTCCCACCGAGCGCTGGGACCACTCCCGTTATTACAGCGCTGATGAAGACGCGCCGGGCAAGACCTACGCGCGCTGGGGCGGGTTCATTGATGGAGTGGCTGAATTTGATCCGGCGTTTTTCGGTATCTCGCCGCGTGAAGCGATGGCCATGGAGCCCCAGGAGCGCTTGTTCCTGCAGACCGCTCACGAGGCCATTGAAGACGCCGGTTATACCCGCCAGGGCCTGGCAGCCAGCGCCCGTCAGGAAGATGCCGAGGGCATGGTCGGTGTATTCGTCGGCGTAACGTACGAAGAGTACCAACTGTATGGGGCGCAACAGACTGCCGAGGGGCGGCCGCTGGTGCTGTCCATGAGCCCATCGTCGATTGCCAATCGCGTTTCGTTCGTCAACGGGTTCCATGGGCCAAGCATGGCCATCGATGCGATGTGTGCGTCCTCACTGACGACTATTCACCTGGCCTGCCAGAGCCTGCACAGTGGCGAATGCCAAGTAGCGCTGGCCGGAGGCGTGAATGTATCGATTCACCCCGCCAAGTTCCTCATGCTGGGGGCAGGCAAATTTGCCTCCCGACGTGGCCGCTGTGAAAGCTTCGGTGCCAGTGGCAGCGGTTACGTGCCCAGTGAGGGTGTGGGGGCTGTACTGCTTAAACCGCTGCATCAGGCCCAGGCCGATGGCGACCGTATTTATGGAGTGATTCGCGGGAGTGCCATCAACCATGGCGGGCGAACCAACGGTTATGCAGTGCCTAATCCGGCAGCCCAGGCCGCGGTGATCAGCCGTGCCTTGCGCCAGGCGAACGTGCAGCCGCGGCAGATCGGTTATGTAGAAGCTCACGGCACGGGTACGGTGTTGGGCGACCCGATCGAGGTGGCCGGCCTGTCCCGTGCGTGGCGTGCTTACACGCCGGACCGGCAGTTCTGCGCCTTGGGGTCGGTCAAGTCCAATATCGGCCATTGCGAAAGCGCTGCGGGCATCGCCGGGCTGACCAAGGTATTGCTGCAAATGAAGCACGGACTGCTGGTGAGCTCACTGCACGCTGAAACGCTCAATCCCAATATCGACTTCAGCGAAACCCCCTTTCGTGTGCAGCGTACGCTGGCACCCTGGGAGCGCCCGCTCGGCTCCGATGGCGTCCCGGGCCTGCGCATGGCTGCCATTTCCTCCTTTGGCGCCGGCGGGGCCAATGCTCACCTGATCGTCAGCGAGGCGCCGCTGGCCCAAGCTGCTCACGCGGCGATGACAGTGACTGCGCCGTTACCCATCGTTCTCTCTGCACGCTCTCGCGAAGCCTTGCTGGAGGTGGCGCAGCGGCTCGTGGACTGGTGGTTGGACGCTGCGGCCAATCGCGAGCCAGACCTGCAAGCCCTGGCCTACACGCTGCAAGTGGGGCGCGAGGCCTGGGAGTGGCGGGTGGCGCTGTTGGTCACTTCGGGCGACGAACTGGTGCGTGAGCTGCGCGCCTTTATCGATGGCGCGCTAGAGGGGCCGTCCTGGTGGTCCGGCAGCCTGCCCGAGGCGCACAGCCTGGCGACGCGTCCCAGTGAGCAAGCCTGCGCCGCCATTCGGCAGATGTTCGACCAGGCTGACTTGGGGGGCATCCTGCGTCGCTGGGTGCAAGGCGAAGCGGTTGACTGGTCACCGCTGTATCACTCGCACCGTCCAGCGCGCCTTGGCCTGCCGACGTACCCGTTTGCCCGGCAACGTTATTGGGCGCCGAGTGAGGTGGCGGTCTCGGTTGAGTCTGTGGCGTCCGTGGCGCAGGGCGGCAAGATTCGCCTGCGTGCACTGGATACTTTGCCTGTGGCTGATAGCGCACCCATCGTGCCGCCCGCGCCGCGGATACTCAGCCAACCCGCGCCTTTAGCGGCCAAGGCGGCGCCGGTCGTCCCAGTGGCCGACGACGAATGTGCACAGTTCCTGCGCCAGAGCCTGGCGGCCATGCTGTATTGCGAGCCAGGCCAAATACGCGACGGGAGCCGCTTCCTGGAGTTGGGTCTGGACTCGGTGATCGCCGCGCAATGGATCCGTGAAATCAACAAGCACTACCAGTTGAAGATTCCCGCCGACGGCATTTATACCTATCCGGTATTCAAGGCCTTTACGCAATGGGTGGGCGCCCAGCTTCAGCCAACTCAAGCAACGGCTGCGCCGGTCCAGCGCGAGCCAGTGGCATCGGCACCGCAGCCTGGCGCGCAGGCAAGTGCGCAACGCGAGTCGATCCAGGACTACCTCAAGCAAAGCCTGGGTGAACTGTTGTTTCTCGACCCTGGGCAGTTGCGCAGTGGCGCGCAGTTCCTGGACCTGGGAATGGACTCGGTCACAGGCACACAATGGATGCGCGGGGTCAGCCGGCACTTTTCCATTCAACTAGCGGCCGACGCGATCTACACCTGGCCCACGCTCAAGTCCCTGGCGGATGAGGTCGATCGCCGGGTGCAGGTTGTACACAGCTCCGATGACTTGCTCGATACGATCCTGAACCAGGTGCAGAGTGGCGCCTTGGCGGCTGACAGCGCTTGCGCAGTGGTCGAAGACGTGTTGGCGCAGCGGTAGCAACCATGACTTTCAATGTCGCAGGTAAGTAACGATGAGAACTGCCTATTTGGCCTCCACCGCCTATGTCCTGGGTGAACAGGCCCATGATTATCGCGACGCGGCTTCTTTCGAGGCGGTGTGCAAGCAACACAGCATGCCCGATTTCGCCAGTGTGTTTGGCTGGGGCACCTACTGGCGTACGACACGCTCGGTCGGCGAACTGCTGGTTGAGTCAGTCGCTGGCACATTGGCCAGCAGCGGCTTACGGGGCTGTGACATTGATGCGCTGGTGGTGTGCAGCAGCAATTTCGAGTCGGGCCAGGTGGTGGACTATCTGCCGCTGCTGCGCGAGCTGCAACTGGATCGCGCCTTCCCGCTGGGCGTGACATGGGGCGATTGCACCATGCTGTTGGCAGGCCTTGAGGTCGCCCGCGCCCAGGTATTGGCCGGGCTGGACAATGTGCTGGTGGTCTCGGCCAATCGTATCGAAGACGAAGCTTTCCGGTTCCAGCATTACGCGTTGTTCAGTGATGGTGCTGCCAGTTGCCTGGTGACTTCAGGGCGCCGCCGCGGCTTCGAGATGCTCGGCAGCCTGGCCAGGTCAAATGCCGGGCTGGCACACGACCCCAAGGAGGATGACACCCGGCTGTTCCGTGAGGTGCATGAGCAGTTTATGCACCGCCAGCAGATTAATACGGCGGACCTGGAACAGGTGGTGTGCAGCAACGTGTTCCTGCCAGTGCTCAAGATCAAGGAGGGCCGGCAGGGGGTGAGCGGTACACAGTTGTATGTGGATAACGTGACGCGGGTGGGGCATTGTTTTTCCGCTGATTCGCTGATCAACCTGTGCGATTACCAGGCGCGTGCGCAGCAGGTGCATGGCGGCCTGGTGATGTTGACTGCCAATGCCGATGGGCTGCGCTGCCAGACATTGTTGCAACGGGTGAGTGATGCCTGAAACCGGCGGGCTACCTTGGCTGTGTGGGCAAACCTATAACCGCTCATAGGTTTGGTCAGGATCGAATTCTTGTAAGTTGAGAATGATGTGGGGTCGCCTGGCGGCCATTCCTCAAGAATTCTCCAAGGGTCGATACTGAACATGGTCAAAGACTTCGACAGCAATGAGAATGCCGGCAATGCGTCCGGGTCGGATACCCACCCGCATGCTTTCGACATTGCGATTATCGGGCTGGCGGGCCGCTATCCCCAGGCCGAAAATATCGAGGAGCTTTGGGAAAACCTCAAGCTGGGTCGCGATTGCATTACCACGGTCCCTTCGCAACGTTGGGACCACGACGCGATCTATGACCCATCCAAGGGTGTCTCCGGCAAGACCTACAGCAAGTGGGGCGGCTTCCTGCGTGGAGTCGATGAATTCGATCCGCGCTTTTTCAACATTTCACCGCGTGAAGCCGAGATCATGGACCCGCAGGAGCGCCTGTTTCTGCAGTGCGCCTACCACGTGCTCGAGGACGCCGGCTACACACGCCAGAGCTTGAGCGCCAAAGGCCGGGTTGGCGTCTATGTTGGCGTTCAGTACACCGAATACACCGCCTTCAGCACCGCACAGACGCTGGTCGCCGCACTGCCTGCCTCCATCGCCAACCGCGTGTCATTCTTCTGTGATTTTCGCGGCCCCAGCCTCACGCTCGACAGCATGTGCTCATCCTCGCTGACCACTATTCACCTGGCGTGTCAGAGCCTGCGCAGTGGCGAGTCGGAGTACGCCATTGCCGGTGGCGTTAATGTGTCGATCCATCCCAACAAGTACCTGCTGCATGCCCAGGGCCGTTTCGCGTCCAGTGTGGGTTGCTGCAAGACCTTTGGCCAAGGGGGCGACGGCTATGTGCCGGCCGAAGGCGTGGGCGCCGTGTTGCTCAAACCGTTGCCCCAGGCCATCGCCGACGGCGACCGTATCCATGCAGTGATAAAGGGCAGTTCAATCAACCATGGCGGACGGGCGACCGGGTTTACCGTGCCCAAATCGTCGGCCCAGGCCGTGGCCGTGCGTTCGGCGTTGCACCAGGCCGGCCTGGCGTCCAGCGACCTGAGCTACATAGAAGCGCATGGCACCGGCACGGCCCTAGGCGACCTGATCGAAATCGAAGGTTTGCGCACCGTGTTCGAAGCTGACGGCTTTGAACCGCAAACCTGCGCCATCGGCTCGATCAAATCGAATATCGGCCATTGTGAAAGCGCCGCGGGGATAGCCGGCCTGACCAAGGTCTTGTTGCAGCTCAAGCACCGCCAGTTGGTGCCGTCGCTGCACTCCACGCAGCTCAATCGCAATATTGATTTTGCCGGCAGCCCGTTTCACGTCCAACAAACCCTGGAGCCCTGGCTACCCAAGGGCGCCGCCGATGCTGTGCAGCCGCGCCGTGCAGGTATTTCGTCATTTGGTGCCGGCGGTTCGAACGCGCACCTGGTGGTCGAGGAGTATTCCCCCCAGGCGCAGGCCCACACCCACGTACCGACGTTGCCGAGCGACGTCCTCATTGTGCTGTCGGCACGCACGCATGAGCGCCTGCAGGCGGTAGCGGCGCTGTTGCTGGGGCGCCTGGAGCAAACGCCACTGGCCTGCGACCTGGCGGGTTTGCATGATCTTGCCTACACCTTGCAGGTGGGCCGCGAAGCCCTGGACGCGCGGGCCGCGTTCACGGCCCAATCAGTGCAGGTGCTCAAGGAACGCTTGGTTGCCTTGGCAGACGGGGCCCAGCATCCCGACGTGCTCATTGGCCAGGCGCTCAAGCCGGTACGCCTGCGTGCGGGCGAAACGGCGGTGCCAGTGCAATCGCCGGCCATGGACGATAACCAGGCGGTGATGCGTCACTGGGTCAGCGGCGGTCAGGTCGAGTGGGCGCAGTTGTATCAAGGGTTCCAGCCGGCCCGAATCAGCCTGCCGCTGTACCCGTTCGTTCGGGAACGCTGCTGGGTGCCACCTGCGCCGCAGACTGCAGTGCTCGGGCGCTTCGCTGCACCCGGCGACGGCCCGCATCCGCTGCTGTCACGACAGATCACGGCAGGTGACAGCCAGCAATTTGAAGCGCAGTTTTGCGGCGACGAATTTTTTCTCGACCACCACCGTGTCAACGGGCGCAAGGTGCTGCCGGGCGTGGTCTACCTCGAAATGGCGCTGGCGGCGCTTTCGCGGGTTTCTGGGCAAGCCGACCTGGCCCTGAACAGCATACTGTGGGTGCGCCCCTTCGAGTGCTTTAACGATCCAGTCACCCTTACCCTGGCTGTGGAACAGGCTCGCAAGGGCAGCGGTTGGGAGTTCGAGTTCTTTGCCTGGCTTACCCGTGAGCCGGGGGGCGAACCGGTGCGCCAGGTCTATTGCCGCGGCCAGGCGTCGGTGCCTGCAGAGCCCGCCCCCCTGGCCCACCTGGACGTGAACGCACTCGCGGCGCTGGCGCAAGGCGCGGCGTCGACCACCGAGTTCTATCGCCATTTTGCCGCCGTGGGTATCGAATATGGCCCTGGCCATCAGGGCCTGCATGCCTTGCGTGGCGGCGCCGAGCAAGTGCTGGGGCATGTGCGCTTGCCAGACTTCCTCAAGCCGGGTGATGAGTTCCGCTTGCATCCTTGTCTGCTCGACAGTGCACTGCAGGCAGCCATGGGTTTCACCACAGGCAGTGAGTCATCGCAAGGGCCCCAGGTGCCTTTCTCCCTGGAGCAATTGACCCTGGGCCGTTCCAGGCGCACACCCGCCTGGGTGAGGCTTACTGCACACACATCGGGTGGCGGTCGTGGCAGCTTTGCCTTCGATGTGGAGGTGTTCGACGCTCAAGGCGAGCCCTGTGTGCATCTGCATGGCCTGCGCTCACGGGTCATGGCACGAGCGCCTGCGCCGCCCAGCCTGGCCTTGATGACACCCGGCCTTGAGGCATTTGTCGAACCTGCTTGGGCCGGCCTTTCACACGCTCACCGGATTTACCTGTGCCCGGGCAGCGAAGCTTACGCCGCCCAGGTTGCCGAGCACTTTCCCCAAGCCCAATGCGTACTGCTCGAATCCGGCGATGATCAGGGGCTGATATTGCCTGAGCGCTACTGCCGGGCCGCGCAAGCATTGAGCGAGCACCTGCGCCAATTACCGCACGACGGGCAAGGTTGCCTGGCGCAACTGGTCGTCGCCGACGACGATAGCTCAGGCCTGTTCGCCGGGTTGTTCGGGCTGCTGCGATCATTTGCCCGCGAGCAAACTTCATTGCGGGTGCAACTGCTCCACCTGCAGCCGGGCGATGCGTTGCCGCCACTGCTGCAGAGCGCCTGCACCGCAGATGCGGAACTCGCCCTGCACCGTCGTGATGGTCAACTGTTCAGCGCCAGCTGGCAGCGCCGGCCTGACGAACAACTGCCGGCCGAGCCGGGTGCCGCGCCGTGGAAACCTACGGGGGTTTACCTGCTCACGGGAGCTTCTGGCGCCCTGGCACGCAGCATCGCGCTGGATATCGCCCGCGCAGCAGAGGGCGTGAGCCTGGTACTGGTGGGGCGTGGAGTGCCGGATGACGACATGGCGGCCCATATCGAGCAACTCGAGAGCTTGGGCGCGCAGGTGTTGCATCGCACGGCCGACCTCGCGGACGCGACAGCTTTACGCGCACTTGTGCAGGAAGTATCAGCTCGCGTGGGATCGCTCACGGGTGTGCTGCACATCGCCGGCTGTCGTCAGGATGGGTTGCTCAGGAACAAATCGGCCGAGCACCTGCGCCAGGTGTTGCTGCCCAAGGTTGACGGCCTGTGGAACCTGGACTGCGCGACGCAAGACCAGCCCCTGGAGTTCTTCCTGGCCTTTGCCTCCATCGCGGGTGCCTTGGGTAATGCGGGTCAAAGCGACTATGCCTGCGCCAACGCGTTCATGGATCAATTCGCTGAATATCGTAATCGACAGGTGGCTGACGGCACTCGACAGGGCCATACCATCGCGATCGACTGGCCGCTGTGGGAGGACGGAGGCATGCAGTTGAGCCCTGAGCACATGGGCGCGATGACCAAGGCAACCGGCCTGCGGCCTTTGGCGACGACGCAGGGACTACAGGTGCTGCGCCATATCATCCACCAAGGCGGCGCACGCTGGTTGGTACTGCCAGGGCAGGGCGCCACCTTCGAGGCACTGGTAGCCGGGCTTGGCGTGGGGGTTGCCGCTGCCGTGGCACCGCGCAGTCAGGTGGACCCAAGCGATACTTTGCGTGGGCTGGTCGGGCAGATCCTCAAAGTCGACGCGCAAGAGATCGACGACACCACGGCATTTTCGGACATGGGCTTTGACTCGGTGATGCTGACCGAGCTGGCAACCGCCATCAATCGCACCTACACACTCGAACTGGGTACCGCGGCGCTGTTTGAGCATCCGACGCTGCAAGCACTGGCGGCGCACCTGCAAGGGGCGCGGACGGCCGAATCGCAGCCGCCGGCACCGGGCTTGACCCGGGCGCAGGTTGCCCAGGGCGTGCGGGAAGTGGTCGCCGAGGCCCTCAAAGTGCGTTTGGAGGACATCGGCGATGATGATCCCTGGAGTGACTACGGGATGGACTCGGTGAGCAGTGTCCAAATGACCGGGCTGCTCAACGAACGCTTCGATATCCAATTGGCCGCCGATACGTTCCAGGCTTTTGGCAACGTGGTTGAATTGACCACCGCGATTGCCGACATCCAGGTGGTGATGGCGTGTGCCGATATCGAGCGCCAGCCCAGCGCTGGCGGTGGGGTAATTGCTGATACAGCGCTGCTCGATGAGTTGGTGGCATTGGTGTGTCAATTGTTGAAAACCGTCGCGGGCGATATCGACCCGCACACCGATCTGCATGACTTCGGTTTCGACTCGGTACTGCTGACTCAACTGTTGGCACAGATCAGCAGTACCTACGGCGTCGAACTCGACCCCGGGAGTGTTCTGGAAGATGCGACCGTGGCCGGTTTGGTGGCTCAGGTACAGGCGCAGCGCCATGGCGCAGAGCCGGCTTCGCTGCGGGTGCCGCAGGTGCAGGAGCGCCCGGCTCCTCAACGCGTGGTTACCCTGGCGGAGCCTGAGCAGCGGGCCGACCGGCAAAGCCCGGTCGTGGTGCTGTTATCGGCCGGCAGTGCGGCGCAGTTACGGCAGGTGGCGGACAACTTGTTGCACCTGATCGACGGCCAGGCCGACCATGACGTGGACCTGCACACCCTCGCCAGGGTGACCCAGGCCGGCAGTGGCTTGATGCCCGTACGGTTGGGGCTCAGTGTGGTCAGCCTGGAGGCATTGGCCGAGCAGTTGCGCGCCTATCTGCAAACCGATGAGCACAGCGCTTACGCTCAAGTGGGTAACGCCGAGGTCGATGCCAGTGTGCTCAATCGCGTCATGGCATTGCCAGGCCTGGCCGATCAAGTGCAGGGCTGGCTGGATCAAGGCGGCACCTTGCCGTTATTGCAGCTGTGGTCCCAGGGCCTGGACGTGGATTGGCGTTCGCTGGCGGGCGCGGAATCGCCAGCGTCCGCGCTCAGCCGCATGCCTGCGTCGCCGTTGCGTGAGCCCGCCCCGGTCGTGACGCTGCTCAATCACGCTGGCGAGCAAGGGCTTTTCTGTTTCCCCGCCGCGGGTGCGGGCGCGCAGTCTTTTCATGCATTGGCCGCGGCCCTTGGCGATGTCGCGCAGTTGCAGGTGCTGGAGTACCCACCGCTGGATACGCAGGCACCGCCAGACCTGTCGATGCAGCGCATGGTCGCTGCGCATGTTCATACCGTCACCCGTCGCTGCCCCGCTGGCGTCGTCCGTTTGCTCGGACACTCTTTTGGGGCCAGCGTGGCTTTCGAGGTGGCGGTTGAACTCCAGGCACGCGGACGCCAGGTGCAGTTGTTCATGCTCGACAGCTTTTTCTATGTGCCTCAAGAGCTTCAAGGTGAGGTGTTGACCAGCGCGCAGTTGCGCTACTTCCTGGGTGATACACCGCTCTGCGCACGCCTGCTGGACGCCCAGGACAAAGGCGCCGTGGTGTCCCTCAAGCAGGTACGCGAGCTGATGCGTGATGCCAGCCTCAACCAGGGCCCCGCACAGGGTCCGGGTGCATGGCTGGCGGCGCAGATCGCCATGAGTGTCGACTATCGCCCCACCCACACCTTCACCGGCGACACCTGCGTGATCATCGCGGCGCAAAGCATTCTCGGCGCAAGCAGTCTTCCCCACACCCTGGCGCGCTATTGCGCCTACCTGACCGCCAGCCCCCATGTGGCCACGGTGGACGGTGGCCATATGTCGATGCTCAACCCGGGCAACGTCCATACCTTGGCGCGTGCGCTACGCCTGCACCTTGATACACCGGGTGGTAAGTCCCAAGGGCGACGCGCAGGCGAATTCTGAAGGTGGAGCGGCAAGGCTCCGCCTCAAGGGCGCGGCCGTGCCCGGGTTTGAGCAGTTCATAGGAGAAACCAGCGTGTCCATTGTTTTCATGTTTTCAGGACAGGGGTCGCAATACCGTCACATGGGGCGGGCGTTGTATGAGCGGCACGCCGGGTTTGGCCGGCACATGCGCGCGCTGGATGAGGTCGTGCGACAAACCGGCGGGTATTCGGTGCTGGATGGGTTGTATGGCGACCAGCCCCAGGCAGCGGCGCTGGACGACATTCTGGTGACGCACCCGGCCATCTTCATGGTCGAGTATGCGTTGGCGCAGTCGCTGATCGAGCACGGTGTATACCCCGACCATGTACTCGGCTCCAGCCTGGGAGAAGTGGCTGCGGCGGCGGTGAGTGGTGCGCTTGACGCCGAGCAGGCGTTGGGCTTTGTGGTTCGTCAGGCTCGATTATTCCATGAGCATTGCCCGGCGGGAGGGATGACCGCCGTACTGGCCGATATCGCCGTGTTCGAGCAATTGCAGGCCGACGGCATCGAGGTTGAGCTGGCGGCGATCAACTATCCGCAACATCTGGTCATCAGCGGGACAGTCTCTGCATTGGCGGCGGCGGAGATGCAGTTGGCGCGGCGCAACGTGGTGTTTCAGAGGCTTGATGTGAACCGCCCATTTCATTCTTCGCACATGGATCCATTGCGCGATGCATTCATTCAAACCAGCCAGGCATTGCAACTGCGCACACCGCGGATGGGCTACGTCTCGTCGACCCTTGGCGGCCCCGTCAGCCAGTTCGCCCCCGAGCACCTGTGGCATGTGGTGCGCTCGACACTGCAGTTGGCCCCCGCCATTGAATACCTTGAAGGCCTGGGCCCCCATGAATACCTCGACGCCGGCCCGTCCGGGTCGATGGCCAATTTCGCCAAACGCTGTCGCAGTGCCCACTCGGCATCCACCGACAGCCTCATTCTGAGTCCCTTCGATACCTCGGCACGCTCCTTCGAGCGGCGCATCACTTCTTCGGCACAGCGCGTTGTCAGCGCGGAGATCATGGCTATGAAACAAAGCAAAACGGTGTACATGTTTCCCGGGCAAGGCTCGCAGTTTCGCGGAATGGGTGAGGGCTTGTTCGAACGCTTTGCCGAACTGACGGCCTGTGCCGATCGCGTGCTGGGCTACTCGATCCGTGAGCTGTGCGAAAACGATCCGCGCAACGAACTTGGCCAGACCCGCTTCACCCAACCTGCCCTGTATGTGGTCAATGTACTGTCGTACCTGGCTCAGGCTGGCGATGCCGCGCCCCCCGACTATGTGCTCGGGCACAGCCTCGGCGAGTTCTGCGCTTTGTTTGCCGCCGGCGCCTATGACTTCGAAACCGGATTGCGCCTGGTCAAGCGGCGCGGCGAACTCATGTCCGAGGCCACCGGGGGCGGCATGTCGGCTGTGCTGAATCTGGATCTTGCGACGATCAAACAGGTGTTGCGCCAGGCTGGGAGTACACAGCTGGATTTCGCCAACTTCAATGCCCCGCAACAGACCGTATTGGCCGGACCGCTCGACGCACTGGAAAGCGTGCGTACGCAGATTGAAGACGCCTCGGGTATTTGTGTCGCGTTGAATGTCAGCGCGCCTTTCCACTCCCGCTACATGCGTGGCGCCCAAGAAGCGTTTGCGGCTGAGCTGGCCCGTGTGACCTTCAAGCCCCTGACGCTGCCGGTGATCGCCAATGTCGACGCACGCCCTTATGAGCAGGAAGCTATCGCCAGCCAGTTGGCGCGGCAAATGACGTCATCGGTGCAGTGGGTCGAAAGCATCGAGTATTTACTGCAGGCCGGCATCACCCAGTTCAAGGAGATCGGCCCCGGCAATGTATTGACCAATCTGCAAGCGAAAATCGAAAAAAACCGTTCGCCAGCCCAGCCAGTCGTGGCATCTGCCGTGGTTGCACCGCTGCCTTTGGCTGCGCGGCATGACGACGGCGTGCCGGGCCTGGCGCTGACAGCCGAGGGGTTGGGGAGCGCCGCATTCCGCCAGGCCTATAACCTGCGGTATGCCTATATGGCCGGTGGCATGTACAAGGGCATCGCGTCGGTGGAACTGGTGGTCAAGCTTGTCAACTCAGGGTATCTGGCGTTCTTCGGCGCGGGCGGCTTGAGTACCGCAGCGGTCGAACAGGCCATTGTCGAAATCGCTCAACGCACCCAACCGCGCGCTTTCGGCATGAACCTGGTCTGCAACCTGTCCAACCCCCACAAGGAAATCGAGCTGGTCGAGTTGTTCATGCGTAAAGGCGTTACGGTGATAGAAGCCGCGGCCTTCATGCAAATCACCCCGGCGCTGGCGCTGTACCGGTTGCGCGGCCTGATCAAGGTGGGTGACCGGATCGAGGCGCGCCACCGGATCGTCGCCAAAGTCTCGCGGCCGGAGGTGGCCCAGCAGTTTCTTGATCCGGCACCTGCGCGGGTGGTGGAAAAGCTGCTTGCGCAAGGGCTGGTGACGCCCGAGCAGGCGCAGTGGGCGCAGTCGGTGCCGATGGCGGACGATCTGGTCGTAGAGGCCGATTCCGGTGGGCATACCGACATGGGCGTCACCGTGGTCTTGCTGCCGACGATCATCCGTTTGCGTGACAGCCTATGCCAGGCTGCCGGGTATACCGAACGGGTACGGGTGGGGGCGGCAGGCGGCATCGGCTCACCCGAGTCTGTGGCGGCGGCCTTCATGCTGGGGGCCGACTTTGTGGTGACCGGTTCGATCAACCAATGCACGCCCGAGGCCGGTACCAGCGATGTGGTGAAGACTCTGCTGCAGGACATCAACGTGCAGGACACCGATTACGCGCCTGCCGGTGACATGTTCGAACTGGGTGCCAGGGTACAGGTACTCAAGCGCGGGGTGTTTTTCCCGGCACGGGCCAACAAACTCTACGACCTGTGGCGTCGTTACGACTCACTGGACGAGCTGGATGAAAAGACCGCCCGGCAGATTCAGGACAGTTTCTTCAAGCGTAGCTTTGATGAAGTCTTCGAAGAAACGCGTGCCTACTACAGCAAGGTTGCGCCGCAGGAAATCGACAAGGCTCTTAGCAACCCCAAGCACAAAATGGCGCTGGTGTTCCGCTGGTATTTCATTCACAGCACACGCTTGGCCATGACTGGCAGCGAGGCGCAGCGCGTTGATTACCAGGTGCATTGCGGGCCCTCGATGGGCGCGTTTAACCAATGGGTCAAGGGTACCGACCTGGAGGACTGGCGCAACCGGCACGTCGACCTCGTGGCCGAGCGGCTGATGAACGCCGCCGCCGCTTATTTGAACACCCGCTTGCGCGCCATGCTGACGCCCGCAGCGCCGGCGCAGACGGAGGGGCGGTCCGCCTACGAGGGCGCCCCCTTACGCATCGCCGGGAGTGTGCGGACATGAAGAATCGACTGTCATCCTTGATTCGTCGTCTGGCCGGGCACACGCACACTGAGGGAGGCGTCGGCGATGCCGCGGAGGCCGGCAAGCATCGTCACCCCGGTGATATCGCGATCATCGGGATGGCCTGCCGGGTACCGGGCGCGGGCGACTACCAGCAGTTTTGGGAGAACCTGGCGAACGCGCGGGACAGCGTCACGGAGATTCCGGCGAGCCGTTGGGATTGGCGAGCATTCTGGGGCGACCCCACGAGTGAAGACGATAGAAGTCACGCACGTCACGCCGGGTGCATCGATGCGGTCGATGCGTTCGACGCACGCTTCTTCGGCATCGCGCCTGCCAGTGCGCGGATCATGGACCCCCAGCAACGCATCATGCTGGAGCTGAGCTGGGCCTGCCTTGAAGACGCAGGCGTGGTGCCGTCCGCGCTGGCCGGCTCGCGCACCGGGGTGTTCGTTGCCGCGTTCAATTATGACTACAAGCAACTGCTGGAAAGCGCCGGGTTGCCCATCGATGCCCATCACTCCACGGGCAACGCAGCGGCCGTGATTGCCAACCGTATTTCGCACTTCTACGACCTTCACGGCCCCAGCGTGCTGGTGGACACCGCCTGTTCCGGTTCGCTGAGTGCCATCCATCATGCCGTGCAGTCACTGCGCCTGGGTGAAACCGAGCTGGCCCTGGCTGGCGGGGTCAACCTGCTGCTGACACCAACCCGGCATATCGCGTTTGCGAAAACCGGCATGTTGTCCCCCACGGGGGCCTGCAAGAGTTTTGATGAAGCGGCGGACGGATATGTGCGCAGCGAGGGCGCCGGTTTGCTGCTGCTCAAGCCCCTGGCCAAGGCGCTGGCGGACGGTGATCCGATCCACGGCGTGATCAAGGGCAGCGCGGTCAATCACTGTGGCAAGACCCATACGCTGACCTACCCCAGCTCTGCGGCACAGGCGCAGGTGATAGAGCAGGCGCTTGGGGATGCGCACATTCCGGCGTCGAGTGTCAGTTATATCGAAGCCCATGGCACCGGCACCCCCAAGGGTGACCCTATCGAGATCCAAGGCCTGCGCCAGGCATTTTGCCCGCAGGCAAGCGAACCGCAGACCTGTGGGGTGGGCTCGGCCAAATCCAATATCGGCCATTTGGAGGCGGCGGCGGGCGTCGCGGGGGTGATCAAGGTCTTGCTCTCGTTCAAGGCCGGGCAACTGGCTCCCCTTTGCCATTTTTCTGCACTCAGTTCGCGGATCGACCTGCAAGGCAGTCCCTTCTACCCGGTGACCCGCCTGCAGCCTTGGGAACCAGCGTCAGGGGTACGCAGGGCAGGGGTCAGTTCCTTCGGATTCGGGGGGACCAACGGTCACCTTATCCTGGAACAACCGCCCGCGTGTGCCGAGGTCGACGTGGCGGCCCGTCCCGGCTGGCTCATCGCATTATCGGCCAAGACACCGGCCAGCTTGCGCCGCCAATGCAGCGCGTTGCATGACTGGCTGCAGGGTGCCGGCGCATCTGCCAGCCTGGCGCAACTCAGCCAGGCATTGCTCACCGGCCGCGAACACCTGGCCTGCCGGCAGGCCTGGGTGGTCAGTGATCGCGACACGCTGACTGCTCAACTACTGGCTGCCTCGCAGGCCGAGGTCCAGGCACCTGAGATGGACGAGGAGGGCGCAGCGGTGCGCCAACTTGATGCCGCACGCCTGATCAAGGCACTGCCGACGCTGGCACACGAGCCGTCGGCCTACCTGGCCCACCTGCAAACGCTGGCCGAGCATTATTGCTGCGCGGTGCCGGTGAAGTTCAGCGTGCTGTTCAGTGACCAGACGCGCCGCCACCTGGGCCTGCCGAGTTACCCGTTCGCCCGTGACCGCTTCTGGTTGCCGACCGCGCCGACCGATCTGCTGGAGTACCGCCTGCAACGGCATGACCCTTCGATTGGTGACCATGTGATTGCCGACCAGCATCGGGTCGCCGGGGCTGTGACGCTGGCGGTCGCGGCTCGCGCCTGGGGGGCGCTGCCGGCGGGGGGCTGGTGCGCCAGCCAGGTGGCGTGGCTGCAGGCCCTGGACGTGCCGCTACAGGGTGCGCTGCTGCGTGTGAGCCTGCGACCAGCAAGCGCCGGGGCAACCGATTTCGAGGTGCGCGTCGAGGGCCTGGTGCATCCGTTGTGCAGCGGCACACTGGCGCCCGGCCAGACTGATGAGGTGCGGCGTGACGTGCACGCGTTGAGGCGGGCTCACCCTGACGCCTGGCTGACGCGGGAGGTGCTGTATGAGCAATTACGCAACGTCGGCATGGCATATGGGCCAACATACCGGGTTTTGCAGGACAGCCACCTGCAAGGTGATCAATCGTTGCTGGCGTTGGTCGTGGTGCCTGCGGGTGCGGCCGATGACCTGCCGTTTTCTCCCGCCGCTGTCGATGCGGCTTTTCAAGCAGCGGTGCTTTTGGCCATACGTCAATCCGGTGAGCAAGCCAGGCTGGGATTTTCGGTCGGCCAGTTGCAGCTGTCGGCTCCGTTGCCTGAGCGCTACTGGGTGCATGTCAGCGCTGCCACGACGGGCGCGCAGCAGTGCCGATTCAATATTGAATGGATCGCCGAGGACGGACGCGTTTGCGCCACGGCCAAAGATTTTGTACTCAAGGCCGCCCCAGTCCAACAAGAGCAATCGCCCAAGGCCAAGGTCCACAGCGTCGAATGGCGTGTGCTGCACCCTGTTGAAGAAGGGCATGCAGAGGCACAGCGCCGCACGTTGATTATCAGCGCCGACCCGGCACAGGCACAGGCCTGGTCAGCTGGCAGCACCCAGGCCAGCGTGCTGGCAGGCCAATCGGATTGGTCGGCAGAGCAATGGCGGGACGCGCTCGGCAATGCCGGCGCTTTCGAACGCCTGATCTGGCTGGCCCCGATCCCGAGCGGCGAAGCCTGGTCTGCACAGGCTGCCACTGCTGCGCAGGAACACGGGGTAATGGCGCTGTTCGCGCTGTGCCAGGGGCTGTTGATGCTGAAGGTGCGCGAGCACCCGCTGGAGTTGCTGGTGGTGACTCGCCAGGCACTGCAGGTGCTGCCGGGCGAGCGCCATGACCCCACGCATGCGCCCGTGCACGGTCTGGCGGGCACGCTGGCGAACGAGTGCCCAACGTGGCAGGTCCGCGTGGTGGACCTGCCCCTGGCGCCGATGGCGGCTTCACCGTCGCTTGCGCCACTGGCTGCCCTGCCGGTAGGCGCGAGCGGGGCGTGGCGCGAAGGTCAGTGGTATTGCCAGGTGCTGCGGGAGGTCAATTATTGCGCGGCGCCTCCGGTCTACCGAAAGGGTGGGTGCTACATCATCATCGGTGGTGCCGGCGGGATCGGTGTGGCCTGGACGCGACGCCTGATCGTCGATTACCAGGCTCAGGTGTACTGGATAGGCCGGCGACCTCTGGACGAAAACATCCGCGCCGACATCGAGCGTCTGGCGAGTGAAGGGCCGGCCCCGATTTACCTGCCTGCCGATGCGGGCGATCCGCAAGCGTTGCGCGAGGCTCTGGACTGGGTGCACGGCCAGCACGCCCAGGTGCATGGCGTGATCCATGCAGCCATGGTCATGCGGGGCAAGAGTGTTCAACGTATGAGCCGCGAGGAGTTCAGCCAGGTGCTGGCGGCAAAGGTCGCTACCGGCGCGGCGCTGGAGCAGGCGCTGCAACGACCGCCCTTGGATTTCCTGGTGTTTTTCTCCTCGATCAATGCCTTCGAGCGATCGCCCAATCAGAGCAACTATGCAGCCGGGTGCTGTTTCATCGATGAACTGGGCGGCTATTTGGCGCAGCGCTTGCCTTGTGCGGTCGCCGTTATCGACTGGGGTTACTGGGCGGACGCAGGCGCATTGGCCGGTTCGCCTGCGCTGCAAGTGCTACGTGAGAAAACAGGCGCCGGCTTGATCGGTTTGTCGGCGGCAATGGAGGTGGTTGACCTGGCGTTGTCCCGGCCATGGCTGCGCGTTGCAGGGACGGGGCGGGAGGCACGCACGCCGCTGGCATTGGAATGCCCGCGGCAACTGATCAGCGTGATGCCTTGCGAAACACAACGGATGGCAAACATGCTCGCGCTGTTTGCCATGGCCGTCGAAGGTCGTGGCTCGCTGCTATTGCGTGGCGGGCTGATGCTGGAGCCTTTGCAGACACTATTGTGCCAGGTGCTGTTGGTGCAATTGCAGGCAGCCGGGCTGTTCGACCAACCCACGCCGCAGACCACCCAAGCCCTGTATCAACGCTTGCAGGAACGCTCCAGCGGGACGGTAGGTGTCGATCCTCGTTGGCTGGCCCACAGCCTGCGCTGGCTGGCCGATGAGGGCTGGCTGGCCACTGATGGCGACACTTGGCGCGTGCAGCGCGTGGTGGCCGCCGAGAGTGCCTGGGCCGCCTGGGACAGTGCATTGCGCGAGGCCGAGGGCGACGCCGACCGGCGTGCCCAGGCGCAGTTGGTTGACGCCTGCCTACGCGCCTTGCCTGCGGTGCTGAGTGGGCACCTGCGTGCGACCGAGGTGATGTTCCCCGAGGGTTCCATGGCGCGGGTCGAGGGCATCTACAAGCACAATGCGGTGTCCGACTATTTCAACGAGGTGATCACCCAGGCGGTGCTGGCGCGGGTCCGCGCCGGTCACCAGGCCGGGGCGGCACCGGTGCGCATCCTTGAGATCGGCGCCGGCACCGGCGGCACCAGTGCAAGGGTGCTGCAGGGCCTGGATAGCTTGGGTGTCGAGGTGGGGCAGTACGCCTACACCGACCTGTCGCGGGCGTTTTTGATGCACGCTCAGACGGCTTATGGCGAGGGGCGGTCTTACCTGGACTACCGCATCCTGGATGTGGAGAAAGACCTGGTGCAGCAGGGCCTGGAACTGGGCAGCTATGATGTGGTGATCGCGACCAATGTCCTGCATGCCACCGCCGATATTCGTCAAGTGGTCGAGCACGCCAAGGCAGCGCTGAAGACGGATGGCTGGTTGTTGTTGAACGAGCTGAGCCAGGCGTCACTGTTCAGTCACCTGACCTTCGGCCTGCTGGAGGGCTGGTGGCGTTATCGCGACGAGGCGTTGCGGCTGCCGGGTACGCCGGGCTTGTCCAGTGAGCGCTGGCAGCAGGTGCTGGAAGAGGCGGGTTATCGCGGGGTGATGTTCCCGTGCCAGGCGTTTCATGGGCTGGGACAGCAAGTGGTGATGGCGCGCAGTGATGGAGTGGTGCGCCATGCCCGGGAACCGCAGGCAACGCCTGCACCTGCACCTTCGGCCGAGAGTCACGCGCCAGCGTCAGCGCCTGCCAGGCGCGCCGAGGATGGGCGGCCCCTGCTGCTGGCATCGGTACACGAATTGGTCGCCAGCAGCCTGCAATTTGAACTGGGCGACATTCGCGACGATGAACCGTTCGCCGATTACGGCGTGGACTCAATCACTGGCGTGGCGCTGGTTCGCCAGCTGAATGCACGCCTGGCAATTGACCTGCATACGACGTGCCTCTTCGATTACCCGAGTATCAACCGGCTCGTCGACTACATGCTGGGCCAATACCCGCAGTTCGCAACGCCTGCAACCGAGCCTACGGACGCCTTGCCGGTAACCCCACCGACTGGCGAGCCGGCACAGCCAGCGGTTGATGACCAAGCCATTGCCATTGTCGGTATCAGTGGACGGTTCCCGCAGTCCCGAGATCTGGATGCCTTCTGGGAGCACCTGGCGGCTGGTGCCGACCTGGTCAGTACCGTGCAACGTTGGGACCCTCGGCATTGCTATGCCGGCGCAGACCAGGGCTGCGACCGCGGTGGCTTCATTGAGAGGATCGATGAGTTTGATCCACTGTTTTTCAATATTTCGCCTCTTGAGGCGACCTATATGGACCCTCAGCAACGCCTGTTCCTGCAGGAAGCCTGGAACGCGCTGGCCGATGCCGGGTGCCTGGGCGAACAGCGCCGCGCCGAGGTGAGTGTCTACGTCGGGTGCGAACAGGGCGACTATGACCAGCTGTTCGATGACATGCCGCCACCCCAGTCGTTCTGGGGCAATGCCCCCTCGATCGTGCCGGCACGCATAGCCTACTACCTGGACTTGCAAGGGCCGGCCATCACCGTCGATACCGCTTGCTCCAGCGCGCTGGTGGCCATCCACATGGCCTGCCAGAGCCTGCTTGCCGGCGATACAAAGGTGGCCTTGGCGGGTGGGGTTTTCATTCAGTCCACACCTGCGTTTTACCAAAAGGCCAACCGGGCAAGCATGCTGTCGCTCACTGGCGCCTGCCATACCTTCGACAGCCGGGCGGACGGCTTCGTCCCTGGCGAAGGGGCAGGCGCGGTGGTGCTCAAACGCCTCGCCGATGCCCTGGCTGATCGCGATCACATCCATGGGTTGATCCGCGGTTCAGGTATCAATCAGGACGGCGCCAGCAATGGCATTACTGCACCGAGCGCGTTGTCCCAGCAGCGTCTGCATGAGTCGGTCTATGCACGCTATGGCATTGACCCGGCCACCGTGCAGTTGGTCGAAGCCCATGGCACCGGGACGCGCCTGGGTGACCCGATCGAATTCCAGGCGCTCAAGGGGGCGTTCTCCCGTTATACCCAGCGCAAGGGTTACTGCGCGATCGGTTCGGTGAAGTCGAACATGGGGCACGCCGCCACCGCCGCCGCCATGGCAGGACTGTTCAAGGTCCTGTTGGCGATGCGGCATCGGCAACTGCCGCCGTCCTTGCATTTCCAACACACCAACCCGGCCATCGATTTCGCCGACAGCCCCTTTTTCCTCAATCAGCACCTGGGCGATTGGCCCGCGATTGACGGGGCCCCGCGCCGCGCCGCGATCAGTTCTTTCGGGTTCAGCGGCACCAATGCCCATATGGTCCTGGAGCAGCCACCCCTGCGCGTCCACCAGGCCAGTCTGGTGCCGGCGGTACTGATCGTGCTCGATGCACGCACCCGCGAACAACTGCACCAGCGCATGGCGGACCTGTTGGCGTTATGTGAGCGGGACGCGTCATTCGCCGTCGTAGACATGAGCTACAGCCTGCTCACCGGGCGCCAGCGTTTCGAGCAGCGTTTCCATGTTGTGGTCGCGGATCGCGCCGAATTGATCGCTGCGCTGCGCAGAGGCATGCCGGCTGACACGGCCGATCTGGCCGAAGCACACCAGCGCCGATTGCAAGGCTTGTCTGCTCGCGCCACGGGTCAGTCTCTGTACTACTTGCAGCAGTTGGCTGTATTTGCCGATGCCTGGGCAGCCGGCCAGGCAGTGGACTTCGCACCGCTGTTCGACGCCCTGGATTGCCAGCGCATGCCCCTGCCGGGCTACCCCTTTGCTCGGGAGCGTTATTGGGTAGTGGAGGCGATGCCCGCCCAGGACAAGGCTACCCATCCGCTGTCGGCCGCCATGATGCCCAATGACGGGGCGGCCATGGTCTTGCGCCTGGAGGGTGACGAATACTTCCTTGATCAACACCGCATCAACGGCGAGCCGGTGGTGCCCGGGGTGGCTTTTCTGGAGGTGCTCGCCCTTGCACGTGCTGCACATACACCTTTGACACCACTGAGCCTGATCAACCTGGTATGGCAGGCACCCTTGCGCGTGGTCTCGGAGCCCGTCGAGGTACGGGTGACACTCGATGTTCAGAGCCGACACACAGGGCTTGGCGGTGTTGAGGTCCACTCCGGGCACCCTGCGCAGGTGCACTGCGCCGGCCACTACGCTGCGCCGGCCACCGCACCCGCTGCGCTTGATCTGGCCGCCCTGCGTGAGGCCTGCCGAACGGCACCTCATTCAGCACATGACTGTTACCGGCACTTCACTGGCCTGGGGGTGGATTACGGGGTGAATTTTCGCTGCCTGGTGGAGTACGCCGCCAGCGCCGATATCGACCATCCGCAGCAACTGTTGGTGCGCTTGGCGCGCAACCCCGGTGCGACCCCCAACACCGGCTGGCTGCTCGAACCAGGCCTGACTGATTCGGCGCTGCAGGCCGCCGCCCACTGGCTGGCGCGCGATTGGCCGGAGCCGCGGGCGCTGGTGCCGTTTTCCCTGGAGCGCCTGGATGTGTTCAGTGCCGCTGAACCGGTATGGGCGTATGCAGTGCGCCGCCAGGCGGCAGGTTGGGCGAGCGTTCCGGCCGTGGATATTCAACTGGCCGATGCCAACGGCACGATCTGTGCGCAATTGCAGGGGTTGAGTTTTCGCGCCCTACCGCCACCGCAGCATCCCGGCGGTACTTCGCTGGATGCCGGGGAGAGCACCCTGTGGACGGGGGACTGGCAGCCTCGCGAGGCCACCATGGCGTTACCTGATTCTGTTGGAGAGCGCCTGTTGATGGTGGCCGCCGCGCCGCAGCGACTGTTGATGGAGCAGGCGCTGCACGGCTTGCCCTGGCATTCGCTGGTGGAGAGTGAATGGCCTGTGGGCGAGGGCTATACCCAGGCCGCGATTTCGTTGATCACACACTTGCAGGCGCACCTGCGCAAGGCTGACGGCCGGCCGTTGCACGTGCAACTGCTGGTGGAGCCACATGGGCCTTGGGCACTTTTCGAAGGCCTGGCGGCTATTCTCGAAACGGCGGCATTGGAGAACCCGGCGCTGACGGTCCAGTGCCTGCTGGTGGAGATCCAGGCGCCATCGGCGTCGCTTGTGAATGTCGTGAATCAGGCGCTGGCCCTGGGCGATCCACGCTTACGCTGGTGTGACGGGCAGTGGCAGAGCTTTGTCTGGCGCCAGTTGCCGAGCGGCCCCGGTGTTGTGCCCTGGAAGGCGACCGGGGTCTATTTGATTACCGGGGGCGCAGGCGGCATGGGCCAGGTGCTGGCCGAAGAGATTTTCCGCCATGCACCCGGGGCGACCCTGGTGCTGGCCACGCATCGGCCAACAACGCTAGAGGGCTTGGCGCACTTACACCCCGCATTCAATCGCTTGCGTGAGCGTGGGGCGCGGGTCGAAGTGGTCACCCTGGAGGTCAGCGATTGGCTGGCCACCCAGGCCCTGGTCGAACGGATCCTTGAGCGTTATGGGCGGCTGGATGGCGTGGTGCATAACGCGGGGGTGACACGCGACGCTTACCTGTTGCAAAAGACCGCCGAAGACGTGCGCGAGGTGTTTGCGCCCAAGGTCCAGGGCGTGTTGAACCTCGATGCGGCCACCGCTGAGGTGGCGCTCGATTTCTTCCTGGTGTCTTCGTCCATCAGCGCGCAGTTGGGCAATGTCGGTCAAGCCGACTACGCAGCGGCCAACTGCTTTATGGATGGGGTCGTGCGCGCGCGCCAACGTCAAGCCGAGCAGGGCCTGCGACACGGCCTGAGCATGGCTGTGGATTGGGGATATTGGGCCGACGGCGGCATGCGTATCGATGCGTTGTCCCTGGGCTTGCTCAAGCAGGCCTGGGGCCTTCTGCCTATGCCACGCGACGCCGGGTTGCACGCGCTTTATCAGGCGTTCAAGCACCGCCAGGCGAACACGCTGGTGCACTACGGCGTTGCATCGCGTGTGCGGCGTCTGCTGACGCCGACGACGCATCGTGTCGAGCCGCTCGAGCAGTGGCTGCTGGCCAACGTGGCAGCGCTGACCGGCGTGCCCGTAGCTGACATTGACCTGCAGCAGCCGTTTGCCGATTACGGCTTCGACCTGCCTATGCGCCAGGCCCTGGTGCAGCGCCTGAGCGAGACACGTGACCTGGCAGGGCAGGGCGCCCGCCTTTTGCGCTGCGAATGCCTCCAGGCTTTGCTCGACCATATCGTGCAGCCGCCTCTTACCGATTTGACGGAGAAGACTCCCGCCATGGATACATGCGACGACAGCCAGACCCGACACGCCAGGGATTTCATTATCGGACTGCTCAGGACCGTGTTGGTGACCGTGACCCGGGTCAGCCCGGCCCAGCTCCAGGATGACCGGCATTTCGAACACTACGGCATTGACTCGCTGATGGTCATCCAGATGACCGCCGAGTTGGAAAAGTCCTTTGGCTCCTTATCCAAGACCTTGTTCTTTGAACACAGCTCGATCAAAGAGCTGGCCGATTACTTTACGCGCAGGCATGCCGAGCGGCTCGGCGAACTGGCCGGTAGTGGGCCCGTGGCTCCGGCTCCTACGGTCGCCGAGTCGACGCCCGTGGCGCCCGTGAACGCACTGCCGGACGCCTCGCTCGCGCAGCCGATCGCCATTGTCGGCCTCAGCGGCCGCTACCCCAAGGCTGAGGACTTGCAGGCATTCTGGCGTAACCTGGCCGAGGGTGTCGATTGTGTCACTGAAGTGCCGGCCGAACGTTGGAGCCTGGGCGACCTGGCGCAACCGGGACGCTTGCCCGGCGGTAAGACCCTGAGTCGGTGGGGAGGCTTCCTGGATGACGTGGACAAGTTCGACCCGCTGTTTTTCAACATCTCACCCCACGACGCCGAATACATGGACCCTCAGGAGCGTGTGTTCCTGGAGTGCGCCTACGCGACCTTTGAGGATGCCGGCATGGCCTTGGGCCTGCGTAGCCCCGGTGCATTGCGGCGCACCGGTGTCTATGTAGGGGTCATGTACCAGGAGTACCAACTGTTCGGTGCCGAGCAAACCTTGCTGGGGCGCCCTATGGCGTTGTCCGGCAGCAGTGCGTCGATCGCCAACCGGGTGTCCTGGAGCCTGGGGCTCAGTGGTCCCAGCCTGGCTGTGGATTCGATGTGTTCGGCGTCGCTGACGGCGATCCATCTGGCGTGCCAGGGCATTCGCAGCGGTGACTGCGACGTGGCACTGGCAGGCGGCGTCAACGTCAGCGTGCACCCCAACAAATACTTGGGCCTGGCCCAGGGGAATTTTGCCTCCAGCCAGGGGCGCTGCCAGAGTTTCGGTGAGGGCGGCGATGGGTATGTGCCGGCCGAGGGGGTCGGTGCGGTCTTGCTCAAGTCCTTGAGCCAGGCGGTGGCCGATGGCGATCGTATCTACGGCGTGATACGTGGCAGCCAGATTAACCATGGTGGCAAGGCCAATGGATTCACCGTACCCAACCCCAATGCCCAAGCCGATGTGATCACCCAGGCGTTGGCCGCCGCCGGCGTAGACGCCGCCGATGTGGGCTATGTCGAGGCCCATGGGACTGGTACGGCCCTGGGCGATCCTATCGAACTGGCGGGCCTGGCCAAGGCTTACCGGCACTACACCGACCAGACAGCGTTCTGCGCGTTGGGCTCGGTCAAATCCAACCTCGGTCATTGCGAAAGCGCTGCCGGCATCGCCGGCCTGACCAAAGTCCTGTTGCAAATGCAAAAGGGCCAGTTGGTGCCTTCGCTGCACAGTGAGGTACTCAACCCGGCCATCGATTTTGCCCAGTCACCCTTCGTAGTCCAGCGCCACTTGGCGCCCTGGCCGCGACGGGTGCGCCGCGTAGAGGGCGTCACCGAGGAGCGCCCACGCCTGGCCGGGTTATCGTCCTTCGGCGCCGGCGGTTCGAATGCACACTTGATCATCGAGGAATACCTGGCGCCGACGCAGCCTGAGTCGCAAAGCCGGCAGCCACTGCCGGTGGCCGTTCTGTTGAGCGGCGCCAACGCCGAGCGCCTGCAAGCCTCGGCCCGGCGCCTCCTGGCATTTTGCGCCGCGCCAGAAGCGCACGACCTGTCCCTGCACGACCTGGCCTATACCCTGCAAACCGGTCGAGAAGCGCTCAACGCGCGGCTGGGGTTCCTGGCACATTCTATCGACGATGTGCAGGCGTGTTTGCGCGAGTATCTGCAAGGGGCGCTGACATCCGGGCGTGTGCAGGTCGGGTCGGCCCGGCAGGATGAGAACCCGCTGGTTCGGCTGTTGGGCGAAGACGATCTGTCGGCCATGGTTGCGCAATGGGCGGCCACCGGGCAGCAGGACAAACTGTTGGCACTGTGGGTCAGCGGCGGCGATATCGACTGGCAGGCGCTGTTGCCCGGACGCTGGGGCAGGATCATTTCCTTGCCAGGCTATCCGTTTGCCCGCGAACGCTTTTGGTACACGGGGATCAATTCCGATATCGGCCAGCAGCACCCTCGCAGCCCCGGTGTGCAAGCGGCACCGCTCAGCGTGCTCAACTGTTCCGACCTGACGGGCCTGGGCTTTACCTGCCAGGTCAGTGGGCGAGACAGCTTTCTCGCCGATCATCACGTCCAAGGCAAGGCCATGATGGCGGGCTCCGCGTTTCTGGAACTGGCGCGAAAAGCAGCAGTAGCGGTGGCCACGCCTGACCAGCAGGGCGCCTTGGTGCGCCTGAGCGATGTGGTGTGGTTGGCACCCCTGGTGCTGGAAGACGGCGATGCACAACTGCGGGTACGCCTGTTTCCCGATGACACCGCACGTGTGCGTTTTGAGATCGCCACGAGCGGCGCCCAGGCACAGGCGCTCAACGTACGAGGTGTCATTGAACAGGTGCCCATGCCGGCCCGTCCCCAGGTGGACCTACCCGCCTTGCTCGCGCGGCTACGCAGCAGCGCCGACTTCCATGAGCGTAACCCCGGACAGCTCTACGACGCCTATGCAGGCCTGGGCATCGATTATGGCGCAACGCACCGTTGCCTCAGCGCGGTGTATGTTGGCGACGGGCACGCCCTGGCCCTGATCGAGTGGCCTGCAGCGCAGCCGTTCGAGGCGAGTTACGGCCTGCACCCGTCAATGTTGGATGCGGCGCTGCAAGCGACGCGCGTATTGAGCGACGAAAGCGCACTACTGCAAGTGCCTTTCGCCCTGGACCAGTTGCAGGTGTTTGCTGCGTGTGAACCGCGCATGTGGGTACAGGTTAACCGCGACCCACAGCGCGAGAGTTATGACCTTGAGTTGTTCGATGAGCTCGGCTGGTTGTGCGCCAGCCTGCGCGGCCTGAAGGTTCGACAGTGGGCGCCGCCCGGTAATGGGGGGCTTGTCGAGGGGGACGAAGAGGTCGGGCTGCCGGCTGGCGAGCTGCTACTGGTGCCGCAGTGGAGCCCGTTGGCCATGCAGGCCGTCACTGCCTCGCCGACGGCCACACTGGTCATCGGTGCCGATGCTTCGCAACTGCGCAGCCTGGAGGGCGCGCAGGGGCCGTTGCTCAGTTGTGCGTCGGTACCCTCGGACAGTGTCGAGCAGTGGGTGACGCGGTTCCAGGGGTTGCCGGCCTTCGACCGCCTGGTGCTAGTCATCCCACCGAGTGCCGCCCGGCACGCGGGCGATGAATGCCTGATCGATGAACAGCACGCGTGCGCCCTGGAGCAGCTGCGTATCGTGCAAGCGTTGCTGCGTTGCGGGTTTGACAAGCGTGCGCTGCATTATGTGGTGGTGACTCGCGACGCTTGGACGCCCCATGACGCCCAACCCGTACACGCCGCCGTCCACGGCCTGGCGGGCAGTCTCGCCAAGGAGATGCCGCATTGGACGGTACAGGCCGTAGACCTGGCGCATCAGGAGCGTCTGGCCCCCACACATTTGGCGGTGATGCCCGTTGACCCTGCGCATACCTCGCGGCGCCTGCGCGATGGCGTCTGGGAGGGCCGGCAGTTGCTGCTTCATCGGCCGCAGGCGTCCGCGCAGCCGGCTTATCGCAGCAACGGCGTGTATGTGGTGATTGGCGGCAGTGGCGGCATCGGCCAGGTGTGGACCGAAAGCGTGGCTCGCGAGCATGCCGCCCAGGTGGTCTGGTTGGGGCGCCGGGCATTGGATGCTTCCATTCAGGCAGCCCTTGATCAGGTCGCGCTGCACGGCCCACGTCCGTTTTACATGAGCGTCGACGCCACAGATGCCGGGCAGTTGCAACAAGCCTGCGAGCAGATCCTGAGCCGCTTCGGCCGTATCGATGGCCTGGTGCATTCAGCCATCGTGCTGGACGACCGCAGCCTGGCGAATATGAGCGAAGACCAACTGCGGCGCAGTTTGCAGGCCAAAGTCGATATCAGTGTACGCATGGCCCAGGTGTTCGGTGGCCAGGCACTGGATTTCGTGTTGTTCTTTTCGTCCTTGATCGCCTTCACGCGTAATGCCGGGCAAGCCAACTACGCGATGGGGTGCGTGTTCAAAGATGCCCTGGCGCGGCGCTGGGGAAGCAGCGGGTCGGTACCGGTCAAAACGTTGAACTGGGGCTATTGGGGGAGCATCGGCGTGGTGTCGTCAGCGGCCTACCGGCAACGCATGGAGCGTGAAGGCATTGGCTCCATCGAGCCGCGTGAGGCCATGCAGGCGGTGCGCACGTTGCTGGCCAGCCCACTGGACCAGATGGCATTCATCAAGACGTTGCGGCCGATCACCCTGGACGGCAATGCCGAGGCCGAGCAGTGGGTCAGCCAGGCAATGGTAGCCAACGGGCCTTTGCACATTGAGGCTGATGTGGCGCAGTGGGTAGCTGCCGATGGTGCGCACGCTGCGGCCTTGCAAGACAAATACCGCCGCGACGCACAGCGCGAACGACTGCCGCAATGCCAGGTACTTTTGGTGCAATTGCAGGCAGCCGGGCTGTTCGACCAACCCACACCGCAGACCACCCAAGCCCTGTATCAACGCTTGCAGGAACGCTCCAGCGGGACGGTAGGTGTCGATCCTCGTTGGCTGGCCCACAGCCTGCGCTGGCTGGCCGATGAGGGCTGGCTGGCCACTGATGGCGACACTTGGCGCGTGCAGCGCGTGGTGGCCGCCGAGAGTGCCTGGGCCGCCTGGGACAGTGCGTTGCGCGAGGCCGAGGGCGACGCCGACCGGCGTGCCCAGGCGCAGTTGGTTGACGCCTGCCTGCGCGCCTTGCCTGCGGTGTTGAGTGGGCACCTGCGTGCGACCGAGGTGATGTTCCCCGAGGGTTCCATGGCGCGGGTCGAGGGCATCTACAAGCACAATGCGGTGTCCGACTATTTCAACGAGGTGATCACCCAGGCGGTGCTGGCGCGGGTACGCGCCGGTCACCAGGCCGGGGCGGCACCGGTGCGCATCCTTGAGATCGGCGCCGGCACCGGCGGCACCAGTGCAAGGGTGCTGCAGGGCCTGGATAGCTTGGGTGTCGAGGTGGGGCAGTACGCCTACACCGACCTGTCGCGGGCGTTTTTGATGCACGCCCAGACGGCTTATGGCGAGGGGCGGTCTTACCTGGATTACCGCATCCTGGATGTGGAGAAAGACCTGGTGCAGCAGGGCCTGGAACTGGGCAGCTATGATGTGGTGATCGCGACCAATGTCCTGCATGCCACCGCCGATATTCGCCAAGTGGTCGAGCACGCCAAGGCAGCGCTGAAGACGGATGGCTGGTTGTTGTTGAATGAGCTGAGCCAGGCGTCACTGTTCAGTCACCTGACCTTCGGCCTGCTGGAGGGCTGGTGGCGTTATCGCGACGAGGCGTTGCGGCTGCCGGGTACGCCGGGCTTGTCCAGTGAGCGCTGGCAGCAGGTGCTGGAAGAGGCGGGTTATCGCGGGGTGATGTTCCCGTGCCAGGCGTTTCATGGGCTGGGCCAGCAAGTGGTGATGGCGCGCAGCAACGGGGTCGTGCAGGTGCCTCGGCGTGTCAGCCAACCAGCGGCGCCGAAGGTGGCTTTGGCCGCCCAGCCTGCTGCTGCGCCGCAACACGGCGTGGCGGCACCGGTACCGGCCGCGGCCGCGGCCGCGGATCAATTTACCCAGGTGCGCCAGGAAGTCATGGCCAGTGTGGCCAAGGCATTGAAGGTCGCCCTGGAGGTGATCGATCCACAGGAGTCATTCTCCGATTACGGGCTTGACTCGATCACCGGCGTCAACCTGGTACGGGTATTGAATGAGCGCCTGGGTATCGACCTGGGCACTACGGCACTCTTCGACTTTTCTACCGCCACGCGTCTGGCCCGGCATATTGTCGAGCAACATGGCGCGCACTTACCGCAGCCCGCGGTGACACGTGCGGCAGCCGCACCGGTCGCGCCCTTGGCCGTTGCAGTGCCGACGGCGTCCTCGCCTGCCGCCGCCCCGGCGCCAAGGGTTCAGTCGCCCGAGTCCTTCGTGCGAGAACCCATTGCCATCATTGGTATGAGCGGCCGCTTTCCCGGCGCCGAATCCCTCGATCAATTATGGGAACATCTGGCCCAAGGCCGCGACCTGACCACCCCGGTCGAGCGCTGGGACCTGCGCAGCTCCCAAGCCGATGTGTCAGGAAAGGGCCTGTGCCAGCGCGGTGGCCTGTTATCCCGGATCGATGAGTTCGACGCGTCGTTCTTTAACATCTCTGGCCTTGAAGCCACTTGCATGGATCCGCAGCAGCGGCTGTTCCTCGAGCAGGCCTGGACGGCACTGGAAGATGCCGGCTACGTAGGGCAGGCGACTGAGGGGCAACCGGTGGGGGTTTATGTAGGCGCCAGTGCCAGCGACTATCGCAGCCTGTTCGCTGAAGCTGCGCCCGCGCAAGCCTTCTGGGGCAACGCCAGCTCGATCATTCCTGCACGTATCGCCTACCATCTGGATTTACAGGGCCCGGCCATTGCCGTGGATACCGCCTGTTCCAGTTCGCTCGTCGCGATCCACCTGGCATGCCAGGCGCTCTGGACCGAGGAGATCGGCATGGCCCTGGCCGGCGGTGTGTTCGTGCAGTCAACCGCCGGGTTTTATCAGGCGGCGCAAACCGCCGGCATGCTCTCGCCCAGCGGGCATTGTCACGCGTTCGATGCGCGTGCCGACGGTTTCGTCCCCGCCGAAGGCGTCGGTGTGCTGATCCTCAAGCGCCTTCGCCAGGCGCAGGCGGATGGCGATTATATTCATGGCGTGATCAGTGGTATTGGCAGTAACCAGGATGGCGCCAGCAATGGCATCACTGCGCCGAGCGCGCAATCCCAGGAGCGGCTGATTCGCCAGGTGCACCGTGACTTCGCGATTGAGCCGGGTACGATTTCGATGGTGGAGGCCCATGGGACGGGTACACCGCTTGGCGACCCGATCGAATTCGAAGGCTTGACGCGAGCGTTCGCCCGACCTGGGCAGCAGGCAGGCTACTGTGCCCTGGGGTCGATCAAATCCAACCTTGGGCATTGTGTGACTGCGGCCGGAGTCGCCGGTGTGCTGAAGGTGGCGCTGGCGCTGCGCCACGGCCAGTTGCCTCCGGCAGCGGGTTTCACCCAGGCCAATGCGGCCATCGCCGTTCAGGGCAGCCCCTTTTATGTGCCGGATCAACTGCGTCCCTGGGCCACACTCGACGGTGTGCCACGGCGTGCCTCGGTCAGCTCCTTCGGGTTCAGCGGTACCAACGCTCACCTGGTGATGGAGCAGGCGCCGCTTCCACAACAGCGCGGCGCGTCCGGGGCCGGGCCCTGGCTGGTAGTGCTGTCGGCGCGCTCCGCGCAGCAATTGCGCGAGCAGGCGAGCAATCTGGCTGCCCACTGTGTGGCCGTGCAACGGTTGGACATGGCAGCGATGGCCTATACGCTGATGGCGGGGCGCAAGCACCACGAATGGCGCCTGGCCATGGTCACCCATGACGCCGGGCAATTGCAGCAAAGTCTTGAAGGCTGGTTGCAGGGGCGCGACGAGGCGACGGTGCACAGCGGGCATTGGGACGTACGCCGTTTCGTTGAACAACAGGAGGTGCTGCAGGCGGCCCGCGAGTGCCTGATTCGTCTGATGGGCAATCGCGATCAATCGACACGTGGCGAGGCATTGACCTCCCTGGCGCAAGCGTTTGTACAAGGTTATGAGCTGGATTATTCCAGCCTGTTCATGGCCGATGAGCGGCGTCGCGTGCCGTTGCCAACCTATCCGTTCTTGCGTCAGTCCTATTGGGTATCGGCGCCCGAGGTCGAGGAGCCGACGGCGGTACCGGCAGAGGAGGTGGCGGGCCAGTGGTTGTTCTGCGCGGAGCAATGGCGGGCTCACGACCTGCCGAGCAACTTTGACTGGGCAGCAAGCATCAAGGCCAGGTCTGGCGCGCGCGTGGCGGTGGTCACCCGTGAACAAGCGCGTTTCGATGCCTTCAGCCAACTGCTCTGCACGCTGTGGGCGCAGGCAGGGAGCCCGCCGCCGTCCGTCCAGCGCCTGCTGCCGGATGCACTGCCGGCTCGGGGGGCGTTACCCGAGGTGATCTTCTTCATCGGTGAGAACTCCAGCGACGGGAGGGCGTCGCCACCCGGAGGGTTGGACGCGATCAAGCAAGTGTTGGAGGTCAGCCGGCATCTGATGGCGACCGATTGGGAGCATGCCGTGGAGTGCTTCCACGTGTATCGCGCAAGCGGCTCCGGCAGCGACTGTGACGCCCAGGCAATCAGCGGTTTTGCGGCTTCCGCGAGCCTGGAGAATGCTCGGCACGGCTGGACGTTATTGGAATGTGACGCCGTGGCCGGCCCCGCCAGCGATTTACAGTTGATTGTGCGTGAATGGCTGGCCGCCGACCGTCAGGGCAGTGCGCCAGCCGTGGTCAAGTACCAGGGTACCCAGCGTTTGCGCCGGCTATTGGTTCAGCGTGAGGCGGCTGAGGCGCAAGCCCCGCGCTTTCGCCGCGATGGCCATTACCTGGTAGTGGGCGGGCTGGGGCCGGTGGGCGAGTTGTTGTGCCAGGAACTGGCGGGCACCTTCCAGGCGCGCCTGAGCATCGTCTCGCGCTCGGTGCCGAACGCCGAGCAACAGGCTCGCTGCGATGTGCTGCGCGCATTGGGCGCCACGGTCGATTACAGCAGCGTCGACATCACTGACCTGCCGGCGCTGCAACAGGTGGTCGAGCGTCGCGTGCAGGCGGCCGGGCCTTTGCAGGGTGTGATTCACTTGGCGCGGCTAGTGGATGACGGCTTGATTGTGGCCAAGCAGTGGGAGGCGTTCGAACGCTCGATTGGGGCCAAGGTCAAGGGCACGATAAACCTGGATCTGGCCACTGCCGATCAACCCCTGGCGTTTTTCACCGTGTTTTCGTCCATGGCGGCCTATGGCATCCGTGGTTCAGCCGATTACGGGTATGCCGCCGCGTTCCAGAATGCTTTCGTGCGCTACCGTCAGACGCTTGAGCGCCAGGGCAAGCGTCATGGCGTATCGAGTGCTTGCACCTGGGGTGCCTGGTGCGTGGATCGATACATGCCGGCCAATCGCCCGGCGCATTTGCAGGCCCTTGGGTTAGGGCTGATCGACATGCAGTCGGCGTTCGAGTACCTGCATACCGGCGCCGAACCGGGTGTGGTCGGCGCGATGAAAGTGCTCGATCCGGCCCTGGCCTGTCGCGGTCTGGGCATCGAACCTTTACCCGCGTCGAGTGTGCCGCCGGCTGGCGATGCCATCGGCTTGCACGCCCAACTGCACGCCTGGGAACAGGCGTGCGAGGCCGGGGCAACGCCGGATGCCGCGCAATGGTGCAAAGTGCTCAGCCGCTTTGAACTCGACGCTCTGGATGAGGCGACCATTGACCGTCTCGACCGCTTGTTCTTCCCCAGCGCACCCCGGCCGGCAACGGTCGGCGCGGGTGCACTGCTTGAGCAAGTGCGCGAAGTGATTGAGCGGGTGCTGGTGGTTGATGAGCCTGACCTGGACACCGCGTTTTCCCGGTATGGCATGGACTCGGTGGGCGCCATGCAGGTGTCTTCGGCATTGAGCCGGGCCTTGGGTTGGCTGGTGGAGCCGCGCTGGCTGGTACAGCACGCCACCATTCGTGCCCTGGCCGAATTCCTGCAAAGCCGGAACGAGGCCGCCACCCAATGACCGATCACTCTTCACTCTCAAGGAATGTGACCATGGACCAGAGTCCAGCGCTGCCCGATCTGGGCAGCTCCTTCGTGCTGCCCAATGGCGTGCGCCTGAAAAACCGCCTGGTCAAGGCCGCCATGAGCGAACAGCTCGGAGATCGACGCCATGATCCAGGGTCTGGCATGGAGAACCTCTACCGCCAGTGGGCACAGGGCGGCATAGGTTTGTCGATATCCGGCAACATCATGGTCGATCGCAAGGCCATCGGCGAGTTGAGAAACGTCGTGCTGGATGCCCACAGCGACCTGAATGCATTCCGGCGCTGGGCCCTGGCAGGCAGTAGCCATGGCACGCACCTATGGGCCCAACTCAACCATCCGGGCAAGCAGATCATCAAGCTGCTGTGCGACGAGCCGGTGGCGCCATCGGCCATCAGCCTGGGCAGCGGGCTGGAAAAACACTTCAATTGCCCGCGCGCACTGACTGAGGACGGCATCGAAAAGATCATTGCGCAGTTCGCCACCAGTGCGCGACTGGCCAAGGTCGTCGGGTTCACTGGCGTGCAGATCCACGCGGCCCATGGCTATCTGATCAACCAGTTCCTGTCACCGCTGCACAATCAGCGTAGCGACCAGTGGGGCGGGAGCCTGGCCAACCGCATGCGCTTTTTGGTCCGGGTCTACCAGGCGATCCGCAGCGTGGTGGGTGACGCGTTTCCAGTGGGGATCAAACTCAACTCGGCGGACTTCATGCGGGGTGGCTTTACCGAAGAGGAGTCGTTGCAGGTGGTGGTAGCCCTTGGCAATTTGGGGCTCGATCAACTGGAAATATCCGGCGGCACCTACGAAAGCCCGGTGATGGTCGGCAACCAGGCGGCCAGCACCCGCGAGCGCGAAGCCTACTTTCTCAATTACGCGGCCAGGGTGCGCGAGGTCAGTACGCTGCCGTTGGTAGTCACCGGTGGTTTCCGCTCTGGCGCTGCGATGACCGCGGCGCTGCGAGACGCGGCCACCGACTTCATTGGGCTGGCACGTCCACTGGCGCTGGAGCCGGACATGCCGGTCAAGCTGTTGTCCGAAGCCACTTACCGTGTCGACCTGCGGCCCTTGAGTACAGGCTTTGCCGCCCTGGACCGCATCGCGACGCTCGATGTGTCGTGGTACGAACATCAATTGCAACGTATGGCCCGCCACCAGTTGCCTAAGCCCGGCCTGAGCGAGTGGCTCAGCCTGGGCAAGACCCTGCTGGATTTTGCCGCCTGCGCCAGGAAAAAGCGCAGTACGCAGTGCTCAACCTATAAGCGCTGATAGGTGGCAGCCCTCGGGCACTCTTGTACATTGCGCCCGACAGTCCCTCCCATGAACCCTGAAAGGCGGAACATGTACATGGAAGAAATCTATACGTTCGTAGTCAGTACGCTGGCTTCCAGTTGCAAGGTTCAACCCGGCGATATCGAACCGACCACCAACTTGTTCGCCGATCTGGGGATCGATAGCGTGGATTTTCTCGATGCGGTGTTCTGCATCGAGAAGCACTACGACATCCGTATCCCGGTGGGCCAATGGATGAGTGCCGTCAACGAAGGCAACGCGGCAATGACTGATTACTTCGTGATGGAACACTTCGTTGCCCAGATCGCTGCTCGTGCGGCAGCCTCGGCATGAGTGATACCTGGGCCGTCGGTTGGCCCCGGAAGATTCAGGCATGCGTAGGCAGGTAGTCGTTACCGGCGGCGGCCGAGGCATTGGCGCCAGTATTTCCACGGCGTTGGTGCAGGCCGGGTTTGTCGTGTTGATTGTCGGGCACCGTGGCATCAGCGCGGGCGTTGCCTTGTGCGAAGAGCTGGACGCCCGATACGGCGCAGGCAGCGCACGCTGGGTTGGCTGCGACCTGGGCGATGCCTTGGCCGTGGAGGGCCTGTGCCGCTCGCTGGAGGCAGAAGACATTTATGGTCTGGTGCATTGCGCGGGCGTCAGCCAGGACAGCCTGGCCGCCGTTGCGGACCTGGATACCGCGCGGCACATGATGCAAGTCAATTTCTGGGCATTTGTGCAGTTGTACCAGGCCCTGGTGCGGCCCATGTCCATGCGCCGCGCAGGCAGAATCCTGTGCATCGGCTCGGTCGCAGCCGACTTCGGTATGAAGGGAAATGCGTTGTACGCCAGCAGCAAGGCAGCGCTGCGGGGTTTTGTACGTTCGAGCATGACCGAAGTCGCCTCACGCGCTATTACGATCAATTGTATCGAGCCGGGTTTTATCGAGACGGCACTGCTGGATCGCTACGCCGAACAGCGTTCGGCCATCGACCGGCGGATCCCAGCGGGTCGCTATGGTTCGCCGGAAGAAGTGGCGGGGCTGGCGGCGTTTTTGTTTTCAGAGGCCGGCAGCTACATCAACGGGCAACATCTCACCGTCGATGGTGGCCTGTCACGCAGCATGGCCGGCTAGCCAACCTGTAATGAGGAGGTTTGATGCGGGCGCTTCAACTGGTTGATAAACAGCGCCTGGCGCTGCGCGAGCTGGTGTTGCCTGCCAGGCCCGCGCCGGGTCACGCACGGGTGCGCATGGCGTTCATGACGCTTAATCACCTGGATCTTTTCGGTTACCGCGGGATGGCCTTCGCACGACGGACATTGCCTGTCACGGTGGGTGCCGAAGGCGCAGGCTTTGTGCAGGACGTGGGGCCAGGTAGTGACCCCGAACTGATCGGGCAGGCCATGGCGATCTACCCCAGTGTATTTTGTGGGTGCTGCCCGGCCTGTCTAGCCGGCCGGGAGAACCTGTGCGCCGACTCGCCCGGCGTAATGGGGTTTCATTGCGACGGGGTTGCCGCCGAGTACGTCGATGTCCCGCTGCGTATGCTGGTGCCGATACCTGCTGGCGTGCCCATGGAAATGGCGGCCTGCGCGCCGGTGACCTTCGCCACGGTGCACCATATGTTGATCGACAACGCACGCCTGATGAGCGGCGAAACCCTGCTGGTGCACGCGGGAGGCAGCGGGATCGGCTCAATCGCCATTCGCCTGGCCCGTCACCTGGGCGTCACGGTATTCGCAACGGTTGGTCGTGCCGACAAGGTTGAGCGTGCCCGGGCATTGGGCGCCGAATATGTGATTGATTACCGTGAGGAGCGATTCCTGCGGGTGATTCGCGAGCAGACGGCACGCCGCGGGGTCGACGTGGTGTTCGAGCATGTGGGGGCCGATACCTGGGAGCAGAGTCTCCTGAGCCTGGCGCGTGGCGGCCGCCTGGTGATCTGCGGCTCGACCACAGGCGTGGAGGCGCCCACTAACCTGATGCACCTGTTCAATCAGCAAATTCACATTCATGGCTCTTTCGGTGCGCCCCTGAGTGGGCTGCGCGATGCATTGGCGTTGATCCAGCAGGGCGTGTTGCCCGTGATCGACTGCGTGATGCCGGTGGCCGGTTTCGAAAGTGGCTTGCAGCGCCTGCGCGAGCGGGATGTGTTCGGCAAGATCGTATTGCAATTCTAATCCGCGCCGGCGCCTGCACGCGCCGGCGTTTTTGTCGCTTGTAGGAGGAGGTGAAGATGGAAATCAACGTGGCGCAGCAAACGGTCAGTGAGTCGATCCGTGAGTTGAAGTTGCCGGGATGGGAGACGGCGTCGATCGAGACTGAAACGCACTTGCAGGGTGAACTGGGCATCGACTCCCTGCACAAGCTGATATTGCTCACGCGCTTGCAGGAACGCTCGAATTTCCAGTTTGCACAACTGAACAACGAGGCCTACAAGTTTGACACCGTAGGCGATCTGGTCAATCTCCTGGTAGCGCATGGCTAGGTGCCCTGCGCTACCTTGATTCAGGGTGCTGTCGGGGATAATGATTGAAGGGTATCGGCGACGCTGTGTTCCAGCGGCCGATAGCTCAATTGAAAGGCGCGCCTGGCGCGCTGGTCATCGAATACCCGGCGCACGCCAAGGTTCTGTCGCAGATAGCGACGCGACAGGCGTGGGTTCAGCATCGCGCTGAGGTACATCAACCAGTCGGGTGCTCGTCTTTGGGGTGCCTTGCTGTCGGGAAAGCGCTGCTTGATCATTGTGGCCAGTTCCAGCATCGAAGCCTCATGGCCCGGCACGATAAAGCGCCCCTCAATGACGTCATCCAGCGCCGCGCGCACATGCAGTTCGGCCAGGTCGCGCACATCCACGAAATGAAAGTTCAGGTCCGGGCAGGCCGGTGTCTTGCCCGTGTGCAGGTCATGGAGGATGGCAATGCTGGTGGCAGCATGCCGGGGGTCGAGCACCGGCCCGATGATCACCGATGGGTTGATGCACACCACGCGAGGCTCGCAGGGCCAGGGCTGGAAGGCGTCCGTCACCAGTCGCTCGGCGGCTGTCTTGGAATACCAGTATGGGTCGCTGGCTTCCAGGGAGGCATGGTTCCAGTCGGCCTCGCTGAAGGCGTGCCCGGCTGGCATGTCTGGCGACAGAATGGCCGCCATCGACGAGGTGTACACGAAGGTGCGCACGCTGGCGGCCTGGCGTATGCCGTCGATTACGTTTTGCGTGCCGTTGACATTCATTTCCAGGGTTTGCTGCCAAAGCCGCGAGCCAGGCCGGGCGTTGTTAGTGACGCTGGCGGCGCAGTGAATAACGGTGTCGCACTCACTGAACAGGGCATTGCACGCGCCTGGCTGCGCCAGGTCGACTACGTGTAGGCGCAGTTGCGCGTGGCGGGCTGCCAGGCCTTGCAAATGCGCAGTGGGGCGGCGCAACAGGGCGTCGACGGTGCAGCCGTGGTGCAGCAGCTTTTCCACAATATGGCTGCCCAGAAAGCCTGAGGCGCCGGTGATACAGATGTGTCGGGGCATCGGTAGCGATCCTTGGGTGTTCACACGGTTGCTGGGTATAGCCCAGACCGCGATCACTGACTACTACAAGGTCTTATAGGTTTCCCGCCGATTTCGATCCGCTAAGTTAGTCGCTGCACCCCCTGAGCAACCACCGGTTGAGCCGGCTAAAGGATAGATAAATGACCCAGGCCGAAGTCTTCGATTTGATCGTCAAGCATGCCCGCGAAACCCTCCCTGAGCTTCAACAACCCATCGCCCGGAACGACCGCCTGGTGGACCTGGGCGCCAATTCGATGGACCGCGCCGACATCGTCGCCATGACTTTGAGCGCCCTTGGGTTGCGCATGCCAATGGTGCAGACGCAGGCCGCTCGCAATATCGGCGAATTGGCCGAGTTGCTTCATGGCAAGCTCTGACACGCAAGGGCTGTTGATCAGCGGGCTGGGCGTGGCTTCGTCCATCGGCACCGGTCAGCATGACTTTATCCAGGCCTTGCTGGCTGGCAATCATGCTTTTTCGATGATGCGCCGCCCGGGTCGTCAGTTGGAAAGCACATTCATCGGTGCTGAAATCGATGTGGACGAGCAAGCCGGCGCCAACCTGGAATCCGGTTCGCGGGGTATGTCGTTCTCTGCGCGCATTGCCCTGGCGACCTTGGCAGAAGCGTGGGCGGATGCGCAGCTGGATCAGTGTGACCCGACGCGTATCGGCCTGGTGGTCGGTGGCTCTAACTTCCAGCAGCGCGCCATCGAGCAGGCCCATGCGCCTTGCGCGCTGACCCCGTACTTCATCAAGCCCAGCTACGCGACGCAGTTTCTCGATACCGACCTGTGTGGAGTTTGCACCGAGCGCTTCCCCATTCGGGGGTTCGCTTACACTCTGGGGGCTGCGTCGGCCAGTGGGCAGATGGCGATTATCAATGCGGCCCAGGCTGTGCGAGCCGGGGATGTGGACGTGTGCATTGCCTTGGCGCCGGTGATGGATCTGTCGTATTGGGAGTGCCATGGCTTTCGCTCCCTGGGGGCGATGGGCTCGGACCGTTTTGCCGAGAGTCCGGCCCTGGCGTGCCGCCCTTTTGACCGTGATCGCGATGGGTTCATCTACGGTGAATCCAGTGCAGTCGTGGTGATTGAAAGCGAGGCCAGCGTGCGCCGCCGTGGCGTTTCGCCGTATGCGCGGATTGCCGGCTGGTCAGTGGCGATGGACGGCAATCGCAACCCCAACCCTTCGTTTGACGGGGAGTCCTGTGTGATCCGCCAGGCCCTGGACAAGTCGGGCTGGCGGGCGCGCCAGGTGGACTATATCAACCCGCACGGCAGTGGCTCGGTACTGGGTGATGAAACCGAACTGCGTGCCTTGGCTCATTGCGGCTTGCGCGAGGCGTCGATCAACGCGACCAAGTCCCTCATCGGTCATGGCCTGGCTTCTGCCGGGCTGGTGGAGACCATAGCCACGGTACTGCAAATGAAGGCCGGGCAACTGCACCCCAACCGCAACCTGGATCACCCCCTGGATACCGGGTTCGCATGGGTCTGCGACCGCGCTGAACAGCACGCCCTGCGCTGTGCACTCAACCTCAGCTATGGCTTCGGCGGCATCAATACAGCGTTGTGTCTGGAAAACTCAGGAAGGCTGCAATGACGAGGCAAGTGGGTATCGAGGCAATGAACGTATTTGGCGGCGCGGCGAGCCTGGATGTGACCATGCTTGCGCGACACCGCAAGCTGGACTCCCAGCGTTTCGGCAACCTGTTGATGCACGAAAAGAGCGTGGCGTTGCACAGCGAAGACCCGGTGACGTTTGCCGTGAATGCCGCCAAGCCACTGATCGATGCCTTGAGCCCGCAAGAGCGCGATCAGATTGAGTTGTTGATTACCTGTACCGAGTCGGGAATCGATTTCGGCAAGTCCGTCAGTACTTATGTGCATGACTACTTGGGGCTGAAAAAAAACTGCCGGGTTTTCGAACTCAAGCAGGCCTGCTACTCGGGCACTGCCGGTTTTCATAGCGCGGTGCAGTTCGTGTTGTCCCAGACCTCGCCCAATGCCAAGGCACTGGTGGTCGCAGTGGACCTGTGTCGCTTCCTGATGATTGGTGAAGGCGGCGCCGCGGCGCAGGACTGGGCTTTTTCGGAACCCAGTGGCGGTGCGGGCGCAGTGGCCATGTTGATCAGTGACAAGCCGCATGTATTCAGCCTCGACATCGGCGCCAGTGGTTATTACAGCTTCGAGGTGATGGACACCTGTCGGCCGGAGCCCGACAGCGAAGCCGGGGACGCCGATCTATCGTTGATGTCGTACCTGGATTGCTGTGAGCAAACCTTCAATGAATATCGCCTTCGGGTCGACGACGTGGACTATGCGCGCACGTTCGACTACCTGGCGTTTCACACGCCTTTTGGTGGCATGGTCAAAGGCGCGCACCGCTTGATGATGCGCAAGTTCGCGCCAGCCGACCCGCCAGCCATCGAAGCTGATTTCGCCCAGCGTGTGGCGCCCGGGCTGGCGTACTGCCAACGCGTGGGCAATATCATGGGGGCCACGATGTTTCTGTCCCTGGCCGGCATCATCAGCACCGCGCGGTTCGATGAGCCTCGGCGTATTGGATGCTTTTCCTATGGCTCGGGTTGCTGCTCGGAGTTTTTCAGCGGTACGGTCACGCCCCAGAGTCGTGATCATCTGTCTGCCCAGGCCATCGCACAACAACTCGATAGTCGCTATAGCCTGAGCCTGGCTGAGTACGAGTCAATCCTGCTGGGCAATGACGCCGTGCGGTTTGGTACCCGCGACCACACCGTCGCCTGTCCAGTCACCGACAGCGTAATCGCGGCGGGAGGGTTGTCGGGCAAGTTACTGTTAAGCGCGATCAACGGTTACCACCGCGAATACAGTTTCCAGCCATGAACTTCCAGGCCACCGAGTTTCGCACTGAAGGCAGCCTGGCATTCCTGCGTTTTGCGCGTCCTGAGTCGAACAATACGATCAACCGCCAAATGGTCGACGAATGCCTATGGGTATTGGAACACTGCCAGGCGCATTCGACCGTGCTGGTGCTTGAAGGCGGGCCCGAGGTTTTTTGTTTCGGTGCAGATTTCCAAGGCATGCATGACGACGCCGTGCGCGGCGCCAGCGAACGCCATCAACCAGAGCGGCTCTATGAAATCTGGCAGCGTATGGTTACCGGTTCGTTCATCACGGTGAGTCATGTACGGGGCAAGGCCAACGCAGGGGGCATGGGCTTCGTGGCTGCGAGTGACATCGTTCTCAGCCATACCGATGCCCAGTTCAGCCTCTCGGAACTCATCTTTGACGTAATGCCGGCGTGTGTGTTGCCGTTTCTGATTCGTCGCGTGGGCTTCCAGCGCGCGCATTACCTGACGCTGTCGACCCAGCCGGTCAGTGCGGCACAGGCCAGCCAGTGGGGGCTGGCGGACGACGTGGCAAGCGATAGCGATGCGTTGCTGCGCCGCCACCTGTTGCGCTTGCGGCGCCTGTCCAAGCATGGCGTCGAGCAATACAAGGGCTATATGAACAGGCTGTCCACGTTACCGTTCGACGCCCGACAGATGGCCATCGAGCAAAATCACCAGGTATTCAGCAACCCGCGCACCCGCGAAAACATCCACCGCTATGTCAGCCACGGCCTGTTCCCATGGGAGCCTGATTGATGTGCCTGACGGGCGCGCCCATGGCTGGCGAATCGTTGCAAAGAGGAGTGCCGATGGACAGTGTCATCGATTTTCAGGCGCGTGACGACGGGGTAGTGGTGCTCACGCTCCAGGACCGTGAGCATAAGAATACCTTCACGCCGGCGTTGATCGACGGATTGATACAGGCCTATGCGCGAATCAACGCCAGCGACGCCTACAAGGCAGTGGTGATCACGGGCTACGACAGTTTTTTTTGCAGTGGCGGCACCCGCGAAGGGCTGCTTGCCTTGAACCAGACGCGTGGCGATTTTACCGATGCCAATGTCTACAGCCTTGCATTTGAATGCAAGATCCCGGTGATCGCCGCGATGCAGGGGCATGCTATCGGCGGCGGCCTGGTAATGGGCTTGTTCTGCGACATCGTGGTGTTGTCCCGCGAGAGCCTGTATACCGCCAACTTCATGAAGTACGGCTTTACCCCCGGCATGGGCGCGACCTATATCCTGCCCTCCCGGCTCGGTAGCCTCGGCCAGGAAATGCTCCTGGCGGCGCAGAGCTACAGTGGCGCGCTACTTGAAGCACGCGGCGCGCCGTTTGCAGTGTTACCGCGTGCCCAGGTGCTGGCCCACGCCCTGGAGTTGGCGATGGAGTTGGCCGACAAGCCCCGGTTGTCGCTGGTCACGCTCAAGCACCATCTAAATCGCAAGCTGCGCGAAGACCTCCCCGCGGTCATTGAGCGTGAGCTGGCGATGCACGCGTTGACAATGCATCAGCCGGAAGTCGGCGAGCGAATCTCAACCTTGTTTGGCCGGTGAGAGAGACCCTTATGACCCTGAAGACCATCCTCGACGAACTGCGCGAGGGCCGGCTGAGCATCGAGCAGGCCAAGGCACGCCTGCGTATGCTGCCGGCACCCCAGCCGACGGCGCAAACCCCTGATCCCGTGGCGGTGGAAGCTGGCGATATTGCCATCATCAGCATGGCGGGACGCTTTCCTGGTGCGGCGTCGGTGGAGCAGTTCTGGGACAATTTGCGTGCTGGCGTAGACAGCATTACGCAAGTGCCGGCGACCCGCTGGGATACCGACACGTATTTCAGTGCACAAAAGGGTGAGCCGGGCAGGGCGTATTGCCGGTGGGGCGGGTTCATCGAGGATGTGGACCGTTTCGATTCACTGTTTTTCGGCATTTCTCCGCGCGAAGCCCAATTGATGGACCCTCAGGAGCGCCTGCTTTTGCAGGAGGTCTGGACCTTGTTCGAACGCATCGGCTACACCCGCGATTACCTGGCTGAGTCCTGCGACGGCGAGGTCGGGGTGTTTACCGGTTCGATGTATCAGCAGTACCACGCGTTCGACGCCGATGTGCCGCGCAAGGCCACGGTAGCCTTGTCATCGACCGCAAGCATGGCCAACCGGATTTCGCATTTTTTCAACCTCAAGGGTCCCAGCCTGGCGCTCGACACCATGTGTTCCTCGGCGGCAACGGCGCTGCATCTGGCCTGCGAAAGCCTGCGCAGCGGCAGTTGCCGGTTGGCGGTGGTGGGGGCGACGAATCTGTCTATCCACCCGTTCAAATATATTGCGTTGTGCCAGGGGCAACTGCTCGCCAGTCATCCGGGGGTTCGAGCCTACGGGCAGGCAGACGGGTTCCTGCCCGGTGAAACCGTGGCTGCGGTGCTGCTCAAGCCGCTCAAACAGGCGATTGAAGAAGGTGACACGGTCACTGCGGTGATCAAGTCCACCGCTATCAGCCACAAAGGCTATACACCCGGCTACAGCGTGCCGAGTGCTGCTGCGTTCGAGACCCTGCTGTCGCGGCATTTCCAGCGCTCGGGCATCGACCCCCGGAGTGTCGATTACGTCGAGACCTCGGCCTCAGGTGCAACCCTGGGCGATGTCGCTGAGTTCCAGGCGTTGCGAAGCGTCTATGGGCCGCGCAATACGCACTTGCCACACTGCCGTCTGGGTTCGGTGAAGTCGAACATTGGCCATGCAGAAGCCGCGATTGGCCTGGCGCAGGTGATCAAGGTGGCGTTGCAACTGCGTGACCGGGTGCTGGTGCCGTCGATCCTGACCGAACCGCTTAATCCACAAACCCGCGCTGATGAGGCGCCGCTGCAGGCCCAGCGCAGCCTGGAGCATTGGCACCATCCCAGCGATGCACCTGGCGGCATGCCCTGGCCGACACCGCGCCGTGCCGCTGTGCATACATTCGCCGCTGGCGGTGCGAATGCCCACCTGCTGTTGCAGGCGTACGACGCTGCACCCGCCGCCGTTGAGCCGGTCTCAACGCCAGGCCCGTGGCTATTGGTTTTTTCCGCAGCGACTAACGAGCGCCTGCAGGCTGTGCTTGGCAGTGCTCGGCAAGCATTGGCTGCCACCCCTTCGCTCACCCTGGATGACTTGGCGTTTACCCTCAGTCAGGGTCGTGAAGCCATGAACTGCCGGGTGGCATGGGTGCAGCGCCAACCTGGCACCTTGCTCGACACTCTGGATGCGGCGCTGGCCTGTGTTCACCGGCAACAGGGCAGTGTGGACGGCGTGGTGGTTCACTATGGTGACCTTGAGGAGGTCGAAGTGCCGGATACCGCGCCCCTTGAGCGCCAGACGTTGAGCCTGGAAGAGCAGGCCCGGGCCTGGGTTGTTGGACAGATCAGCCTGCAACAGGTGTCTCGCCAGGCCAGCCTGCGTGCTGGCCGCCGCATCGTCGAGCTGCCGACTTATCCGTTTGCCAAGGTTCACTGTTGGCTGCCGACCGTTGACACATCCGCCACGCCTGCGCCTGCGATAGCCATCGCGCTGGAGGCGAACGCCGAGGATGTGCATGAGGTGGTGCGTGCGCAAATCGCCGCACTGACGCAAATCGATCCGCACACGTTGCAATTGGGCAAGCCGTTGCTTGATTACGGTTTGAATTCAGTGACCATGCTGGTGCTGGCGGCTTGCCTTTGCCAGGCATTGGAGGGGCTGGATGAGAGTCGTGACGGCCCGCAGTTAGTGCTGTGTAGGACAGCCGGCGCGCTGATCGAACAGCTTGAGCAAATGCTCGCTCCCATGCCGCCTCCGGTCAGCGAGCCGATGCCGTCGACCGCTACGCCGATCGTGCCGAGTGTGCCTGCGGCGAGTAACTACGTTGCGCCGGAACAGTTGCAGGTGTACCACCGCAACGGCTACGCCTTCGATTTTGCCCACCAACCCGCCGCGCTGCCGGAGCGGGCATGGGCCGGCAAACGCGGTGTGGTGCTGGGGGCCGGGCCGGCTGGCCTGGTGGCAGCCCTGACCCTGGCGGCCAATGGTTTCGAGCAGGTGTATGTGGTCGAAAAGCGTACCGCGATCAACCGTATGCAAATGGTCACGCTTTACCCTCACACCTTGCCCTACCTGAAAAGCATCGGGGTGCTGGATGCCGTGGCACGGCGCGCCGCACGGATCGTGCGACACGATTTCTACCTCAATAGCGCCGGGCAGCGCACCCGGTATTTCTCCCGCGAGTTGCCGGCCGGCATTCTCGACAGTATCGATGCAAGCATGGCGTATGGAGACGAGACAGTCGCCGAGCTGTTCGTGGGTGAGTCGGTGATGGCCATTTCCCTGGCCGACTTGCAGGCGGTGTTGATGGAGCAGGCTTGCGCGCGGGGCGTGCGGTTTATCGCCGACCATCAGGCGACGGTGGTCGCCGACGACAGCAAGCCCGCTACCTGGCAAGTGTTGCTGAGTGCAACGGCAGGTGCGCCGTCATTCCCCCTCGATGCCGATCTGGTTGTGGTCGCTGACGGTGCGCGCAGTGCCGTGGCCCAGGCCGCGGGCATCGAGTGCACGCTGCTGCAGACCCCTCAGGGCAGTGAGAGCTGGTATGTGTTTCACTGCGCCAGTGAGGTTGCGACGTCACGCTTGAGCTATGAGTTCGCCTTCGATTCGCGCGGGCGTCTCGATCACTGCGCTTTTGGCCTGGCCTACCCTGTGCGCAAAGAGTTTGGCGTGGCGTTCTACAGCAGCACACCGACGCCACCGGCGCTCGAGCTGCTTTTGGACAAGGCTGACTTCTTCGCCAAAAGCTGGGGCGTCGAGCACCAGGGGATCAACTGGTTGACGCAACGTATTGCGGTGCATCACAGCAGGGCCGAACGGGTAGTTGATGGCAACCTGTTGTTGGTAGGAGATGCAGCCGGCACCGGCTCGCCCAACGCCGGCCTGGGTTCGGGCCTGGCGATTTCGGCCTATGGCTGGGCCCTGAACGAGTATTGCCGGCGGGCTGCGACGGATCGGGAGGCCGCGGCGGATTTCTATCAGGCCGCCGCCAGCCGCTATCCGTTGGCATGGCAAAGCCGTTCGCTGCACATCTGGGACGAGATCAACAATCTGGCAGCAGGCGTGGCGGGGCAGCGACAAACCGGTACATGAGGCACCTTGGGGCAAGCAGGCACAGTGAAGAGAGGGACACACAGCATGCAACTGATCACGCACGATGGCTTGAGCCTGGAGGTGCTACACACGCAGGCGCCGGGTGGCACCGTGGTGTTCGTCAATGCCCTGGGCATCGGCAACGCCGTGACGCAGGGCGTGGCCCAGGCGCTGCAGGCGGCCGGTATTGGCTTTGTCACCTGGGAACGGCGCGGATTGCCGGGGGCGTATGACGATAGGTTTCGCGAATATGCGCTGGACGATCAGGTGCGCGACCTGGAACACCTGATGACCATGCTCGCTCCTGGCCCGGTGGTACTGGCCGCCTGGTGCACCGGCATTCATACCGCGTTGGCTTATGCGCGCAGATGGCCCGCACGCTTGGAGGCGCTGCTGTTGTTCAACAGCCCGAATTTCTTCAATAGCCGCTACAGCGCAGTGGCTGGCGATGCCATTGGCAAGGTCAGTCGCATATTGGTCGAAGATGAGTCCAAGCTCGATTTCATGTACCACACCATCTTCGCCAATAACACGGAACAGACAGCCACCCGCCTCACAGGGCTGGCCGATGCGCGCATCCGCGGCTTGGTGGAGGCTCCCTTCAAAAGCGGCCCCCAGGCATTGCTGCGCTATATGTACCTGATCCAAAGCGCCGCTGAGCCTGAAGTGGATCGCCAGTGGTGTGCCCCGATCAGCGTGCCAGTCCTGGTGATAGGGGGGCGGCAAGACACCATGGTGTCGTTCCAGGACTCACTGAGCCTGGGAGAGATTCTGCCCAATGCGCAGGTGCGCATCATGGACGATTGGGGGCACTACACGCTTTTCTCTGATACACAAGAGAGTGTATCCAAGGTTATGCTGGGGTTTCTGCAAACGCTGGAAGCGTTTGACTGTCGTACCGTGCCACCTGCTTTTCTCACCCCTTTTTGTGCGCCGTCAGTTGTATCGGCCGCCAGTCGACAGGGTGAGGCAGACGTGGATTGACGGGCGATGGCGGCGGCAGACCGCCAGGTAAGGTAAAGCCCCGAGGGGGTGCTTTTTTTGTTTTTACTGACAGGTGTGACTGATGAGTACGGAAGGAAGTGGGCCGGTTAGATTTCCGGCAATGGAAGATGCGGTACTCGAGCGGTGGGAAAAAGAAAAGACGTTCGAGCAATCCATCAGCGCCCGTGAGGGTAAGCCGGTGTACGTATTTTATGACGGCCCGCCGTTTGCTACCGGCCTGCCGCACTACGGCCATATTCTGACTTCCTATATCAAAGACGTCATACCGCGTTACCAGACGATGCTCGGCAAACAGGTCCCACGCCGCTGGGGCTGGGATTGCCACGGCTTGCCGGTGGAGTTCGAAGTCGAGAAGGCCATGGGCTTCAAGTCCAAGCGCGATATTCTCGAGTTTGGCGTGGAGCAGTTCAACGACGAGTGCAGAGAGCTGGTGCTCAAGTACGCCGATGACTGGCGTGGCTTTGTCAACCGGATGGGCCGTTGGGTCGATTTCGATGGCGCCTACAAGACCATGGATAACGACTACATGGAGTCGGTGCTGTGGGGCTTTAAAACCTTGCATGACAAGGGGCATGTCTACGAGGGCGGCAAGATCGTGCCTTACTGCGTGCGTTGCCAGACGGTGTTGTCGAATTTCGAGGCGCGCCTGGACGACGCCTTCCGCCCGCGCCGCGATATGTCCGCCTATGTCAAGTTCAGGCAACAAGACCGCCCGGACACTTTCTTCCTGGCATGGACCACCACACCCTGGACGTTGCCTGCCAACGTCGCACTGGCCGTGGCCGCCGATGAAAACTATGTGTGCATCGAGCACGGCGAAGAGCGCCTATGGCTGGCCGAAGGTTGCCTGGGCGGCTTGTTCGATGAGCCGGTGATCCTGGAACGCTGTACCGGCGCAGAGCTGGCTGGGCTGCGTTATCTGCCGGTGGTCGGCGAGGTGATCGATGCCTCGGCCCATCGCGTGGTCACCGCCGACTTCGTACAGATGGGCGATGGCTCTGGCATTGTCCACATTGCCCCTGCGTTCGGTGAGGACGACGCCTTGCTCGGGCAGCAATACGAGTTGCCTGCACCTAACCCTGTTCGCGACGACGGTACCTTTTCCGATGCGGTGGCGCAGTATGCCGGGCAGAATATTTTCGAGGCCACGCCGCGCATCCTTGCAGATCTGAAGAGCAGTGGCTTGCTGTTCAAGCAAGAACAGATCGAACACAACTATCCACACTGCTGGCGTTGCGATAACCCTCTGATCTATCGCGCGGTAGAGTCCTGGTTCATCCGCGCGTCGGCGCTGCGCGAGCAGTTGGTGGAAAGCAACAGCCAGGTCAACTGGGTGCCCGAGCATGTGAAGGAAGGGCGCTTCGGGGACTGGATCCGTAATGCCCGCGATTGGGCGGTGTCACGCAACCGTTTCTGGGGTGCGCCCATCCCGGTATGGCGCTGTGACCAGTGCGGCACCGTCGAGGTGATGGGCAGCATCGCGCAGATCGAAGCGCGTTCCGGGCGCAAGGTCGAAGACCTGCATGTGCCTCATATCGACGAGCATCGTTTCGCCTGCCAGTGCTGCGAGGGCACCATGAGTCGGGTGACCGGTGTCTTCGATTGCTGGTTCGAATCGGGCGCAATGCCGTTCGCCAGTCGGCACTACCCGTTCGAAAACAAGCAGGAGTTCGAACAGACTTTCCCTGCCGACTTCATCGTCGAGTACCTTGCGCAGACCCGCGGTTGGTTCTACACGATGATGGTCATCTCCACCGGCTGTTTCGAGCAGAACCCCTTCAAGAACGCCATGTGCCACGGGGTGATTCTGGCCAAGGACGGTCGCAAGATGTCCAAGCGCCTGAAGAACTACCCCAACCCGATGGATCTCATGCAGACCCACGGTTCGGACGCCTTGCGCGTGGCCTTGCTGGCATCGCCGGTCTGCAAGGGAGAGGACATCAAGTTCAGTGAAGAGTCGGTGCGCGACGTGGTGCGCCGCTACCATCTGCTGTTCTGGAATTGCCTGCAGTTCTATAAAACGTTCACCGAAATCGACCAGTTCAGTCCTTCCGGCGACCTTGGCCAGCCCCTGGACAATGTCCTGGACCACTACTTGTTGCATGAGTTGGCGGCGCTGGAATCGGATATCAAGATGTGGATGGAGTCTCTGGATTTTTCCAAGATCTATTCGCGTATCGAAGTGTTCATCAACGTCTTGAGTACCTGGTACCTGCGCTTGAACAAGGCACGCATCTGGCGCGATGGCCTGGATGACGACAAGCGCCAGTGCTATGAAGTGCTGCACTACGCGTTATCTAATTTTGCTCGTCTGCTGGCGCCCTTCATGCCGTTTCTGGCTGAGGCGGTCTACACCGAACTGGGGTATGCCGACTCTGTGCACCTGCAAGACTGGCCGAGCATCGATCGCCAGTACCTGTCGTACGAGCTGGCCGATGAAATGAGCAGCCTGCGTAACTTGATCGCCAGCGTGCGCAATGTGCGCGAAACCAATGGGGTTTCGCAGAAGTTTCCGTTGCGCAGCATTCGCGTCGCGGGTATCGAACAGGCCGTACTGGAGCGTTATGCACAGTTCCTCGAGGAGGAACTCAACGTCAAGCAGGTCCAGTGGGCCGCCGATGCCGACGAGTGGGCGCAGCCCGTGGTGGTATTGATCTTCTCCTTGCTCGGCAAGCGACTGGGCCCGGCGATGAAGGCGGTCACCACAGCGGTAAAGGCCGGAGAGTATGTAATCGATGAACAGGGGGTGCTGGTTGCCGCAGGGCAGACGATCCAGCCCCACGAGTTCGAGCGTCGCCTGACCGTGCGTGACACGCTCAATAACGTCGGGATTGTCGAGAACATGGTGGTCTGGCTGGACTTGGACATCGATGCCTCGCTCAAGCGCGAAGGCGCCGTACGTGAGCTCAACCGCAGGCTGCAAGACCTGCGCAAGAAAGCCAAGCTGGGCTACACCGAAAAAGTCGACATCGCCGTGCTCGGCGGTGCCTATGTCGATGAGATCCTGGTGCACCACGAGGACTGGCTCAAGAGCCAGTTACTGGTCCAGAGCTTGTTGCGCAGCGATCTTGAGGCGCCGCTGGCAGTGGACGAAGTCGAGCTGCCCGAGGGCGACCCTGTGCGTATTCAACTGCGCCGTAGCGTACTGGCCTGAGGCAATGCCGACCTGGTGCCGCGCTGTCGAGCGGCACCAGGTGGTGCCGCTGGAGTCACGATGGATCGTGAGTGGCCGTTACCACCGGGCGATATCCAGTTGTGGGTCTGTCGTGATGAGTTGATCGTCGCGGCTGACCTGTTGGCCGAATATGCCGCGGTGCTCAGTGACAGTGAGCGCCAGCGGATGGCGCAATTTCATTTTGCCCGACATCGCCATCAGTACCTGGTTACCCGGGCGCTTGTGCGTCATGTGTTGTCGATGTATCGCCCCGGTATTCCTCCGCAGCACTGGTGCTTTGCCTACAACGATCACGGCAAGCCGTGTATCGATCCGGTGTTGGACCCCTCGCAGTCCCTGCACTTCAATGTTTCCCATACCGATGGCTTGATCGTCATGGCCGTGTCGCGACAGGCAATCGGCATCGATGTTGAAGACCTGCAGCGCCAGGGCGACGGCGTTTCGGTGGCCGATACGTTCTTTGCGGCCGCCGAGCGCCACGACCTGCAGCAGTGTGGCGCAGCGCACCGTGCGCAGCGATTTTTCGAGATATGGACACTCAAGGAAGCCTACATAAAGGCCCGCGGCGAAGGTCTTGCTGTACCGCTCGACAGCTTTGCCTTCCGGCTGGGGCCAAGCTGCGGGCATTCCCTTCAATTCAACCCACCGACAACCGACGCCCGGCATTGGCAATTCTGGTCAACACTGCTGCTGGCGCGCTACTGCCTGGCTGTGGCTGCCTGTCATGAATCGCCTCGGGCCAGGTTTTGCCTGCGCGTGCAGGAAGTCATTCCCCGCGTGCGTACCCTCGACCTGGCCTGCCTGTGTCGGCGCCAAGCGGCCCCCCACACGGTGACGCCGCCATGGAGGCTGCCGGGCATCTGCGCCACACCCGAGATCGACCTCGGCTAATTTACCTATCAGTGCTTATAGGTTTGGATCGCGCCGCTTTTGGTTATGCTTTTTTCGCTGGGCACTGATGTGTCGCAGGCAGGGCGCGGCAATGCATAGACCAAACGCCATCCGGGAGAGCAACGATGACATCGTGGGAAAGAGAGGTCTCGAGTGGGGCCGGCAACCGCCAGCTTCCCGTGGTCAAGGGCTGGCCACTGCTCGGCAGTGCGCTTGCCTTGATCCGCAACCCCCTGGGCTTCTTGCAAACCACGCGCAGTACCTATGGCGATGTCTACCGGGTCAAGGCCGCGCATATGAACTTCGTGGTATTGGCCGGCATGGAGGCGAACCGATTCGTGGCGGACAAGGGCAAGGATTGCTTTGTCTCAAGCGGGTTCTGGGAAGCGACCTTGCAAGAGATGCAATGCCCGCATTCGTTCATCGGCGTGGATGGTGATGCACATCGCTTCCAGCGCAACCTGATGAAGCCGCTGTTCTCCAAGTCGGCGTTCAACGAGCGCATTCCCATGCTTGCGCAGATCTTCACGGATACCCTGCAAGCGCGCTACGGCGTTGATCAAAAGGTGTCGGCGCTGTTTCGGCATGTGCTGTCGCAGCAGATTGGTGGATCACTGCAGGGTTATCAACCCACGCCGGATGAAGTCGAGGCGCTGATGCGGTATCAGAATACCGCGATGAACGTTTGTGCCCTGAAAAAGTGGCCGCGGCTGGCGTTGCGCCTGCCGGGTTACCGGGCGGCGAAAAAGCAGGTGCAGGCGCTGGCTGACCGGATTATCGAGTCGGAACGGACCCAGGAGCAAACCCAGGGTTACTTCCAGACGCTCAAGGAAAAAGGGCAGATGGTCCAGCCCCAGTGGTTTACCCCAGGAGATATGCGCAACCACGCCATCATCTCCTACCTGGCAGGCATCGACACCGTCGGTGCCACCTTGAGCTTCATGTTGCTGGAGCTTTTCAAGCAGCCGCACTTGCACCAGGCGTTGCGTGATGAAGTGGATGCCTGTTTCAGCCAGGGATTGCCGGACGCTGATGGCCTGGAAAACATGGAGACCCTGAAGAACTTCATCCGCGAGGTGATGCGTCTTTATCCAACGGCCTACGCCGTGCGCCGTACGGCAGCGAAAGACTTCGAGTTCCAGGGTTACTCGATCGACAAAGGGCAGGACATCATTCTATTCACCACTGCCAACCACACGGATCCTGCGTGGTTCAAGAACCCTCAGGTCTTCGACATCACTCGCTATGAAGAGCCGCGGCTTGAACACCGCGCCAGCGGCGCCTGGGCACCCTTCGGTCGTGGGCCGCACACCTGCATCGGGGCGGGGCTGGCCAATATCCTGTTGTCGTTGAACCTGGCGCTGTTTTTGTATCACACCGATTTGCGCCCGGCGTGCAAGCTCAGCGATATCAAGATGGATTTCTCCAACCCCGCCGCAGGTTTGAGCGAGCGATTTGCCATTTCCTTTACGCCACGGAATCGCCCGTGAGCAGGTCCGAACTTGCGCCGCCGCGATTGTGCCAGGTCGCAATCTGCTCCGCCGACGCCACCACCAGCATGCAGTTTTATGCCGCGTTGTTGGGTTTGCGTGCCACCGGCAGTTTTCAGGTTCGCGGACCCATGGCTGCCCGACTGTTCGAGATGACGGCGGTGCAGGGCGTCAATTACTGGATGGCTGACGCACAGGCATTTTTTCAGCTTGAATTCTTCGAGTTCAGCCAACCGTGCCGGTTGCCGGCGGCAACGCGCACACGCAGCGGCTACGAGCGCTTGTTTGTCGCGGTAGCCGGTATAGACGCCGCCGTGGCGCGCTTGCAGGCGGCCGGTATACCCGTCGACCTCGCCGGCACAGTGCTGCGCGACCCCGATGGCGTACCGGTGCAACTGGTGGAGGGTGAGGCTGGCGGCGCGGTCGGGCGCATTATCGGCGTACGGCTGGTGGTCGAAGATCTGGAGGACGCCGTGGATTATTTTCATCGGGCGCTGGGGCTGCCGCTGTCGGCGTGCCAGCCCTCGGCCACGGTCAGCTGCGACACGCCGCGCTGCGCCCTGGATGCGGGTGAGCACTGGATCGAACTGGTGCACCGCCAAGGCGTGGGCGCCGTACGACCACTCAATGAACCCGGACTGATGAATGTCGCCCTGGGCGTACGCCGCCCAAGCCACTTCAATGCCCTTTACCGACGCGTGCTGCGTGAAGGCTTCAGCTCAAGCACGCCGCCGGTTGGCGGTGGGTTATCCCACGTGGTGTACCTGCGCAGCCGCGCTGGGCTGTCGGTGGAGTTGCTGCAATTGCCCGCCTGGATGGATGCCATCTGGGGCTTTCGCGCTCCCGGAAGGTTGGCCAGGCTGGCGCGGTTACTGATTGGAGGGCTGGTCGGGTTGTCGGCCAGGATGGCTCGCGCATCGCCTTGAGCGTTCGTGCGGTGTTTTGGCAAACAGCAACAGGAGCACAGGCAGACATGAGAGAGGAACGTAATTGGATCAGCGACCGCCTGGCTTCGTTCGGCGACGGCATTGCGCTGATCGCCGATGGGCAGCAGTCCTCCTTCAACGCCATAGGGCAAGCGATGATGTCCTGGCAGGCGCTTCTGGCGCACCAGAACATCGCGTGCTGCACGGTAATCATCAATGGTGATTATAGCTGCGCGATGGTGGGGGCGATTCTGGCCTTGTACACCCGGCATTGCGTGGTGGTGCCACTCAATCGCAGTTCGTCTGAACGCTGCGCGGCGGTGGCACGTACGACAGGGGCCAGTTGGATCATCGACGCCGATCACCCCGGCGATCTGCAGGCGTTAACCACACAGTTGCCCACCCACGAGTTGGTGGCAGGCCTGTTCGATCGCCGAGAAGCCGGTCTGATATTGCTCAGTTCAGGCAGCAGCGGCGAGCCCAAGGCCATCCTGCTCAGCCTCGAAAGGCTTTTTGCCAAATACCGCGATGCGCCGCGCTCAAGGCCTCGTACCACGGCTGCATTCCTGTTGCTGGACCATATCGGCGGTTTCAATACGTTGCTGCACTGTTTATTCAGCGGCTCGACACTGGTCAAGCTCGATTCCCGCGACGCCGTGAGCATTTGCCGGCAGATTGCTGAACACCGGATCCAGCTCCTTCCCGCCACCCCTACATTTCTCAACATGCTGCTATGGGGACGGGCGTACGAGACCTACGATCTTTCCAGCCTGGAACTGGTGACCTACGGCACCGAGACCATGCCCGAATCGACCCTGGCCGCGCTGAACGAGGTGTTCCCGGCTGTGCGTTTCAAGCAGACCTATGGCATGAGCGAGCTGGGCATCCTCTCCACGCGCTCGGAGTCGAGTGACTCGCTGTGGATTCAAATTGCCACTGACGATGTGCAGGTGAAGGTGGTTGATCAGATTCTGTGGATCAAGACCCGCACCGCGATGCTCGGCTATCTGAACGCGCCGTCGGTGATCGATCAGGAGGGCTGGCTATGCACGGGGGATCTGGTTGAAACCCGTGGCGATTATTTCCGCATCCTCGGGCGTGGAGAAAGCCTGATCAATGTGGGAGGGCTCAAAGTGCTGCCGGTAGAAGTCGAGAGTCGGCTGTTGAGCCTCCCCTTCGTCAAGGATGCCGTGGTATGGGGGCGCAAGAGTCCGGTCACCGGGCAGATCGTGGCCGCCACGGTCGTTCTGGAGGGTGAGTTGGACACCGACGACGCCAAGCGCCAGATCATGCTGCATTGCCAGCAAGGGTTGGAAGATTTCAAGGTGCCGCGTCATATCGAATTTGTGACCGGGCGCCTGCACAGCGATCGATTCAAGAAAATCAAGGTGGCCTCGCAATGACTGATGCAGTTTCTGACGCTTTACACACTCGCCATGACAGCGCTCCATCTGCGGTAAAGGGCACCATCATTGTCAGTGGCGGTAGCCAGGGCCTGGGATTGACGACGGTCCGATGTTTCCTGGAGGCAGGCTATAACGTCGCGACCTTCAGTCGTCGAGAGTCCCCGGCTGTCACGGAGTTGAGCGAGCGTGCCGACTTTCATTGGCAGGCACTGGACTGCACCGACTACTCAGCGCTCACCGCCTTCGTCCAGCAGGTGGAAAAGCGCTTCGGTGGCCTCGACGGGCTCGTCAACAATGCCGCCACCGGTGTTGAAGGCATCCTCAGCACGATGCGCGTGGCGGACATCGACAGTGCGCTTGATATCAACCTCAAGGGCCAGTTGTACCTGACCAAGCTGGTCACGGCCAAGCTGCTCAAGCGTGGCGCGGGCAGCGTGGTGAATGTGTCATCTATCAATGCCCTGCGGGGTCATTCCGGCCTGACGGTTTACAGCGCAACCAAGGCCGCGATGGATGGCTTGACCCGCAGCCTGGCCAAGGAGCTGGGCCCACGGGGCATTCGCGTCAACTCAGTTTCGCCTGGCTACTTTTCCAGCGACATGGTCAAGGACCTGAGCCCCCAGACACTCAGCAGGATCGAGCGCCGCACACCGTTGGGGCGTCTGGGTACCCAGCAGGAAGTCGCGGATCTGATCCTGTACCTGGTAGACCGGGGCACCTTTGTCACCGGTCAAAACATCGCAGTCGATGGAGGTTTCACATGCTGAATCATCAAGTCATGGATCAAGTATTCGATCAAGTAGAGCACCAGATCGCTCAGGTTCTGGGGGCGAAGGGTGGGCCTTTGGTGGCGGTGGAAATTGACAGCCGCTTCAGCGACTTGGGCCTGAGCTCCCTGGACCTGGCGACGCTGATCAGCAACCTGGAAGCGGTTTATGGAACAGACCCCTTCGCCGATGCCGTGGCGATCACCAGCATCGTGACCGTGGCGGACTTGTGTCGAGCGTATGCGCAACAGGGTGTGCCGGGGCCGAGTCCGGACCCGCTGGACGCCCAACTGCGTGATCTGCGCCAACTGTGAGCCAGGCCCTAGAGAGCCATCTGGGCGACCTGGCCGTTGTCGGGTTGGCATGCCGCTTTCCGGGTGCACCTGACCAGCGAGTGTTCTGGGAGAACCTGCGCCAGGGCCGCGAGTCGATCGTTGACCTTGACGATCAGCAACTGAGCGCGGCGGGTGTCACCCGCGAGCAATGGAGCGAGCCTGGTTATATCCGGCGCAGCCCGGTGCTTGAAGGCATCGAATGGTTCGATGCGCGGTTCTTCGGGGTTTCCGCGCGCGAGGCCATATTGCTCGATCCGCAGCATCGACTGTTGCTGGAGGTGGGGTATGAGGCGCTTGAGGATGCCGGGCATGTCAAGGCGGCTCAAGCCGGCGTGACGGGTGTCTATGCATGCATGGGGGGCATTACCACCAGCTATTTGCATCAGTTTGGTGACCGTCTCGACCCCTTGCATCATGAAACCGCCAGCCTGGTTCACCAGGGTAACGACAAGGATTTTCTCGCAACGCGCCTGTCCTTCAAGCTCAACCTGACAGGCCCGAGCATGACCGTGCAGACCGCGTGTTCAAGTTCGCTGGTGGCGTTGCACCTGGCCTGCAACGCTCTGCGCCTGGGGGATGTCGACACTGCGCTGGTGGGGGCAGCCGCCATTCGTATTCCGCACCATACCGGTTATCCCCTCGGACAGAGCCCGTTATTGTCTCGCGACGGTCGTTGCTGTCCGTTTTCCAGTGATGCCAGCGGCACGTTGTTCGGCAGCGGCGTGGCGAGCGTCATCGTGCGCCGCCACGCCGACGCGATACGCGATGGTGATCATGTGTATGCGCTGATCAAATCCAGCCATGTCAACAATGATGGGGCGATGAAAATCGGCTACACCGCCACCAGTGTGCCAGGGCAGGCCAAAGCCATGGTGCGGGCGATCACGCTGGCGCGCGCCAATGCGCGGCAGATCAGTTATGTGGAGTGTCATGGTACCGCCACCAGCCTGGGCGACCCTCTGGAAATCAAGGCGCTTGAAAAAGCCTTCCGCCTGGATACCCAGGACCACGGTTTTTGTGCGATAGGCAGTGTCAAATCCAATATTGGTCACCTTGAACAGGCAGCCGGCATCGCCAGCCTGATCAAAGTGGCGTTGATGCTAAAGCACGACACCCTGGTGCCTTCACTCAATTTCACCACGCCCAATCCGCGCATCGATTTCGAGCATTCGCCGTTCCGGGTCAGCCAAGACACCCGGGTGTGGTCGCAGGCGCTGGAGCAACCCGCCGACACTGCGCGGTTGGCAGCGATCAATTGCCTGGGGATCGGCGGCACCAATGTGTTCAGCGTGCTGCAGTCCGTTGCGCCAGCTCTGGTGCGCGGGACCGACGCAGCGGTGGACGTGCCGATTTGTCTGTCTGCCGCAACGCGAGAGCAACTACGCCAATACCTGCTGCGGTTCGCCCATTTCGTCCGTGACAGCGGGCCAATTGATCGTCTGGCGCTGGCGCATACCATAAACATCAGCCGCAGCGCACATCGCGAGCGGTTCGCTGGTGTGTTGAAAGCAGGCATAGACGTGGACAGGTTTTTTGAAGAGGCCGCACACAGCGTGCTGGATGCGCCGGCGACGTTCACGCCGCGCCTGGTGTATTACCTGTGCGAGCAGCCGCAGCACCTTGACGATGCCAGTCGGCAGGCATGGCTGGCGGCGCCGAGATACCAGCGCATGGCCGATGATTACGCAGAGTGCCTGGGCCGTCTCTCCAGTACGCCACAGACCGTTGAAGCGGCGGCTCGCTGCGCCGAACTGGCGTTCGAAGTGGCGCTGTATCAACAGTTGGTGCGCTGGGGGATGGTGTTCGAGGCCGTGATCGACAGGGGTTACGGCCACTGGATCAACCGCTGTCTGCAGCTCGGGTGCGGCGCATCGTCGGCACTAGACGCTAGCCCTGAGTGGTTGAGCGCGTTTGTGCAGGAGGGGCAGGGCGCCGCCCAGCTTGCTTCCCCTGGCTGGCCTGATTCGGCCCAGGTTGCAGTGCTCGTCGTCAGCCGCCAGGCCTGGGCTGTAACCGTGCCATCGTCCGGGCGCTGCGTGCATCTGGCCGAGGAAATGCTGACGTTCGCTGACGTGGAACGCTTTGCCTGCGACGTTGTGCAGGCCGGAATCAGCTTTGATTGGCTGGATTATTACCGCTTGGTAAAGGCACAGAAACTGTCACTGCCCACGTATCCGTTCGCCCGTCAACGCTATTGGCCAGTTGAAGACTGAAAGCCCGCGTGCGGTAAGTTTTTCATGGGCGCGGGAAGATGTCTCCCCATAAGGCTTATAGGTTGATGGCCGCCAGGAAGATGGGGAATATAAAAATCCAACCCGCACCGATGCCCGGGTCGCCGGCATCCACAGGAGGCGTAGATGCAGATCACTCGCCAGACCGTCCAGGACGCGTTGCAGGCCACCCTGGGCCGAGCCGTGACGGTCGAGCCACATGTGCCACTGATCGAGACTCGATTGAAAATCAACTCGCTGACCATGATGGCACTGTTCGCGCAGCTTGAGCGTGTCAGCCAGGTCACCGTTGCGCAAAAGGATGCAGTTGGCCTCTACGGTTGCAGTATCGACCAGATCGTCCAGTGGTTCGCCCAACGTGAGCAGTGAGGTCGTGAAGGCGTCGTCGCCGTTGGTAGAGCATCCGCCCGCTTGTCAGTTCGCCGCGAAGCGGGATGCGCTGGAGGAAGGCGGCACGCTGGCTGTTCAAGTAGAAGGGCAGGCGATATTGCTTTGCCAGGCCAGGCAGGCGGTCTATGCCGTGGAAAACCGCTGCCCGCATCAGGGTAAGACGATGGACGGCGCCTTGATCCGGCGCGGCCAACTGATTTGCCCGCACCACGGCGCCAGGTTCGACCTGGAGACGGGCGAGGCGTTGGGGCCGCATACCCGCTGCGCACTGACGACCTACAAGGTGCATCTGATCGACAGCGACGTGATGATCGAGCAACGCGCACAGGCCAGGCCGGAGTGCGGTACGTGAGCCTGCTTCGCCTGGCACCGCGGCTGGCAATGTGCGTCTTCTATTTTTGGTATGGCAAGGGAATGTGAGATGGAACAGTTGACCCCTGGCGTCGGTGCAAATGTATGCCTGGCATTAGCGCAGGTGTGCGATCGGCATGCCCAGCGTACCGCGCTGCACTTACCGGATCTGGGCAGTGCCGCGAAGCTGTCCTATGCCCAGCTTCATCAAGCTATCAGCAACGCAGCGGTGGCCTTGGCCGGGCTGGGTATCAAGCGTGACGATCGAATCGTGCTGTGCCTCGATGTCGAAGCCCATGCGTTGATCCTGGTATTCGCCTGCGCCTATCTCGGAGCGACCGCTGTAGTAGTGGGTAATCGCCTCAGTCAGGAAGAAATGCGCTACATCGTCAGCGATGCTGCGCCGAAGATGGTCGTCACCTCACTCAATGACCTGGGGTTGTTTGCCGGCGACCTGCATACTTCCCTGGTAGTGGTGGCAGCCTCGGACGAGGACACCGGCGAGTGCTCCGTTTTTCCTGGCATCGATGAGCTCGTCTCCATGCGGGGGGCCTGCGTCGGCATGGCGTGCGTCGCAGGCGATCATCCAGCGCTGATCCTCTATACGTCGGGCACTACCAGCCAGCCCAAGGGCGTCGTCATCTCCCACGCGCACCTGGTGTGGTCAGCGCAGTCCAATATCGAGCACCTGCAGGTCACCGAAAACGATGTGACGCTGGTGTTTTTTCCGCTCTGCCACACCATGGCTTTTTCCTATCAAGTGCTCACCTCATTGTTTTCGGGAGCCGCCATGGTGCTGCGGCGGGTGTTCAACCCCCAACGCTTCTGGAGCGATGCGGCACACTTTGACTGCACATGGGCCGCGATCCTGCCGTTCGTTTGTCATGCCCTGGCAGCCCTGGAGAAACCGGTTCGACACAGCTTCAGGTTTTGGGGCTTTCCCAGCCGCAACACCGACGTGGAGGCGCTGTTTGGTGTGAAGACCGTAGGGTGGTGGGGCATGACTGAGCTGTTTGCCATTGGCAGTGTGACGAGCGAGCAGCACAGCGCGGACCTCAATTATTCGATTGGCAAGCCAGTGAGTGGCTACCGCTATCGGTTGACCGATCCCGTCGCGAATGCCGGGCCGTTCAATGCGCGAATCAGTGCCGATCTGCAGTTCAACGCGCAACCCGGCAAGAATCTGTTTCTGGGCTATCTCAACAAGCCTGGCGAAACCCGCGACGCCTTCACAGAGGACGGTTGGTACATCACCGGCGACCGCTTTTTCGAGACTACCGAGGGCGTGCTGTTTTTTGATGTGCGCTTGAAAGACATCATCAAGGTGGGCGGGGAAAACGTATCGGCTTCGGAGATTGAGTTCGCTGCGTACGCCAGCGCCATGATCAGCGAAGTGGCGGTAGTGTCGCGCCCCGATCCCTTGTTGACGGAAACACCGGTGTTGTTTGCCGTGCTCAACGCTAGCGGTCGTGAGGACCAGGCGCTCGCCAGGCGGCATATCGAACAGGCCTGCCGCGAGCGCCTGGCCGACTTCAAGCGGCCTCGCGAAATTATTTTCCTGGAAGATTTTCCCCGTGCCGGCTTGCGCAAGATTGCCAAAAATCAATTGCGCCAGATGGCTTTGCAACAGGCCCATGAACCGGCCTGAGCAGGCCCGTCATTTACCGTTTGAGGAAGGCGACATGAAAAAGCTCTATGTGACCGGCGGCACTGGTTTTCTGGGAAGCCATTTTATCTATCGGCATTTGCTCACCGGTGAGTTCGATGTGACCTGCCTGGTCAGGGGGCGCGACGACAATGAGTGCCGACATCGTATCCGCGATGCGGTGCTCTCGGCGGGCCAGCATTATCCTGCCACTGACGCGCGACTCTCTTTTGCCGGCTTGAAAGCCCGGCGCGCCGATATCACCCAGCCGTTGGCGGGGATGGATATCGCTCAGTCCCGGGCGCAGGCCTCGGAGCAGGCGGTCTTCCTGCACTTTGCTTCATCGCTCAATTTCGAAGAAAAGAACCGCGACATTATCTATGAGCACAATATCAACGGCCTGACCCATGCGTTCCATGCAGCACAGGCGTTGGGCTGCCAGACGTTTTTCTATATCTCGACTGCTTATACCGCAGGCGTTGGTTCGGGTGAGGTGGAGGAATGCCTGCACCAGAGCACTGAATTCAATAACTATTACGAAGAAACCAAATGTGCGGCCGAGCACTTGATTGACCGCCTGTGCACTGCCAGTGGAATTGAGTTGGTGATTATCCGACCGTCGATTGTTATCGGTCCGCAGGCCACTCAATCCGCAGGTGGCAGCACCACTGGCCTGTATGGGTTCCTGAGGGAGGTCAACCGCCTCAAGCGCGCCATGCGCAACACTGAACAAACCGTGCGCCTGTCGGGTAAGCCCCACGCCAGGGTCAACCTGGTGCCAGTAGATCAGGTGTGCCAGGACATCATGCGGGTGTACGACAATCTGGCGAGTTGCCCGCGGGGCATCTTCCACGCCACGTCGTCGACCAATATCGAAGTGCGCGTGTTGCTCGATATTATTTCCCGGGCCATTGAGCTCAGTGGTTTGCAGATCGATGAAAGCGGGCTGGAAAACCCCTCGGCCATCGAGAAACTGCTGGCCCGTAAAACCGTGTTTTACAACCCCTACATCCACAACACCAAGACCTTTCTTCGGGCCGACGGAGGCGGCTGTGCGCTGACGATTGCAGACGTCGAGGGCTACATCAAGGGTGGGGTGGTGGCGCTGAGCCAACGCAAACCTGACCTCTTGCGTCAATACGTGATCGATACACAAGACCGGGTGCCCCTCAATGTCTATGCCTCGGCGGACAAGCGCAAGGAAACCGTGGTCTTCATCAACGCAGTCGGCATGCCTTTGGAACTGGCCAACCGCCTCAGGGAGGCCCTGGAAGATGACTTCCGCTTTGTTACCTGGGAAAGCCGCGGTATCCCCAGCCCCGTGGATGATATCGACACCATTGACGTCAGTGTTGCGGCGCATATCGGCGACCTGCAGCGGATTTTTGATTACTTCAATATAGAAAAAGCACATCTGATCGGCTGGTGTTCGGGGGCCTACATCGCCTATCACGCCCGCAAGTTGAAAGAAGTCGCGAGCCTGACGCTCATCAGTGGCGCGTATGGCCTGGTGAGCGCAGAGGAAGAGGAGACCGCTTTCATGCGCAACCTGCGGCAGGTGTTGCCGCTTATTTCACAGTCGCGTAGCCAGGCAGAGCGCTTTCACGCGTCGTTTTTTGCGCGCTCCGGCAGTGAGAATACCGAGAGTGCGACACAGAGCCGCCAATCCAGCGAGATCCTCGACGCGACGGATCCGAACCTTATCCACCTGACGAGCCTGCCCTTTGAATCCGCGGAGTCGCTGTATTGCTATAGCCGGGCTATTACCGCGCTGCAAGTCGGCGAGTACCCGCTGCAGGATGAGCAACTCGGGGTGCCGTGCCATGTCATCGCCGGCACCTGTGATGAAGCTGTGAGCCCCCATGAGTCAAAGCGCTTTATCGAACTGCATGAGGGTGCTGACTATTCGGAAATCGCTGGCATGGATCATTTTGGTTTGTATAACCACCTGGGGTTGTTGGGGGTGGTGACGGCGTATATCAAGAACCTCAGCCCGGTGATGCCGGGTTCCCAGGCGGATGCATAAGTCCAGCCTGCTCATCCACACGGCATCAAAGGAGGGAAGATGAAAAGCAAATTGATCGAGCACGTCGCGGACTTGTCCATGCCCATCGATTATCAAGAGGTCCTGGCACGCGACGATCAGAGCAGTGTCCCGGCCGATATGCGGGAGCATTTTCCCGCAGGCCGGTACAGGATGGAGGTTGATCGCGACGCCTATCTGTCTGCCGGTTTTCATCAACTGGAAATGGATCGGATGTGGTCTCGAGTTTGGCAGATGGCTGCGCGGGAGGAACAAATTCCAGAGGCGGGGGATTTGACGCTCTACGAGATCGGCGAGTTATCCTTCATCCTCGTTCGTAACGAAGCACTGGAAATCAAGGCCTACTACAACAGTTGTCGTCACCGTGGCCGGCGCCTGTGCTCGGGCGATTCGAGCGTGCGAGAACTGCGTTGCCCCTATCACGGATTTGCCTGGGACCTGGATGGCACCCTCAAGCGCATACCGGCGGCATGGGATTTTGCCCACCTTGACTGGGAGGGTCGCCGTTTGCTGGAGGTCAAGACAGACACCTGGGGCGGTTTCATTTTCATCAATATGGATCCTGCCTGCGAGCCTTTGGCCGATTATATGGAGAGCCTGCCCGGTGAGTTGGCCATCAATCAGTATGAGGGCAAGTACATTGCGGGGCACAGCCGGCACATACTCCCGGCGAACTGGAAAAACGTCATGGAGTCCTTCATGGAAGGGTTGCATGCCCCCGAGACGCACGGGCATACATGGGCCCATCTGAGCGATACCCTGCAATACGATGTTCGACCCGATGAGCGTCATGTGAGCCGCAGTTTTCACGCGGTCGGGCTATCGGTCTGCGAGGATCATGAGCCGCTGTCCGAACAGGCGATCATGGATCAATTTCATCGCAACGTACTCAATGGGAAAAGCGGCCCCTACGCCCCTCACCTTCAGGCCGGCATGACAGCAAGGCGCTACATGGCCAGTGTGATGCGTTTGCAATACGGGTTGGCCAGTGGCAGGGATGTCAGTGGGTTGTCTGACGCTGAAGCCGTCGATGTACTGCAGTATTCGCTGTTCCCGAATATGATCTTCTTTCGCGGCATTTCTCTGCCGCCCGTGCTGCGTTTTCGCCCCAACCAAAACGACCATAACAGCTGCATCTTCGATCTTTTCTACTTGGTCGACATACCCAAGGGCGCGCAGCGACCCGAGCCTGCAGCGACCGTGGAAATGGGGCCGGACGACACCTATGAGCACGCCGGTGTACTGCCTGACTGGTTAGGCTATGTATACGATCAGGACATGGACAATATCAAGAATATGCGTGCGGGCCTGCAAGCCTTGAGCAATGACCCGCTGGTATTGAGCGATCTTCATGAATCCAGGATACGGCACTTCCATAACACACTTATGCACTATCTTGACAGGCGCGATTGAACCATTCGTCACGGGACTTAATGCGCGCCATTATGACTTTTGTTTAATTTGACAATCTATGTTTTTTCGTTAACTTACTTCTTGAAGTGGATTGGATCCAACCTGCCTGGCAAGGTGAGCGTTGCTCTTCGAATAGTGGCCATTCAATGTGGGGCGGCCACTAATAGTCCCCATATAACAAGGAGGTTAAGATGCTTGAAGACATTCTGATGTGTGAGACGCTGGAGGCCTGGAGTAAAGTGCTGTTTGCCTTGGCGAAAGAGTATGGATTTTCTTCGGTGCTGTTTGGGGTTAAGCCCACGATCAGTACGCCTTTCAGCTCTTCGACCATCATCAGTAATTATTCGAGGTCATGGCGCAGTATCTATGACGCGAATGCCTATTACGAAGTCGACCCTGTTGTGTTTCATTGCTTGAACAGTTCATTGCCGTTGGTCTGGACAAAGGAAAATTTTATTAACAAGCCCGAACAGCAATTGTATGAGGCTGCGAGTGCCAGTGGTGTTTGTTCGGGGCTGTGTATGCCCATCCATGGGCCGCGCGGAGAGTTCGGAATGTTGAACTTTATTACGGATGAGAAGTCACCGGCCGACGTCATTCGTTCCAAGGGGCTGCCACAATTTGCCTTGATGCGTGATTATCTGATCGAATCGTTCCAGAAAATACAGAGTGCTGCTGAAAAGGAGGTCGAAAAACCACCGAAGTTGACCGCTCGTGAGCTGGAATGTCTGAAGTGGGTGGCCGCCGGTAAAACCTCTTGGGAAATTTCGCGAATTCTGTCCTGTGCAGAAGTTACAGTTAATTACCATGTCACCAACTTTATGCGTAAGTTCAATGCTGAATCACGCCAGCACGCCGTGATCAGCGGCATCCGTTCCGGCCTGGTCACGCCCTGATGCGGATTATCGATAACGCCTTCAATTAAGGGTTCTTATGGTCAGCGCGTTCCACTTTCCTGAATACGACCAGTTGGACGGCATTGCGCTGGCTGAGATGGTGCGCCTTAAAGAAGTAACCCCTGTGGAGCTTGTGAGCGCCGCCGTTCAGCGGATCGACGCAGGAAATGGCGCGATCAACGCGGTGGTGCATCTTCTTGAGCGCGAGGCCAAGGCACAATGCGAGGTGCCATTGGCAGACGGCCCGTTGTCCGGCGTCCCCCTATTGGTCAAGGACCTGCTTGCGGAGATTCAGGGCTGCCCCACACGTAACGGCTCCCGGCTGTTCGCGCACTATGTTGCCAGGGAGGACTCGCAGACGATCAAGCGTTATCGACAGGCGGGGTTGATCTTTGTCGGTAAAACCGCGACGCCGGAGTTGGGCTTGCATCCCTATACCGAGTCTGATGCAACCGGTGCCACACGTAACCCCTGGAACTTGGAATTGTCGCCGGGCGGCTCCAGCGGCGGTGCCTGTGCAGCGGTCGCGGCGGGCATGACCCCGATTGCCCACGGCAGCGATGGAGGTGGCTCAATTCGGCTACCCGCTTCCCATTGCGGGGTTTTCGGCCTCAAGCCAACACGTGGTCGGTCTCCCTGCGGGCCGCATTTTTCAGAGTTATGGCAGGGCCTGGTAGTTGAACACGCGGTCTCAAAAAGCGTGCGCGACAGTGCTGCCATGCTCGATATCCTGATTGCGGGGAGTGATGATGCTGATGCTTACCGTTGGCCCGCACCGGCTCAATCGTTTCTTGCGGGTATCGGCGATGCGCCTGGCAGGCTGCGCATTGCTTATACCTTCAAGCCTTTTCTGGGTGGGGATTTGAGTCCCGACTGCCGCGCCGCGTTGGAAAGCAGTTTGAAGCTGTTGACGGACCTTGGGCACGAGGTGGTTGAAGCCCATCCACCCTTGGCATCCCCCGATCAATTATGCGAAGCCATGCTGACCCTGGTGTGCGGGGAAATGGCGAGCCTGGTGCAGAACGCGGGGCGCATGCTTGATCGCGTGGCGACTTACGCGGATTTCGAGAGCGGGACCTGGGCCCTGGCCCGGCAGGGCCATATCCTCAAAGCGGTCGATCTCGCCAGGGCGAGAGAGTTGGCGCTTCATCAGGGGCGCATCATGAGCGCCTTTCATGAACACTACGATGTGCTGGTGACGCCGGTAGCCAACCAGTTGGCATCGAAGGTGGGAGCGTTTCGCTTGAGTCCGTTGGAGGATCGCCTATCGCGTAGAGTATTAGGTAAATGGGGAATGGACTGGCCCCTGCGACTGGGCAATCGCCTTGCAGAACATTCGCGCACTGTCATGGAATATATGGGGTGGTCGACACCGTTCAATATGAGCGGGCAACCGGCGATGAGTGTGCCTCTGTACTGGAACGAAACAGGACTTCCCATCGGCACACAGTTCATCGCAAAGATGGGCAATGAGGCCTTGCTGCTGCAACTTGCACGTTCGCTTGAAGTTGCACGGCCCTGGCGACATCGTAGCCCGCCTCACTCTTCAGCGGCGTCAAGTACTCAGATCAAATAGCATTGACTGCGTCCAGGGTCTTGTTGCTCAAGTTAACTTCAACAGCGATGGCTCGTTCTACGCCGATAGTCAGGGGCGGGCCTAGTCTGACCAACTCCAGCCCCGCTTTCATCAGCATCTTTTCGACACCCACGGAAGTAACGGTGATGAGCTTTTCAACGTGCTGCGAGTGCGCATGCCTGATGAGGTGACCAATGGCCTTCATGGCGGTATTGGAAAAGCCGAAGCCGCCGCGCTCACTGGCACTTATGGCAAATCGGCTAAGCTCCCAGATGTTGGCGGCACGCGGAGGTTTTTTAGTGGTCAACAGGTTGGGGAACGTGTCTTTGAGCATATAGGGACCTGTGGTTGGCAATATACGCCAGCAGCCCGCCACTTTGTTTTCGTTGATATCATCAATCAGCAGCATATAAGTGGGGGCCAAGGCGTCGTAACCATCTATCTCCATGTCGGCAATTATCGACACATCCCAGCCTTTTTTATCCTTGAAGATTGAAGCCCGAAGTTTATGCATGCCCTCCAGATAACGTGGTGATATGTTCTCGCGTTTGTCTATTAGATATTTCATGCTGGCTTCCTCGGCTTCGAAGTGCATAGCTTTATGCAGATTGCATAAGCGTTAAACTATAAGTGTTGATAGGTATCCTGATATCAAGGAGTATGTGAAGATCCCCTTCTTCTGAGCGGGAGTTGGGCGTTTATGTATAGATGTTCAAAGTTTGTGAATGAGGTCATTTTTTTTCGAACGAAAAAAGGGATGACCCAGGCGGATTTCTGGGCGAAATTTGGTGTCACCCAGAGTTCAGGAAGTCGAATTGAAAAGACGGGGCGGATGCTTGTTCCGTTGTACATGCTGCTGCGCTTGTACTGCGCAGGGGTTATTGCAGACGATGATCTTGAGTTGGAGTTCGAGCGTATGGGCAAGTCTGCCTCGGACAGGTTCGGCTGACTCCCAAGCCAGGCGAGTACTGCTGGGTTATTTGAGTTTTTTCTTGCGTGTCTGGCGAACGGCCAAGTGTTCGAAAATAAACGACGCGGTGCCGAACACTGCAATTATTGAAAGCACGAGCATGCCGAGAGTTGAGCTTTCCACGGTGATTTCCTGCGTAGATTTGAGTTGACAATCACGCTAGGGCCTCGGCTTCCTGGCTTCAATAGACCCGACGCAAACCTTACGGCGCCGGGCCCATTGTTACGCGCTCTTTACGCGCAACGGCCGCTACGGCGCATTGCGGCTGTGACGGTAGTCGCTGACCGCTTCATACACCGCCTTTCGCAACCGGTTGATGCCGCCGATGGGGCGGTGTGCTTCCACACCGAACCAAGGGTTGAACGACTGGTTGTCACAGGCCAGGTTCTGCGCCGGCGTGTCGAAATCCTGGGCAGGAATCCTGACCTTGGCCACGGTTTCATACGGCGCATCGCTTTCTTTCCATTCGATGCTGGTGTCTTCGATGGGCATGAACTTTTGCGGGTTCTGCCGTTGGATCTGCAGCACGAAACAGGCCGCTACGCGGTCGGTGGACAGTTGCTGATTGAGGGCGCTGCGCAGGAAGTTCGGCAGGGCCTGGTTCTGTTTGGGCAGCGCATAATCCGGACAGCTTTGCGGGTCGGGCGCGACGCGAAACTTGGCGTTGGCCGCGCCAAACTTGTAGGGCGACACTGAAAAGTAAGTCGTCTGCGTCGGGCTGGCCGGTGCGGGCGCCAGCGTTGCCAGGGCGATAAACAGGTGGCGCACTTGCCAACTGCGCGGGTCGAGCTTGGGAAAGAACGCCAGGACCTTCTTGCCATCCGCTTGCGCGCCGATGTTCTGCGCGTATTCGGCGACATCGCTGACAAAGAAATTCGGGTGGCTGAACATCACGAAATCCTGCTCGGTGCGGGCTTGCTGGTCGGCCATCAGTTGCTTGCCCGGCACATCCAATAGCTTGATCGCCATGCCGCGGGCATCGCGGATGCTGTCGAATTGCGGGTAGGCGTTGCCGTTGGACAGGCGCATCGTCGCCTGCCAGACCTTGCCCGGCTCTGCGAACACGCCCTGGCGCAAGGCCGGGTCGAGATCCGCCAGAACGCTGACCTCGGCTTTCACGCAACCATGGGCCTTGGCATGGGCATCGCGCAGGTAGCGAGTGCCTTCGCGGTGCTGGTCAACGATGCGTACGGCGGTCTGGATGATGCCTTGGGTCATCGCTGCTTCACCCGGCGGGATCTGTTCATCCGCTGACACCGGGCCACTGTGCTGCCAGGCGAACCATACGGTCGCCAGTAGCCACCCCAACAGCCCAACGCCCACCAGCCACAACAGGGTCTTGCCGAGAAAAGCGCCGAGACGCAGCCAGAGACGAGCGAGCATGGAACGTTCCTTGTTTTGTGATCGAATAATCATGGCAGTTGGTGCTCCAGCGGGCCGCCCAGTACTTTGAGGTACTCGAGCAGCGCCCAGCGCTCCTGGGGCAGCAAGCCACGGCCAATGACGCCATTGCCCCGCGCGCCTGCGCGGAATTCGTGGCCGCTGTTGTGATTGCCGGTGATTCGGGTATCGAACAGGAAGGCATTCTTGAACGAGGCGGTTTCAAAACCCAGATGGCGTGGATCGTAGTTGAACGTGCCTTTATAGAAGGTGGTGCTGCGTTCGTCCTGGGGCGAAAGCAGTTGGTAGATCGTCGGCACCGAACCGTTGTGCAGGAACGGCGGGGTAGCCCACACGCCTGCCAGTGGTCGCGCTTTATAGGCACGCAATTCGCGCACGCCAATCGGCAGGCCGAACCCGTCCAGGCTCGGGCGCTCGGCCGGGGTCACGCCGGCAGTGCGGTAGGCATGTTCTTCGACAAAGGCGGTGACGTAGGCCAGCCCCTGGGCCACGGACATTTTTTTCAGATCCAGTGGCGCGGTGGGCGCAGGGTGTAGTTCAACATTGAGTTGGGCCAGTTCGGCCGGGTCCCATTGCAGGGCGCTGAGGTCATAACGCTGGTCGGCAATGTTGCTGGCGGTGCCGGGGTCGGTGCCGATGTAGTCCACCGGCAGCATTTTCAACTGCTGCACCGGGCGGCCATTTTCCTCGGTGACCGCGGGTATATGGCAGCCAGCACAGTTTTCGGCGAAGAGTGCGCGGCCTTGGGCGGCGAGGGGTTTGTCGATGGCGCCGAACAAGTCCTCCGGCCAGGTTGGCGGCTTGAGGCGTTGCAGGGTTTCTTCGATCAGGTGCAGGTCCCGCACGCGTACGCTGGACGGGTAGCGAGCGTCGCCCTGGAGCGGTTGGCCGGCACTGTCGAAGAAGGCCAGGGTTGCGCCTACACCAAGGGCTTCACCGATATTGCGCGCCATGGGCTGCTGAGCCGAGCCATTCCACTGCACCCAGTCGAATGTCCAGATATCCCACAACTGCGGGTAGTCCACTGGGGCATTGGCGACACGATAATTGTCGGGGGAAATAGCGTCGCCAAAGCTGGCATTGGCGATGCGCCCGAAGGCGTCAGTACGACCGGGGCCTTCTTCGGTGGGATAGAGGCCGCGATGGGTATCATTCCAGGCGACTTTGAGGAACTGGTTCAGCGATTGTTTGAAGTCCTGGCGCAGCTGATTGTGCTGGGTATCGTACTGATCACCCAGGACTTTGCGGGCGAAGCGCTCGAACTTCCACGGGTTGTAATACGTAGCGGCAAGGCTGGCGACCAGGGCTTGGCCAAAACTGCCGCCCCGCAAGGTGGGTACGCTGGAGGGCAGCACGTGTTGCGCCGAGCCACCGTCGATACGCAGGGCCTGGCCCTTGAAGTGCAATTGACCGGTGTGGCAGGCCGCACAGGTGATATCCAGGTATTGAACCTGGCTGTCGGCGTTCTGGTGTCGGGCAAAACCTACCGGCAGGTTGCCAGGGTTTTGCGGGCTGGGCACTTGCTTGGGGTCGACCAGAAAACCAAAGCGCGCCAGGTACTCCGGCGCGGCAAAGCGTTGCTCGGAGAACGGCAGCTCCAGGGCCGTGAACCAGTCGTAGTGCAGGCCCTTTACCTGGGTGCCCTGGGGCGTGAAGTAGTAGGTCTGGCGGTCAGCGGCACTCCATTGATCCTGGTAGTGCACCTGCTTTACTGGCACGTAGTCCGGTAGCTTGGGGTTGAGGGTGTAATAGAGCACCACGGCCAGAATCAGGCCCAGGGCGATCAGTATCAGGAGTAAAACACGGGAAAAAGTGCGCAAGATAACTATCCTTGTCGAATTGTCGCGTTGTTATGCCACTGCGCCACAGGTGCGGCAAGTAGCGATGAGCCTGCTGGCAGGCGGTCCCGCGATCCGTCGCGGTGCCCCATGATAAATGGAAATGCTTTTAAACACGTGAACTTATCAGAAGTTTCCTGCTCACATGCCGGTAGCCATTGGTCGTGGCCGCCTGATAAGCTCGCGACTTTATTCGAATGCCCTTTTGGCGCATGAACAAGGAAATAGCATGAAACAGCATCGGTTGGCGGCGGCGGTGGCCCTGGTTAGCCTGGTACTTGCGGGTTGTGATTCGCAGACCAGCGTAGAGCTGAAAACCCCGGCGCAAAAAGCTTCCTACGGCATCGGCCTGAACATGGGCAAGAGCCTTGCCCAAGAGGGCATGGATGACCTGGACTCCAAAGCGGTAGCCCAAGGCATCGAAGATGCTGTCGGCAAGAAAGAGCAGAAGCTCAAAGATGACGAGCTGGTTGAAGCCTTCGCCGCGCTGCAAAAGCGTGCCGAAGAGCGCATGACCAAAATGAGCGAAGAGTCGGCAGCTGCCGGCAAGAAATTCCTCGAAGACAACGCCAAGAAAGACGGCGTCGTCACCACCGCTTCCGGTCTGCAGTACAAGATCGTGAAGAAGGCCGACGGCGCACAGCCCAAGCCAACCGACGTGGTGACTGTGCACTACACCGGCAAGCTCACCAACGGCACCACCTTTGACAGCTCCGTGGATCGCGGCAGCCCGATTGACCTGCCGGTCAGCGGCGTGATCCCGGGTTGGGTCGAAGGCCTGCAACTGATGCACGTTGGCGAGAAGGTCGAGCTGTACATCCCGTCCGACCTGGCCTACGGCGCCCAGAGCCCGAGCCCGGCGATTCCAGCCAACTCCGTGCTGGTATTCGACCTGGAACTGCTGGGCATCAAGGACCCAGCCAAGGCAGAAGCTGCTGACGCACCTGCTGCACCAGCCGCCAAGAAGTAATCGGCGCCTGAACACACAACGCCCCGTCTCGACGGGGCGTTGTTGTTTCTGGGTAAATCCGATAGAACCCGCAGCATTGCGCGCAGTCTGATGTAAGACTCGAGCACGGGTAGCCGCACATACAGGCCAAGTCAATGAAATCTTGGGTTTTTTTTATGTGCGCAAAAAACGCCCGATCTGACTGTAAGCCTTATAGACCGTGGCTTTCAGCTGATAAAACAGGCTCTGTTCACAAGGTTATCCACAATTTGTGTGGATAACCTTTTACCTCGCCTGGAACTGGAGTGCCTGATGAAACCACCCTTCAATTTCACCCGCTTTCTGCCCATGGCCGCGCGCCTGCTGGGCCGTGGACGTTTGCCGACCTTGCTGTTTGCCGTTGCGGCCAAAGGCTCAAGCCAGGGCAATCGCCTGGGCCAGCTCAAGGATGATCTCAAATTGCTCCAAGCCCTTTGCCTGGCTTACTGGCGCGGCGAATACCGAGCGATCAGCCCCAAGGCGTTGATCTCGGTGGTGGCGGGGTTGATGTACTTTCTGAGCCCGATTGACGCGATCCCGGACTTCATCCCGATGTTCGGCATGTTCGACGACATCGCGGTTCTGGCATGGGTCATGAAGACCCTGAGCGGCGAACTGAGCGCCTTTCGCGCCTGGCGGGATGCGCAACGCCCGGAAAAACTCGCGGTGGTTGAGCGCCTCCCTGCAACGCCTGAGCTGCTGGCCCAGGAAAACCCACAAAAAAACTAATGATGCCGGGGATCCCCCAGCGACCTTCGCGGCTGTTAGGATTACACTTCTAAGGAAAGAACTTACTTAGTAAGTGTTTTTATCCTACGGGGCAGTCATGGATATTCAGATCATTTCACGCGATGGCGCACCCGAATATGCGGTGTTGCCATGGGACCAGTACCAGGCACTGCTAAGAGCTGCCGGTCAGCAGCCACCTACACCCGCTTCTTCTCCTGCCGCCTCTGCCGCCATCGACCAGGACCTGCGACCGCTCGCAGACCTGTGCGGCCTGCGTGAAGCCAAGGGCCTGGCTATCGAGACCCTGGCACGCACGGTGGGGATCAGCCCCTCGTACCTTGGTTTGATTGAAAGTGGTGAACGCCAGCCGGATGCCGCCATTCGCCGCAGCCTGGCCTGGGAATTGGGCGTGGCAGGTTGGAGGGATGAGTCTTGAGCCTACGTATCAGCCGTCAACACTGGGATGGGTTGCTCAACGAATTGGATCAGGCGCGTCGCCAGCGCCATTTGTTGACGTACCGGGCGCTGCTTGAGCGCCTGCAATTTCCGACGCCAGCCATGCAAACCCTGGCGGCTGCCCTGGAGCACCTGGCGGCGCTGGATGCCAAGGCCGAGCAGCCGCTGCGCAGTTCCCTAGTGATCAGCCAGGGTGCCAGCCGCCTGCCACGTACCGGGTTCTTTGAGTGTGTGGAGCGTCTAGGGCGCTTCAGTGGACCCTCCGATGGCGTGGCGGCTGCGTCCTGGCACGCTTCGGAAGTGGTGCGGGTGTTCGAGTACGAATACCCGGAATCCGCCGAGGCTTAAAGCGCTGCTGAGTACATGTCCAGGCTGTCGATCACATGGATGCTGTAGCCGGCCACGTCCTTGGCATGGTGCTTGGCTTGCGAGGCCAGTTCTGCCAACTGGCTGGCATCGAGTTGCGCACAGGCCTGTGGATACAGATGCACCACACCGATAGACAGCGATAGCAAGGCGAACTCCTGGCGCACGCCCTGACGGTTGAGTGACACGAAGCAACCAGCATCCACGTGCTCGGCGCGGTAAAAGCGTCGGCATTGGGTATGGAAGTCGTCCAGCAACTGGTTGAGCCGCTTGCGCCAATCCTGCGGGCCCAGCACCAGCAAAAAGTCATCGCCGCCAATATGCCCGACAAAGTCGCGGCTGGGGTCTACCTGGTCGTTCAGGCATTGCGCCAGGCACAGCAGCACTTCATCCCCACGCCCGTAGCCGTAGATATCGTTGAACGGCTTGAAACTGTCGATATCCACATAACAGATCAGCGACTCGCGCTGCTGCTGCAACAGCCGAGCCAGGCATTGCTGGATCGGTACGTTGCCTGGCAGCAAAGTCAGCGGGTTGGCGTAGCGTGCCTGCTGGATTTTCAGTTCGGTGATCAGCTTGAGCACGTCGATCACCCGGCCCAGGCCCAGATAGTCACCGTTCAACGTGATGATGAAATCTTCTTCGATGCGCTGCCGTGCGCGGCTGGTCAATAAACGGCTGACCTGTTGCAAGGACTGGCTCACCTCCACCGCCAGGAAATCATCGCTCATCAATCGGCTGATCGGTTTGCGCGCAAACAAGTCGGTCGCGAACGGCTTGAGCAGCGCGTCCGACAGCGAGTGTCGGTGCACAATTCCAATCGGGCGACCGCCGCCATCCAGCACCGCCAGTGAATTGAGATTGGCCTGGTGATGGAACGCTTCCAGCACTTGAGCCGTGGCGGTGTCTTGATCCACCGCTGGCTGTTCGTTCAGCAGGGCGCTGAGGTCACTGCCTTCATCGCTGAGGGCAGTCGTGGTGTTATCCGGCTTGGGCAACATCAGGCGCGCTTCCTGCGGTGTGCAAACTGCCTTGAGCCAGGATTGAGCCCAATGCATTCAGCGGTTCGGTCACGGTCATGGCGATCTCGATCGAAAAAAAAGGACCGCAGGCGTTAAGCCTGCGGTCCTTTCATTTCACGACAGAATGATGTCTATATGATGACACTGCGTGGAGCGGTCACATTAAATTGCCATCATTTACTGCTTGGCCACCTGCTTGGTGATCTTCAGGTAGTCGAGGAGGATCCGGCCAGTCTCGGCCAAGTAGGCATCATCTTCCGGTTTGGTTTTATCCGCTTCGGTCGGCAAGGCATCTTCATCTTCTTTCTTCAGCTCTTTGAGCGGATCTTCACCCTTGGCTTTGCGGCGAGTGTTTTCCAGCACCAATTGCTGATTCTCGATGCTGGAGTGCTGTGCACGGCGATCCGCTTCGTTGAGGCTGACGGTTTTCTCTTCCATCAGCTTCTTGGCCAGGGCCAGCTTGTCGCGGATAAACACGAACTCGGCATCCTTGGCAGAGCGGGTGTCGTGGTCTGCCTTCAACTGCGTCAGGAACGGCTTGAACGGATCCGACGCCGGCTTGATCGCAGGGCGGATGGTGTCCCATGGCATGGCTTCAGGCAGTGCGCTTTCGCCGATTTCCTTGGTGTCGATAATCGACGGGAAATCGATATCCGGCAGCACGCCCTGATGCTGGGTGCTCTGCCCGGAAACCCGGTAGAACTTGGCCAGCGTCAGTTTCAGCTCGCCATGGTTCAGCGGCTGAATGGTCTGCACGGTGCCCTTGCCGAAAGTCTGGCCGCCGATGATCAGCGCACGGTGATAGTCCTGCATGGCGCCGGCAAAAATCTCCGAAGCCGAGGCCGAGAGACGGTTGACCAGCAACGCCATCGGCCCCTTGTAGAAGGCGCCCGGGTTCTCGTCTTCCAACACGTCTACACGCCCATCAGCATTGCGGACCAACACGGTTGGGCCTTTGTCGATAAACAGGCTGGTCAGCTCGGTGGCTTCTTGCAGGGAGCCGCCGCCGTTGTTGCGCAGGTCGATGACCACGCCGTCGACTTTTTCTTTCTGCAGTTCCGTCAGGATCTTCTTCACGTCGCGGGTGGTGGACTTGTAGTCCGGGTCACCGGCACGGAACGCCTTGAAGTCCAGGTAGAAGGCCGGGATCTCAATCACGCCCAGCTTGTAGTCCTTGCCATCCTGCTTGAGGTTGAGGACTTTCTTCTGCACCGCCTGGTCTTCGAGCTTCACCGCTTCACGGGTGATTGACACGATCTTGCTGGTCTGGTCGTTCGGTGCGTTGGTGTGCGGAATCACTTCCAGGCGCACCACGCTGCCTTTGGGGCCACGGATCAGCTTGACCACTTCGTCCAGGCGCCAGCCGACCACATCGACCATCTCTTTGTCGGCCTGGGCCACGCCAATGATCTTGTCTGCCGGGGCGACCTGCTTGGTCTTGTCCGCCGGACCTGCCGGTACCAAACGTACGATCTTGACCTGGTCATTGTCGCTTTGCAGGACGGCACCAATGCCTTCCAGGGACAGACTCATGTTGATATCAAAGTTTTCCGCGTTATCCGGCGACAGATAATTGGTGTGCGGGTCGTAGGACATCGCGAAGGTGTTGATGTAGGCCTGGAAGATATCTTCGGCACGGGTCTGGTCCAGGCGCGCCAACTGATTCTTGTAGCGCTTGGTCAACAGTTCCTGAATGGCCTTGGGCTCTTTGCCGGCGATCTTCAAGCGCAGCACTTCGTCCTTGACGCGTTTGCGCCACAGGTCGTCCAGCGCTGCCGTGCTGGTCAGCCAAGGGGCATCCTTGCGATCCACCAGAAGGGTTTCCTTCTGGGTGAAGTCGAGCTTGTCGATGCCTTTGTTCAGCTCACCCAGGGCGAAGTCCAGACGCGCTTTGACGCGGTCCAGGTAACGCTTGTAGATGGTGAAGCCGGGCTGCAGGTCGCCGCCTTTGAGGAAGTCGTCGAACTGCGTCTTCCACTTGTCGAACTCAGCGATATCGCTGGCCAGGAAGTAGCTGCGCGACGGATCCAGCAGCTTGAGGTAGCTGTCGTAGATGATCACCGAGCGAGCGTCGTCCAGCGGCGGCTTGCTGTAGTGATGGCGCTTGAGCAACTCGACAACGTTAAGGCTGGCAATCACCTCATCGCGATCAGGCTGAAGGTTGTCCCAGCTATTGGCTGCGAACGTATTGGTCGACATCGACGCGAAGCCGAGACCAATGAAAAAAGCGAGGGCGGTGCTGGGGAACAGATGCTTCATGCTGATTCGACGCGGGGGCAATTGATAACGCATATTAGGCCGTCTTTGAGGGAGCCGGTTCCATATGGTCCGGTCGCATAATGCAAAAAGCCCGACGCTACTGCTACGGGCTCAGTCCAGACTCACTATGGAGGCACTGTGAAAGCATTGCAAGGCGTTGAGGGGCATGTGGAGGGTTAGAAGAACCCAGTCCTACATTCGATGTAGTCCATATTGCCAACAGCCTGACCGAATCCTGGATTGAAATGCAGTCAGTGTGGGAGCTGGCTTGCCTGCGATAGCGGTGCACCAGATGAAGAATTCTTCACTGTTGCACCGCTATCGCAGGCAAGCCAGCTCCCACAGGTTGATCTCTATTGATTCAGGTCCAGTGGTGGATCGGCCAGCCGGCCTGTTCGGCATGGGCGCGCAACACCGGGTCCGGGTTCACTACCTGCGGGTGATCCACCTTGAGCAGCAGCGGCAAGTCATTGCGCGAATCCGAGTAGAAATACGCGCCCTCCAGCGTTTCTCCTTCCTGCTCCAGCCATTCCAGCAGGCGCGTGATCTTGCCTTCACGATAGGTCAGCACGCCTACGGTGCTGCCGCTGTACACGCCGTGGCCGACGTCCAGGTTAATTCCCAACACTTCTTCAATACCGATACGCGCCGCAATCGGCGTGACCAGGTGAGTGCCCGAGGCGGAAATCACCAGGATCCGGTCGCCATTCGCACGGTGGCGGGCGATGGTCTTGGTGGCGTCGCTATAGATCAGCGGCTCGATCACGTCCTCAACCCACGGCTCCACCAGATGCTCGATTTCTTCCGGGGTGCGGCCGATCATCGGCTCCAGGCTGAAGTCCATGAAGTCTTCCATGCGCAACTCGCCTCGGCTGTAGGCGTCCATCAATTCGTTGTTCCTGCGCATGAACGACTCAGGGTCTACCCAGCCCAGGCGGCCCATCTGTTCGCTCCACAGGGTGGCGCAGTCGCCGTGGATCAGGGTGTCGTCCAGATCAAAAATTACCAATGCCATCCGTCATGTTCTCTCTCAATAGGTCGCTGCCTGTCAGGCTACTTCACACAGGGCGCTGGGGTCGATGGAAAGTGCCAGGCGCTGGCCGTCCGGGTGCAGGTCGTCGGCCGAGCGATTGAGTACGTCGACCACCAATTCCACGCCACGGGCTTCGATGCGGTAGCGAATCACGTTACCCAGCAAGCTGTGGCTGCGCACCAGCGCATCGAGCTCGCCGCTGCGGCTCAACTCGATGGCCTCGGGGCGAATGGCAATGCGCCCCTTGATTGGCCGTTGCAACAACTGGCTGGCCTTGTCGGCATCGAGCAGGTTGTAGTTGCCGATAAAACCGGCGGCAAACACATCCACCGGGGCGGTATAGAGGGTTTCGGCATCGCCGCTCTGCACGATCTTGCCCTGGTTCATCAAAAAGATGCGGTCGGACATGGTCAGGGCTTCTTCCTGGTCATGGGTCACGAAAATCGTGGTCAGCCCCAGTTCGCGCTGGATCTGGCGGATCTGTTCGCGCAAGTGCTTGCGAATACGTGCATCCAATGCCGACAGCGGTTCATCGAGCAACAGCAGGCGCGGGCGGGTCACCAGGGAGCGGGCGAGGGCGACGCGCTGGCACTGGCCGCCGGACATCTGGTGCGGATAGCGGCCGGCCAGTTCCGTTAGCTCAACCAATTGCAGCACTTCCTGCACGCGCTTGTGGCTGTCGTCGGCGTTGACCTTTTGCATGCGCAGGCCGAACGCGACGTTCTGCTCCACGGTCATGTTGGGGAACAGCGCGTAGCTCTGGAACACCATGCCGATCTGACGTTTCTGCGGGCTCAGGGGCACGATGTCCTGCCCATCCAGCAGGATTGTGCCGCTGTCTACCGAGGTTAACCCCGCGATGCAACGCAGCAGGGTGGACTTGCCGCAACCGGACGGGCCGAGCAGGGTGACGAACTCGCCCTTGGCGATTTCACAGTTGATATCGCTGAACACTGGCGTGCCGGTGTAGCTTTTTTGCAGATGTTGGACGCTGACGAAGCTCATTGGCTTTTGTCCTTGTTCAAGATATTGGCGGCCCAGGTCAGCAGCAGCACAAAGAAGAAATAGGAGATCACAACGGCACTGGTGAAGTGGCCGCTGCTGTTGCGCATGTTGTTGAGGTACACCTGCAGGGTCTCGTAGCGCGTGCCGACGAGGATGTTGGCGAACACGAACTCACCGAACAGGAACGAGAACGACAGCAGCAATGCCACCATCAGGCCTTTGCGCAGGTTAGGCAGCACCACCAGGATCGCCGCTTGCCAGGTGCTGGCGCCGAGCAGTTGCGAGGCGTCCATCAGGTCGCGCAGGTTGATGGCTTGCAGGTTGTTGGTGATCGCCCGGTACATGAACGGCAGCGCCACGGTGAAGTAGCAGCCGATCAGAATCCACGGCGTACCCACCATCGCTAACGGCCCGGAACCGTACAGTTGCAGCAAACCGACTGAAGACACCACCGGCGGCACCGCGAAGGGCAGCAGAATCAGAATGTTCATCAGCGCATCAAGCTTGGGAAAGTGGTAATGCACCACGAACAGCAGCGGCAAAATCAATACCACCGAAAGGATCAACGCACCCACACACACCAGCAACGATTGCCCGAACGCCATCAGAAAGCGCGGGTCGCTCCACAACTGTACGTACCATTTCACGCTGAAGCCGGCGGGGAGGATAGTCGCCGACCAACTGCTGGAGATCGAGTAGACAAAGGTGCCGATCAGCGGCAGTACCAGAATAAGGAACAGCAGGTACACCACTACCCGATGGTAGAGGGAGGCCGGGCCGGCATCAGCGCGAGACATGGTAGCTCCTCTTGAGCAGCAGTTGATGGACCACGGTGACCACAGTCATCAGCGCCACCAGCACCACGGCCAGGGCGCTGGCCATGTTCGGGTCCAGCGACACATCACCAGAGACCAGCCCCGCGATGCGGATCGGCAGCACGTTGAAGTTGCCGGTGGTCAGGGCGTAGACCGTGGCGTAGGCGCCAAGGGCGTTGGCCAACAGGATGACGAAAGTGCCAAGCAGGGCAGGGGTGAGCACCGGCAAGCCGATATGTCGCCAGAACTGCCAGCCATTGGCGCCGAGCAGCGCAGCCGACTCACGCCAGTCTTCGCGCAATGCATCAAAGGCCGGGTAGAGCAACAGCACACCAAGAGGAATCTGGAAGTAGGTGTAGAGGATGATCAAGCCGGTCTTGGAGTACAGGTTGAAGTCCTGAATGATCCCGGCCTGCTTGAGCATGATGGTGATGCTGCCGTTGAAGCCCAGCAGGATGATGAACGCGAAGGCCAGGGGCACGCCGGAGAAGTTGCTGGTCATGTTGGCAAAGGCCGTGACGAAGTTGCGCAGCGGCGAATCCACCCGGCGTAACGAATAACTGCCCAAGGTGGCGATGACGATGCCGAAGATGCTGGAGTAGAAACTGATCTCCAGGCTGAACTGAATCGCCTGCCGGTAGAACTTCGAACTGAAGATCCGTGTGAAGTTTTCCAGGCCCCAGCCGGCCTCTTCGGTTTGCAGGCTGTTGATCAGCACCCATACCAGCGGCGCGATCTCGAACACGATAAAGAACAGTGCGAAGGGCACCAGGCACAGCAGGGCCAGCCATTTGCCGCGGGTCATCGAATTCACTTGAGCAACTCCCGGCACACCGGTTTGTCGTGCGGCACGCCAAGCAGCTCGCAGACGGTACCGCACAGATCGGTTTGTTTCGGCGCGGCGTCAGCATCCAGGCTGAAGGCGTCACCGAGGACAAACAGCGGCACTTCGCGCTCTTGCGGCAATAGGCCGTTGTGAGAGCGGTCGTTGTTCATGCCGTGGTCGGCCGTGACCAGCACCTGGTAGCCGGCGTCGAGCCAGCCTTGCAGGTAGTCGGCCAGGATAATGTCGGCCGAACGGGCGCTGTTGCGGTATTGCGCGGTGTCGAGGCCATGCTTGTGGCCGGCATCGTCGATATTCATCGGATGCACCAGCAAAAAGTTGGGCGCGTGCTTGAGCCGCAGGCTCTCGGCATCGGCGAACAGATGGGAGTCCGGATAGTGGTCAGTCCAGTAGAAATGCCCGTGCTGGATCGCCAGTGCCTTGTTGTCGGTGTGACGATCGCGGGCGGCGAGAAAGGGCGTGCGGTTATACAACTCGCTGACCCAGTGGTAAGCCGCCGCAGCGGTGCTCAAGCCGGCGTCGGTGGCGTAATTGAAAATGCTGCGCTGGTTGGACAGGCGCGAGACGTTGTTATGGACAATGCCGCTGTCAATCGGTGGCACGCCGGTGAGGATGCATTCATACAACGGGCGGGACAGGGCGGGCAGTTCGCATTCCAGTTTGTAGAGGGCTGCGCGTCCTGCGCCGACGTAGGCCTGCAAGTGTCCCATGGCGTGCTGGGCGACCTCGAAGTTCAGGCCGTCGAGCACGACAAGGATGACAGTGTGCTTCATGGGGGCTGGGGCTCCGCGACAGATGGGCAGATATCGTTTTTTCGGTTGAAACCGGATCAAATGTGGGAGCTGGCTTGCCTGCGATGGCGGTGTATCAGTGGACACAAATGTTGAATGTCAGACCGCTATCGCAGGCAAGCCAGCTCCCACACTGACCGCACTTCGATCAGAGAGACCGATTACTTCATCTCTACGATGACCTGCTCGTTCCACATCTGCGGAAGCTTCTTGGACGTCGCTTCCCAGGCATCGGCATCTTTGATCGGCTGCGGGTTGGCCTTGGTGTATTGCTCGCCCGGGATCAGGTTCTTGGCGATATCGGCCGGCAGCTTCAGGTCGGTTTCTGCACGGATCGGACGCGCATTGCCCTTGGCCAGGTTGAGTTGGCCTGCATCGCTGAAGATGTATTCGCGGGTCAGCTTGGCGGCGTTCGGGTGCTTGGCGTATTTGTTGATGATGGTGGTGTAGCCCGATTTCACCGAGCCATCCGATGGAATCAGCACCACGTAGTCATCCGGGTTGGCCATCTTGGCTTTGTAGCTCAGGCCGTTGAAGTCCCAGACAATGCCAACTTCGACTTCGCCTTTTTCCATGGTGGCGATGGTCGGGTTGGACAGTGAGAGGCGACCTTGCTGGGCGATCCTGGTGAAAAACTGCAGGCCCGGTGCGATGTTTTTCTCGTCGCCCTTGTTGGCGATAGCGGCGGCGAGTACCGCATTGGAGGCTTGGGCTGCGGTGCTTACATCACCCACCGACACCTTGTATTTGCCGGTTTGCAGGTCGGCCCAACTGGTCGGGACTTCGGAGCCGTGCAGCAGTTTTTTGTTGACGATAAACGCGATGGTGCCGGTATAGGCCAGGGCCCAGTGACCGTCCTTGTCTTTTGCCCAATCCGGAACCTGCGCCCAGGTGGAGGGTTTGTATGGCTGGGTGACTTCCTGCTTCACCGCGATCGGGCCGAAGGCTGCGCCCACGTCACCGATATCGGCACTGGCGTTGTCTTTTTCGGCTTTGAACTTGGCGATTTCCTGGGCCGAACTCATGTCGGTGTCGATGTGCTTGAGGCCGTAGGTCTTGGCCAGGTCTTCCCAGGTGCCTTTCCAGTTGGCCCAATCATCGGGCATGCCGACGCTGTTGACGGCGCCTTCCGCCTTGGCGGCGGCTTCCAGGGTTTTTAGATCGGTATCAGCGGCCATGGCGGCGGTGCACATGGCAATGGTCGAGCCTAACAGTGATGCCAGGAAAAGCTGTTTCATCCGAAGCTCCTTTGGGCGTTTTACACGCGGCGTTTTATACGAACGTTGGCGAAGGTGTGGTCTAGGTCAGCAATACCTGAGCCAATTTAGGCCCGATGGATGACAGTTTCATGTCGATGTCGTTTTTGAAGCACGGGTGTCGCTCAGCTCAGACTTAGCGTAGACCATGCCCAACAGCCCGCAGGCCCTGGACTTGGCCGATGTATTGCAGGGTGTGGTGCAGGCGGTGGCTACCGGCTGTCATCTGTCGGTCATCTGTAATGCCTAGGCTGGCTCGCAGCAGCAAAAGCCAGTTAGAGCGCGATTTGTGCACCTGAACGGTGCTGGTCTAGTCCAGATAGGTAACGTTGATGCGGGATGAGGCAATCAAGGCGGTAACTTCCATCGGCCTGGCGCTGCAGGAGCAGATTGACCACGGCCTGTTGCCGCCAGCCAGCAAATTGCCCGCCGAGCGCAAGCTCAGCGAGTTGTTTGGTACCACCCGCATTACCGTGCGGGAAGCCTTGTTACAACTGGAGGCCCAAGGACAGATTTATCGCGAAGAGCGCCGGGGCTGGTTCGTCTCGCCACCGCGGCTGGCCTATAACCTGATGCAGCGCAGCCACTTTCACGCGATGGTCAGCGACCAGGGGCGTGAGGCTTCCACGCAGGTCATTTCCGCACGCTTGCAACCGGCGTCGGCGGCGGTGTGCGCGTGGTTGCAGTTGCCGGCGTTGTCGAGCGTGATCCAGATTTGCCGGGGCCGCAGGATTGACGGACGCCTGGTGTTGTACGTGGAGCACTACCTGAACCCGCAGTATTTTCCGGGGATCCTGGCGTGTGATTTGAATCAGTCGATGACTGAGCTGTATGCCAGCAAATATGACTTGCACTACGGGCGGGTGCGTTTCGAGATTGTGCCGACCTCACTGCCGGTGGAAGCGGCCGCTGCGCTGCGCGTCTCGGTGGGCAGCCCGGGCTTGCGCATCGCCCGGGTCAACTATGACCAGCACCAGCGCTTGATCGACTGCGACCTGGAGTTCTGGCGCCATGATGCGATTCATGTGGGGGTAGACGTTATGGCGTCAGCGCCTTGATCACCTGATCCACATTGGTTTGCAACTCTGTCACCGGTTCGGCGCCGTCCACATTCAACACCAGCAGTGTGGAGCCACCTGCAGTGACAGCTGCTTTTACCACTTCACTCGGCTGACGATGGTGCAACACCACCGCCACTTCGTTGTCCTTGAGCTGCGCACTGAGTTTTTGCAGCGCTTCAGGCGTCCAGTCTGCGTCTGGGCGAGCATCGGTGCTGACCAGTTCCAGGTTCAAGCTGCTGATCAAATAGGCAAAGTGATCGCTCAAGCTGACCACACTCAGGTTATCGGCCTTGGCCAGGCGCGCCTCGCTGTCGGCGGTGAGCTTGAGCAGGCGTTGCTTGAGTGCCGCCAGGTTGGTATCGATCTTTGGTTTGGCGCCTGGGGCGAGACGGCTCAGGTCGGCGGCCAATACATCGGCCATACGGCCCAGATTGTTGCTCGATTGCCAGGGTTGGCTGTTGAGGCCATCGGTGACACCCGGTTGTACCGCAATGCCCGGCAAGCCACCGTCCACCGGGCGTGCAGCGTCCACTTCAACGATGCGGATATTGCTGCGCCGTGCCACGGGGTACAGCGGATCATCGGCCCACAGCGAGCGCAAGCCGATGGCGGCGTCGGCGTCCTGCGCCAAGGTGTTGAGTGCCGCCGCGCCGCGGCCGGTGAAGTAGGACACCTGCCGCGAGCCAGGTAGGTTGGCTGGCGCGGCGCGTTCAAGTTGCACGTCGGTATCCTTGAGCAGCACTTCGGCCAAACCGTAGGTAATGGGCAGCGAGGCGAGCACCTTGACCGGTTTTACCGACTTGGCCTTGGTCAGCGCGGCATGGCCGAGGCCGTGATTGGCCTTGAATTCCTTCGGGTCAAAACCATCAACGGCAGCCAGTGCCGATGTACTGATCAAGCAAGCGATGGCCAGGGCCATTGGGCGAAAGACAGGGCGCATTATCCAAGATTCCCTTTGAGGCTGGGCACGGTGCCGCGAGCGATGGCGGCGAAGGCGAAGGCGATACCGGCAACCAGAATGATTGCAGCGCCGGACGGGATCGGCAGGTCGAAGATGATCGGCAGCAGGATGCCGCACAGGGTACTCACAGTGGCGATCAGCACCGAGACCCAGAAAAAGCCCTTGAGCGATTGACTCAACAGGCGCGCCGCGGCGGCAGGGATCACCAGCAGCGCACCGACCAGGATCGCGCCGATCACCTTGACCGCAGCCACGGTGATCAGCGTCACCAGGATTACGAACAGGTAGTCCAACGTCTTCACCGCCACACCGCGCACCGCCGCCAGTTGCGGGTTGAAGCTGGCGAGCATGATGCGGTTGTACAGCGGCAATGCCAGGGCCATGACCAGCGAACCGACGATTGCCAGTACCAGCAAGTCATTGCCGTTGACCGTCAGTACCGAGCCAAACAAAACGTTTTCGAGGATATGCACGTTGATCTTGCCGGCCAGGATCAGCAGCAGGCTGGCGCCCAGCGCCAGCGACACCGACAGGAACACGCCGATCAAGGTATCCGGCGCCAGGCCGGTACGATTGCGCAGATAGTTGAGCAGGATGCCGAACAGCAGGCAGTAGCCGAACAGGCTGCCATAGGGCCCGGTGTAGGGTTCGCCCAGCAGGATGCCTACGGCCACGCCGGTCAGCGCAGCATGGCCGACCGCTTCGGAGAAAAACGCAAAGCGCTTGACCACCACCAGAGTGCCCAGGCCGCCCAGCACCGGGCCGATCAGCAAGCCAGCGAGCAGGGCGTTGACCACAAACCCGTAGGCCAGGGCTTCCGGCAGGTAACCGGAAGACGCCCAGCCCTGGACCATCAAGCGAAAGGCTTCATAACTCATTGTGCCGGGCTCCGCGGGTGAGTGGAAAACAGGGTCAGCAGGCGGTCCGGGGTCAGCGCCACTTTTGGCGTGGCGTCGAACAGCACTCGGCGGTTCAGGCCGGTGACACGGTCAGCCAGGCGGCCGACGGCTTCCAGGTCGTGCTCGATCCACAGCACGGTGATCCCGGCCAGGCGCCAATCATTGAGCAGCCGTTCGAACACCTGGATGCCGGCTTCATCAAGGGCCGACATGGGTTCGTCCAGCACCAGCAATTGCGGTGCAGGGATCAGGCCCTGGGCCAGCAGCACGCGCTGGCGTTCACCGCCGGACAACGCGCCCATGCGACGCTTGCGTTTGTCGTGCATGCCGACGCGCTCAAGTGCGTCACCGATCGCCGCTGCGTAATGCCGGGACAGGCCAAGGAACGCAGGCCGCCGTTGGCACATGGCAGCCATGAAGTCGTCGACGGTCATCGGCAGGCCGCGGTCGAACTCCAGCGCCTGAGGCACGTAGCCAATGGTGCCGGGCGCGGCCGGCCACTCCAGGCTTAAACGGCCCTGGTGGGGCGTTTGGCCGAGCAGGGTCTTGATCAGCGAGCTTTTGCCGCCGCCATTCGGACCGACCAGCGCATGGATGCTGCCTGGCTGTATCTGGAAACTCACGTCGTCGAGGATCACGGTGCGCCCCAGGGTCAGGGAGACCTGGTCGAAGTTCAGGGTCGGGCCGACGCTGACGGCGTTCAGTTGTTGGGCGGCGGTCATGCCCCTGACTCCTGGATTGCGCGGACCACGGTGTTGAGGTTGCCGGTCATTTCCACTTCGTATTTTTCAGCGCTGTAGTCGCCATAGGAAATATGCGACAGCGGGTACAGCTTGACCCCGGATTCACGCTGGATGGTCTCGACGTAGGTGGACGGGAAATCCATCTCCGAAAAGATCACCTTCACATCCAGGGCGCGCAGTTCATCGATGGTTTTCTTCAACTGGCTGGGGCTTGGCTCGATACCGTGGGCCGGTTCTACCACTGCGGTGACTTCCAGGCCGAACTCGCGCAACAGATAGTCGTAGGCTGCGTGCACCGTGGCAACGCGCAGGTCCGGGTTGGGGGCGCTGGTCAACTTGGCCAGGGCGTCGGCGCGCATCTGGCGCAGGCGCTTGCCATAGGTGCGGGCGTTCTGGGTGTAGGTTTTGGCGTTGTCCGGGTCGAGCTTGCCCAACTCGCGGGCGATGTTGTTGACCTGGGCAATCGATGCACTGATCGACAGGAAGGTGTGCGGGTTGACCACCTTGCCCGCACCGCGCGCGGCATTGCCGGTGGCCGCCAGCAGCGGCACGTTGGCGTTGGCCTCGATCACCTTGATGTCCGGGCGCTCGCTGGTGGCGATCATGCGGTCGGCGAAGTCGTCATGGCCAACCCCATTGAGCACGATCACGTCCAGGGTGCCGATGCGCTTGATGTCGTCGGCGCGGGGCTCGTAGGCGTGTGGATTGAAGCCGGCCGGGATCAGCGGTACCACTTCAGCCTTGTCGCCGACGATATTGGTCACGTAGCTGTAGTAGGGGTGGAGGGTGATGCCGATACGCAGGCGTTTAGCTGCTTCGGCATTCGCCAGGGGAGCGAGCAGCAGGCTGAGAAAGCTGACCAGCAACAGGCGCAACAGGGGCGATGAAATAGACATGGGCAATCGGTCTTCTCGTTCAGTGACGATGCTGGCGGGTCACGCCGGCATCGAATTGCGCAACCACTTGCTGCCAGCCGGCTGCGATCAGTGCCTGGTCAGTGAGGTCGGAGGGGGCGGCAAGATTGACGCTGCGGTTGAGCCAGATATCCGGCTCGTCGCCCTGCACGCGCATCAGCAGCGAGCCGCTGGTGGCCGGTGCCTGGCTCAGGCCCAGGTAGGCGGCCGAGGGGAGTAACTGCCAGCGATGGCCACCACGGCTGACCGAGCTGGCATCCTGGGCAAAGGGGGCGAAGCCTTCGTCGGCCAGTTGCTCAGGTGTCGGCAGGGCGCTTTGCTCCTGCTGCAACAAGTGGATTTCATCCAGAGTCACCCGCAGGTCGGCGTAGATGCCTTGCTCGGCGGCGCTCAGGTCACGGCGGGCGTCCAACTGGTGGCTTGGCACCGCAGCAATTTCCTGGGTTTCACCGTGCAGCGCCACGACCGTGCCCGCCACCGCCAGGATGATCAGGCACAGCAGCAGCACATAGAGCGTTTCATGGCCGGCACCGGCGGGGCGTACAACCTGTGTAGTACTCATTGCGCCTGGATATCCGCTTGGTCGATTTCCACCACGTGGCCGGGGCCTGCATCAAACAGCACATAGAACTCGGCTGCGGGCTTCTTGAAGGTCAGGGTCGAATCTTCACCGAGCTTGCCGGGCACCAGGATGGTTTCGTCGTAGCCGATCACATCCAGCGTCACGCCGGGTGCGCCACTGCCGTCGGAAAAGCCGCCTTTGCACTGGATCTGCTCGCCGGGGATTTCCTTGCATTCGCACATCGGGTTGTGGGCAAAGGCGGTGGTACTCAAGCCGGCGCACACTAACAGTGCGGCGCGGGTCAGGCGCTTGAACGTCATGGTTTAACTCCTTGCTTGTTCAGCCAGGCAATGGTGGCAGGCGAAGCCTGGTTCAGCGGGATGGAACCCTGGTGCATGCTGCCGTCCCAGCCTTCCATGGTCACCCAGACTTCGGCGTCCACCGGTGTGCGTTCCGGCACTGGCAGGGCGGCGCCCATGCGGTATGGCGTACCGAAGAAGATCACCCCGGCGGCGCGCAGGCTGCGGGGTTTACCGATACGCAGGTAGGTGGCCTTGACTTCGTTGGCGCAGGTGTCACACAGGGCGGCGTTGAAGAATTTCATCGGCCCGGCCGGGTTCGGGCTCGGGCCTTCATTGCGGAACTCGGCCAGGGTCAGGCTCCAGGGGCCGACTTGCACTTGCCCGGCTATGCGCTCGCCGATGCCGGCATCCCCGCGAAACAGCGCGGCGTCGGCGAAGTACTTGGGCATGAACCCCAGCGGTATCAGCAACAGCAGAACATTGATGTGAAAACGCCATTTCAGCCAGAAGGCGCGCAGGGGGGATGGCGGTACGGTCGCGACCTTGCTCATCGCTGTGCCTCCGAGGTTTTGGCGTGCATGGCCGGGATAGAAGCGGGCTGACGTCGCGTCTTGGCTTCGCGCTTGAGGGCATTGAGGGTGGCCAGGGCCGTGCGCTTGGTCCAGATCAGCAAGCCGCTCAATACCATCATGCTCAGCACCAGGCCGAAGAAGGCCCAGATCAACTTGATCCACAAACCGCCGAAGTCACCTGTGTGCAGCGGGCGCATCGACTCGGTGACGAACTCCAGGGGGGTGCGGTCGGACAACAGGTTCGAGACAGCAATTTCACCGTCATAGGGGTTCAGTTGCGCGGTCTGGAACATCAACGGGTACCAGCCGCGCCCGCCGATTTGCAGGTGGCTGTACGCGTTGCTTGGCATGAACACAAAGCTGGCGTCCAGCCCCGGGATTTTTTCGGCGGCAATGTCGATGGCCTTATCGATAGGGATCATCGGTGCCGGGACGCCCGACGCCGACAATGGCACCTTTTCACGGGCAATCACCGGCACGATGGGCTCACTGGAAATGGATATCTGGTTGTCGCTCAAGGCCGCCTCGATCAGGAACCAGGTGCCGGTGATTGAAATGACCGCGATAAACCAGATCGACCAGATGCCGCTCAGGCGGTGAAAGTCGCCCCAGAAGATCCGCGCACCGTGTCGGATACGCAGGGTAGGGCGCAGGAAACCTTTCCAGAAGCGTTTGTACACCACCAGCCCGGTGATCAGCGAGGCAAGCAGTGGCAAGCCCAGCGCGGATACCAGGTACCAGCCCCAGCTGTACCCATTGGTGAACGGCACCAGCCACCAGCCATGCAGCGCGCGGGTAAATTGCTGGAAGTTGAACGAGGGGCTGATGCCCTGGATCGCTCCGGTATAGGGGTTGGCGTAGACGTCCACCGAGCGCCCATCCGGGTAGCTGAGGCCGACGCTCAGGGCGAAGTGCGACTCATCCGGGCGAATGATGGACTGGACGATTGCCTTGGGCTCATCGCGCTTGATGGCCGCGATCACCTGGTCAAAGCTCAGTGGCTGGGCGTCATCCGACGGCTTGCTCGCACGGATATCCGGGTTGGCCAGCCACACGATTTCCTGGCTCACCACGGCCAGAGTGCCGGTGACACAGACGATCAGTACAAAGAACCAGATGGGCAACGCCAGCCAGCTATGTACGAGAAACCAGAGTTTGGAGCGTGACTTCTTCGACATATGAATGAGGGTCTTGAGCGAAGGGGGCAATGAAGGCCCGGAAAAGGCCAGTCGTAGCTTTTGCTGACGCGACGGGCTGTATCTAAATTAAGACGAATGAGAATGAGAAATCCCTAAGGCGCATATGAAAGAAAATGTTTCAGGTTCACATTCAGGCCGCATTTGAGAGCTGATCGAACACGCAATACACCAGCCTGCAAGCGTTCAGCGGCTTGCGTGAGGCCGGGCCTGACCTCCAGGGACGTGATCATGCCGCTGGGTGATTTCGTCATCAGCCATGCATTTGAGCGCCACTGCCTCGCGCCCAACCCCTGGCTCAGCGGAAGTGCGGCTACGTAGTTATATAAGTAGAAATAACGCTCTCTATAACAGCGGCGCGCGTTGCTTTCAGTATTATTTGTTTTTCAAATAGCTTGGCTTGAACGAAAGCCCCCCTTGTCATTAAAGGGTGTTGGCGCGGGGGCAGGTTAATTCCAGACAAATTACAAGTTTATTGTATTGACACATTGACGGGTATCGGCTTTAGTGGGTGCGGACTTGGAAGTCGAAATATTATAAAAAGGAAGTTGATTGCATGACCGTGCTAGTCGTTTATTCGCGCCCTCAAGTGGCGAACTGTTATATCTCTCTGGTGCCGGTGATCAAATTAGTTACTTGATCGTGGTCTGTCGTATGCCCGTCGATTGCCATTGCTGCGAATAATACTTTTCCTGCGCTGGAAAAGTACGCGTCCCTATGCCTTAACAGAGAGTTCAAACTCATGTCGATTTTTGATCAAGCCATGCATCGTTCAGTTCAGTGGCAAGACTGGCGTTGGCAGCAGAAGAATGCCATCCGCGATGAACCTGCACTGCGCAATGCCTGCGGTGGATGGGGCGAGGCCACAACGGCGCATATCGAGCACAACTTGCAAGATCGCAAGATGCAGATCACGCCTTACTACATTGATTTGATCAAGCGTTCACTCACCACCGGCGAGGTGATGGACCACCCACTGTGGCGCCAGGTAGTACCGTATTGGAGCGAACAGGTGCAGGGCGACTATGACGGCAGTTCCGAAAACTGGGAACTCAATCATGAGATGAAGACGCCCATCTGCCAGCACAAGTACGACAACCGCGTGATCCTGCGCACCACCAACACCTGCAATGCCTATTGCCAGTTCTGTTTCGAGGCGCTGCGCACGCTGCAGGTGGGCACCGACAAAGCTAACGCCAACACCGACTCGTTCAAGGATTCGGTGGAGTACATCCGCGCTAACCCGGCGATTGAAGAGGTGATTCTCAGTGGCGGTGACCCACTGATGCTGGCCGACCGCAAGCTTGAGGAGATGCTGGCCGCATTGCGCGGCATTCGTGATGACCTGCTGATACGCATTCATTCGCGGGCTTTGAGTTTCAACCCGTTTCGCGTGACCGATGAGTTGGTGGCGATGCTGCACAAGTACAAAGTCAATGCATTTGGTGTGCATGTCTGCCACCCGCTTGAACTCAGTGCTGATTTTGCCCTCGCGGTTAAACGGATTCAGGGCGTGGTGCCGATAGTATTCTCTAACATGCCGCTGTTGCGTGGCGTGAATGATGATGAAGCGACGTTGCATAAATTATTCATTGATCTTTATCGTCTGGGCGTAAAGCCCTATTACTTATATCACTTCATGCCGTTTTCACCCGGTGCTTCAGAGTATAAGGCCTCGATCAGCCAAGCCATCGTCATAATGGATCGGCTCAAACGCCGCGTATCCAATATTGCCCTGCCCGAATATGTACTTCCTCACGCACAAGGCAAGTTCACCGTGCCGTTGTTGGACTTTGAAAAACCTGAAGACTTACCGCATTTTGAAGTTCGCGATGGGCAGCGTACTTACCGTTTTCGCAACTGGGAGGGCCAATGGTGCAGTTGGCAGGATGCGGTATGAAACAGGATGCGATTCTGTTTATTGATGTGGATGACAGCGCTTGCGCTCGCTACCGCTACCGGGAACCGCATTTCACGGTGGCCCGCGCCCACGGCTTGGCGTGTTTGACGGCCGCCGTGGCGGGGCGCAAGCACCTGCAACGACTCAGGGACGACAGTGACGAAGTGTTCCTGCTCGAAACGCTCAGTGAGCAGTCCATCCTGGAGTTGGTCGGACAGTTGGACGGGCGTTATCAGGTGCGGGGGATTTTCTGCCAGGCCGGGCACCCGTCCGCACAAGGGGAGGTGGGCTGTATCGTTGCGCAGGCGTGTCAGCGGTTGGGCTTGGTCTACAGCCACCCAGAGGCGATTGCGGCGTGCAATAACAAGTTCTTGATGCGCCGCGTGTTGAAACAGCATGAGTTGCGTTCGGTACCGTTCGTGCTGTGCAACAACGAACAGGAACTCCAGCAAGGCGCCGAGCGCGTGGGTTATCCACTGATCGCCAAACCGCCCTTTGGCGGGGCTTCGGCGTTTATCAAAAAATGCTCGAGCTGGGAGGAGCTACGCAGCCACTATCGGCATTTCGTGAATGATCATGGCGCCGCCGCTTATGCGGACTTCTACGGCTGTGCGCACGCCCTGCCGCCTGAGGACGGGCTGCGGCGTGAATACCTGCCAGGGCGCAGCATTCTGTTGGAAGGTTATATTCCTGGCATCGAAGGCAGTGTGGAATGTGTGATTGCCGTCGAGCGTGTCCATCCGCTGCTGATCAATGAAAAACTGCTGCTGACCGAGCGCAGCGGCACCGTCCTTGAGAACCTGCTGATTTCCCCGCCGACGTCGTTCAGCCAGGCCCAGTGTGAGCAGATCCGCCAGTACGCGGTGGACTGCCTGCACGCGGTGGGCCTGACCAACGCTGTGGTGCATTTCGAGTTTCGCATGACGGACGCAGGGCCGGTGGTCATCGAGATCAACCCGCGCCTGGGCGGACTGTATGTGAACTCGGCGTTCCGCGACTTGGCCGGTGTCGATCCTTATCAGTTGTACATGGGATTGTTGTTGGGCGAGAAGGGCATCAATGCACAGTTGGAGGCCGGCGCACATAAGATCGCCGAGGCGGGGCAACACTACGCGATGCTGGCGATTTATCCGCAGCACAGTGGCCTTTTCAGGGGCATTGACGGCCTGCAGTTCCTGGACCAACACCGCTCGGTGCTGGAATATGCCCCGCAGGACCCCGGCCACTACATTGACGCGGATATCGAGGAGCATTATTTGCTCAAATGCTGGGCCCAGGTTGGCAATGCCGCCGACGCTCATGCCTTGCACGATGCGTTGCAGCAACACCTGCGCATCCTCATCGATCCACCGGTTGCAGGATAGCGATATGGACATCCCTCAGATTTCGGCGCTTTTGCGCGAACATCACTTCTGTCATCGCCCGGACTTTCGCGAACTGGTCAAAGTTGAACCGGGTGAGGAGCAAAGCTTTCGCGCGTATTGGGATAACCTGGTGCGCGACGAGGCGTTCAGGACTTACACCCACCGCGAACGGCGCATCTTGCGCTATCGTCTGTTACCGTCACGGCAATTGCAGATCGACAGGAATACGGCGTTCAAATCGCCGGTCACCTACGCGGTGAACTATCGCCAGGGCGTGAACCACCTGAGCTATAGCGAGGAGGGCTTTATCGAGCACCCACTCATGCAGAAGCTGCTGGCGACGGACCTTGCAGTGATTGCCCCGCACCTGGGCGAACAGACCTATACGATCGATATCCATCAGTTCCGGGTGCGGGCGGATGGGCCATCGAGCAGCCCGACCACTTCGGGGATTCACCAGGACGGCCTGGATTGGGTGTTCATGCACTTTATTGGCGAATGCAACACGGTGCCGGTGGTGTCGGAGGTGTTTGCCGACGAAACGGAGCACAGCCGGCTGCTGCAACTGCCGATGGAGAAATTTCTGGAGACTATCGTGATCAACGACCGTGGGTTCTACCATCGGGCCGGGGAGGTGCGACCGCGGGTGGAGACGGCACCGGCCTGGCGCGATGTGCTCTTGGTAAGCCTGCGCAGTGTCGAGGAGGCACAGCCTGCATGAGCCACCATCAACAACTGAATCTGTCGACCCGCAACGCTCGTCTGATCATCTTTGCTCGCGGTGTGTCGGATTTTGGCGCGTTCCTCAACATGGTGGCGTTGTCCACTTATGTGTACTGGCTCAGCCAGAGCGTAGTGTTTGTCAGCATTTTCCTGGCGTGCCGGGTCACCGGCGGGATTGTCGCCAGCCTGTTTGGCATCCCGTTTTTTCGGCGGTTTGCCGGGCGTGGGACGTTGGCGGGGTTGGACCTGGCCCGGGCGCTGTTGCTGACGCCGCTGCTGGTGTTGTTACCGGCCCATCAACTCACCCTTCTTCCCTTTATCGCCTTCGGTATCGGCCTGTGCAATTCGCTGTTTGCCATTGGCCTCAACAGTCAGTTGCCCACCTGGGTCGCGCTGGAGCAGCGGGTGAATACCAATGCATGGATCACCTCGGCGGCCGCCACCGGCGCGGTCTTCGGAAGTTTGCTCTCCGGCTTGCTGATCGCCACGGGCGGATTTGAAGCGGTGTTTGCCGTCAACATCGGCACCTATGTGATTGCCGCTTGCCTGGTCTTGCCCTTGCGCGCGTTGTTTAGCGTTGCTGTTGCCGCGCATCGCGGGCTGGCCGCCGAATGGCACGAGCTGACCAAGGGGTTGCGCGGTGCGCCGGTGCTGGCCGCGATGTTGCTGATCAGCATGCTCGACACCCTTGGCAGCGCGGCCCATAACGTCGGCTGGCCAGTGCTGTCGCAGTACATTTCACCGGACACGGCCAAGACGGTCATGGGCTATCTGCTGGCCGTGTGGGCCTGTGGCAAGTTTGTTGGCGCGCGCATCGCCAGTGCAGTGTTGAAAGGTCGTGGCACCCAAGGCATGGAGCGCTTGTTCATGCTCGGTGTGGCGTTGATGTCCAGCGGCTTTATCCTGACATTCCAGCAGACCGAACTGTGGCTGGCGCTGTTGCTGGTGGTGTGGGCAGGGCTGGGCGATGGATTGTCCGAGGTGGCGTTGATCTCCCGTGCGCAAAGCGAGCCCGATAGCTTGCGCTTGCCGCTATTCAGCCTCTTGACCCTGATCCAGATGGCCGGTTTTGGCGTGGGCATGCTGGTGGTCGGGCCGTTCTATGTGACGTGGACGCCGGCCCAGGTGATCGTGTTGTTCCATGGGCTGCCATTGACCGCCTTGTTGGTCATGACGATATGGCTGGGGCGCAATGCGTACCGGGGTGTCAGATCGACAAACCCTTGAAGTGTTCCAGACTCCACACAGGCCTTTAGCTTGCCGGAGCAGGCCACGCGTGTTGGCCGGCTGGAACCTGGGGCAAGGCGTGGCGTGTTGCAGGCGCGAGCAAGCTCACGCCCACAGGGTTAATTTTGCTTGAACATCTGCATGGCACGCTGGCGGATTTGCTCCTCGGTCAGGTCCTCCTTATGGGTGGCCAGGAACCAGAGGTGACCGAACGGATCCTTCACACTCGCCGAGCGATCCCCATAGAACTGATCCTGCGGCTCGGACACTACGCTGGCGCCGGCATCAACCGCCTGTTTGAATTGTGCGTCCACGTCATTCACATACAGGTGCAAACCGACACTGGGATGTGAGTCGGGATTGCGCAGGGCCGTTTCGTCACAGGGCGTGCCTAGCATGATCACCGCTTCGTCAATACGCAGCTCCGCATGGCCGACCCTGCCGTCGGGCATGTCCAGGCGCATGAACACCGAGGCGCCAAAGGCCTTTTTGTAGAAATCTATCGCCTTTGCGGCCTCGTTGATGCCCAGGTAGGGAGTAATGCCGTGGTAACCCTCGGGAATAGGTTTAACGCTCATAACGTTCTCCTTTGATTGTGGTTATGGAGTTACAGCCTTTTCACTATAGGTCACGTTGCATTGCGCAACCGGCTTTACCGATCGGAATCAAGCGTGGGCTCCAGCAGTTGCGCACCAGGGCCACGCTCACCCAGCTGGTCATCGTGATTGCGCAACGGGCACGCCTCCATCGACAGGCACCCGCACCCGATACAACCATTGAGCTTGTCGCGCAGCAGCGTCAGCTTGTTGATGCGCTCATCCAGATCTTGACGCCACAAGGCCGACAGCCGTTCCCAGTCGTGAGCGTTCGGTGTGCGCCCATCGGGCAGGGCCCGCAATGCCTCGCCAATGGTCGCCAGCGGAATGCCCAGGCGTTGGGCAATTTTGATCAGCACCACCCGGCGCAGTACGTCCCGTGGATATCGCCGTTGATTGCCGGCATTGCGATTGCTCTTGATCAGCCCTTTGGATTCGTAGAAGTGCAGGGCGGTGACCGCTACGCCGCTGCGGGCGGCCAACTGACCGACGCTGAGTTCGTTGCTGAGCATGTAAGACTCCCAAACAGTGCTTGACCTCGACTTAACTAGAGGTTTTACCCTGCGTGACATCGAATCGCAAGATTCTGCCTACAGAGAAAGGGGAGTGCTCATGCAGGTATCAGAGAAAAATCGCAGCTTCACTCAATTGATCGAATTTCAGATCGAGCCCCGCCAGCAATCAGCCCTGGTGGCGGCCTTGACCACCCAGAGCGAGCGCCTCGCGGCAAGCCATGGTGGCTTTCTGAGTGCCAGCGTGCAGGTCAGCGATGATGGGCGGCGGGTGCTCAATTACCTGCAATGGCAATCCCGCGAGGACGGAGAAGCAGCCTTCAAGCGTTTCGAGCACGGCGACGAAGATTTCTGGACACTGATCCGCGCGCATCAAGCGACGGCTGTGACCTTCGGATCATTCCAGGTGTTGCGCAGTTTTGAGCGCAGTCAGGACGATGCTTTGCACTGCCGCTTAAATGGATAAATGCAGCATCCGTTCGCTCTGCAGCGTTTGCCCGGGCCGGCGTTTGTTTACCGCCAGCTCGCCGATCTTGATCAGGCGCGTGCGCGTGACGTTGCGGCTCAGGCCCAGCAGGTTGGCGGTGTGCACCTGGTTGTAATGGCTGAAGCGGTAAGCGGCGCGTAATAAAGCGTCCTCGACTTTTTCATGCAGGGCGCCGGCCTGTTCCTCGAAGAGCTTTTGAAACGCCCGCGCAAGCAAGGCTTCGGCGCTGTTGTCGGTGGCGTGCTGGCTGTCGTCCTGGCGCTCGATGCGCATATTCGACAGGCGCAGATCGTCGCGCTCGATCACGCCGTTGCGGCAGATCAGCAAGGTGTGGTGAATCACGTTTTCCAGCTCGCGAATATTGCCCGGCCAACTGTAGCGCTTGAGTTTGTGCTCGGCCTCGCTGCTGATGGTGATCGGGCCGTAGCCCAGACGCTGGCTGTAGGCTTGGATAAAGTGGCGGGTCAGCGGCAGGATATCGCCGGGGCGCTCGCGCAGCGGGCTCAGCTCCAGGCTGACCACATCGAGGCGGTAGTACAGATCTTCGCGAAAATGCCCGGCGTTGATGGCCTTTTCCAGTTGTACGTTGGTGGCGGCCAGGACTCTTACATCAATAGGTATGCTTTTGCGTGAGCCCAGGCGCACCACTTCGCGCTCCTGCAACACCCGCAGCAGTTTGACCTGGATGGCCATCGGCAGGTCGCCGATCTCATCGAGAAACAAGGTGCCGCCGTCTGCCTCTTCGAACCAGCCGGCCTTGGCGCTGAGGGCGCCGGTAAACGCGCCTTTCTCGTGGCCGAACAACTCGGCTTCTACCAGAGATTCAGAGAACGCCCCGCAGTTCACCGCTACGAACGGCCGGTTGCGCCGAGCGCTGAGGTTGTGGATATGCCGCGCCACCAGCTCTTTGCCGGTGCCGGTCTCGCCGATGATCAGCACGCTGGCTTCGCTGGGCGCCACTTGTTGGATATGGTCGAGCAGTGCCTGGGATTTGGGGTCTTCGAAGACCTGGGCCGTGGCGCGGATCGAGGTCGCAAGGGCGGGCGAGGGCGGTAGGGTCAAAAGCTGCATGGGCACCTCTCTCAGGAGTAGAACGTCGGGATCGGCAGGGACTGGCTCAATGCCCCAACGGCCCCGTCAGGCTGGTAACCCCGTACCCGGCCAGGCTGGCATACAGCTGCGGCAGCAACGGGAACACTAGTTAACAGCTCCTTTAACGGCGGGGTACTGAGCGACAGAGGTGAAGTAGGTTGAACAAGGGCTTTACCAACGGGTTCAGGCCTTGATCTGTATGGGTATGGCGCTCGCTGCCGAGAAAGGGAGTTGTTGTCTGACCGCAGTTTTGGGGTTGGCTATTGCCACTGCACAGTTGCTGACGTGTGAAGCTATTTATAGAGAAAATGATTTATTCCGTAAATGGATGTTTTTGCATATTTATAGATCTTTAAGGAATATTAGCAGCCGATTGTTAAAGGTGGCGTGCCGGTTGATAGCGACTATCACGGGCGATGATTTTTCAGTGGGAGGGACCGGGAGTAGCCTGTGTTCATTGACTTCAAACCACTTTCGCAGAGTCGCCGCCATGAACCGTTTCCTCGCTGTTTCGTTTTTACTTGTTACCTCTGTCCTTGCCGGATGTGCGTCCCATCCAGCCCCGGAATTGCGTCCATACACCGCCGAGGAGACCCGGCAATTGGCCCTGGAGGCGCTGAGCCGTCGCGGCTTGTCGTTTGACGAATATCAGCAGCAGCGCGCTACGTTGCTTGGCCAGCCACAGAAGCCTTTCTCTTTTGATCGCCAGGGTGAAATGAACGCCGAGCGCAGCGTAGTCCTGCATGGACGCCCCAGTTGAGCCGGCGTCTTGCGATAAAAAGCCCGAGGATTCCCTTAAGGAACCTCGGGCTTTTTGTTTGCCATGGAGCTACTTCAGCCTGTTAAGCTCAATTCCAGGAGCGTTCCTACGCACATTTAAATAAAGTTACCTTCTTTAATGGCATTCGATCGGTTAAACCTGACGACCTCTGTTCCGGTCGATGCCCCCCGAGACGCTGCTTTCGGGAGCACGCTCTGCGAGTTCTAACGTCATGAATAAACGTCCGTTGTATTTTGACTACGCCGCTACCACGCCGGTGGATGAGCGGGTTATCCAGGTGATGGTCGAGTGCCTGGGCTTCAATGCCAATTTTGGTAACCCGGCGTCCAGTTCCCATGCATTCGGCCAGGCGGCCCGGCACACGGTTGAACAGGCGCGTCGCCAGGTCGCTGAACTGGTCGGCGCCCAGCCGGAGCAGATCGTCTGGACCTCCGGCGCCACGGAGTCCAACAACCTGGCGCTCAAGGGGGTGACCCAGGCCCGTGGCGTGGCGGGTGGGCATATCATCACCAGCCAGATCGAGCACAAGGCCACACTGGATACTGCGCGGCAACTGCAGGAAGCCGGCGTGGCGGTGACCTACCTGGTGCCGGATGCGGACGGCTTGATCAGCGTCGAAGCGGTCAGCGAAGCCCTGCGCGAGGACACCTTCCTGGTCTCGCTGATGCTGGTCAATAACGAACTGGGTACCCTGAATGACATCCTGGCCATCGGTGCGCGGGTACGTGAGCATGGCGCGCTGTTTCATGTGGACGCGGCGCAAGGGGCTGGCAAGGTAGCCATCGACCTGGGCCTGTGGCCGGTGGATTTGATGTCGTTCTCCGCGCACAAGCTGTACGGCCCCAAAGGTATCGGCGCGTTGTATGTCGGGCCTTTGGCGCAGCAGAAAGTGCTGGCGCAGATTCATGGCGGTGGACACGAAGGGGGCTTGCGTTCTGGCACCCTGGCGACTCATCAGATTGCCGGCATGGGGACGGCGTTTGCCTTGGCGGCAGCGTCCTTTGCTGATGAGAAGGCTCGGATTGCAGCGTTGCGCCAGCGCCTGCTGGATCACCTGACGTCAGTTACCGGCTTGCGCCTCAATGGCAGCCCAACTCAGCGTATTCCACATACCCTGAGCCTTACGTTCAGCGAGGGTGAGTTCAACTCTGCCACACTGAGCGCGGGCATTGCCTTTTCCGCGACTTCGGCGTGCAATTCGGCAAGCAACGCACCGTCCCATGTGCTTCTGGCCCTGGGGCATGATGCTCGCACCGCCGGTCGTACCATTCGCTTGAGCCTTGGCCGGTTTACCACCGAACAGGACATCGACGAAGCCGCACAGTTGATCAAGGCAGCATTGGCCAGCGCCCCGGCGTTTTGGGCGGTCTGATTTATCATTGGCAACATATAACAATTATTCGTGGTTAGCAGGAGACACAATGAGTACGCAGCCTTTGACCCATGGAACGGTTCCCCAGCGCCTGGCGCATACCCGTGAACTGATGCGCCGCGAGGGCATTCACGCCCTGCTGGTGCCATCGGCTGACCCGCACTTGTCCGAATACTTGCCGGGCTACTGGCAGGGGCGCCAATGGTTGTCGGGGTTCCATGGTTCGGTGGGGACACTGATCGTCACGGCCGATTTTGCCGGGGTCTGGGCCGATAGCCGTTACTGGGAGCAGGCGACCAAGGAACTCAAGGGCAGTGGCATTGAGTTGGTAAAGCTGCAACCGGGCCAGCCTGGGCCGTTGGAATGGCTGGCCGAGCAAACCCCTGAAGGTGGCGTAGTGGCTGTGGACGGCGCGGTCATGGCCGTGGCTTCGGCACGTACTCTGGGGGGCAAGCTGGCCGAGCGCGGCGCCCGCTTGCGCACTGATATCGACCTGCTCGACGAAGTCTGGCAAGACCGCCCGACGCTACCAAACCAGCCGATCTACCAGCATCTGCCGCCTCAAGCCACCGTCAGCCGTGGCGAGAAACTCGCCGCACTGCGCGCCAGCTTGAAAGACAAGGGCGCCGATTGGCATTTCATCGCGACGCTGGACGACATCGCCTGGTTGTTCAACCTGCGTGGCGGTGATGTGTCCTTCAACCCGGTGTTTGTATCTTTTGCGTTGATCAACCAACAGCAGGCTACGTTGTTTGTCGCGCTGGGCAAGGTCGATGCCGAGTTGCGGGTGATGCTCGAGCAGGATGGCGTGACGTTGCGCGACTACAGCGAAGTGGCCGATGCACTGCGTGCCGTACCGTCGGGGGCCAGTTTGCAAGTGGACCCCGCACGCGTGACGGCCGGCTTGCTGGAAAATCTCGATGCCGGCGTCAAGCTGGTTGAAGGACTCAACCCGACTACGCTCGCAAAATCCCGCAAGAGCCTGGCGGACGCGGAACATATTCGTCAGGCCATGGAGCAGGATGGCGCTGCGTTGTGCGAATTTTTTGCCTGGCTCGACAGCGCCCTGGGCCGCGAGCGCATTACCGAACTGACGATCGACGAACACTTGACTGCGGCGCGTACCCGCCGCCCTGGCTATGTGTCGCTGAGCTTTAACACCATTGCTGCGTTCAACGCCAACGGCGCCATGCCGCATTACCACGCGACTGAACAAGAGCATGCCCTGATTGAAGGCGATGGCCTGCTATTGATCGATTCCGGTGGCCAGTACCTGGGCGGCACCACGGACATCACGCGGATGGTGCCCATCGGTACCCCGAGTGATGAGCAGAAGCGCGATTGCACGCGGGTACTCAAGGGTGTGATTGCCCTGTCCCGTGCACACTTCCCCAAAGGTATTCTCTCACCGTTGCTGGATGCGATTGCCCGTGCGCCGATCTGGGCCGAAGGGGTGGACTACGGTCACGGTACAGGTCATGGCGTAGGTTATTTCCTCAATGTGCATGAGGGGCCGCAGGTTATTGCCTACCAGGCCGCTGCCGCGCCACAAACAGCGATGCAACCCGGGATGATTACTTCCATCGAGCCGGGGACTTATCGCCCTGGTCGTTGGGGTGTACGCATCGAAAACCTGGTGTTGAACCGTGAAGCGGGCAAGACCGAGTTTGGAGAGTTCCTCAAGTTCGAAACCCTGACCTTGTGCCCGATTGACACCCGTTGCCTGGAACCGTCGTTGCTGACGGCGGATGAGCGCGAATGGTTCAACGCCTATCACGCCGAGGTGCGTGAGCGCTTGAGCCCGCTGCTCAGTGGTGCGGCGCTTGAGTGGTTGCAGGTGCGTACCACAGCTATTTGATTGGCTGCAGCCGGCCTGCGCCGGCTGCAAGCGATATTTAGCTGAGGGCTTCGCGCACGAAGTCCAGTCGGTCCTGACCAAAGAACAGCTGATTGCCTACAAAAAAGCTGGGGGCACCGAACACGCCGCGTTTAACGGCTTGTTCGGTTTTGTCCTTGAGCGCGTTTTTGACGGCTTCATCATTGGACAGGGCCAATACCTGCTCTGGGTCGAACCCATGCTCGGTCAGCACATGGGCCACGACCTCGAGATCGCCCAGGTGTCGGCCTTCCACCCAGAGGGCGCGGAACAGGCAGTCGATAAAGTCGGGGAAGCGCTCAGGCTCATGGATTTGTATGCCGGTGATTGCGCGCATCAGTACCAGTGTATTGATGGGAAAGTGCGGGTTGAACCTGAGCGGTACATTGTAGCGTTTGGCGTAGCGCGCCAAGTCATCCAGCATGTAGCGACCCTTGGCCGGCACAGTGATCGGTGAGGCGTTGCCAGTAGCCTTGAATACGCCGCCCAACAGCATCGGTTGATAGACCAGATGCGCGCCGGTCTCGGTGCAGAGTGCCGGTAGTTGGGTATAGGCCAGGTAAGTCGCGGGGCTACCGAGATCAAAGAAAAATTCCAGGGTTTTACTCATGGTCGATACTCGCTGCTTATTGTTATAGGGGCGTGTTACCAGGGTTCGTTCCAGGGGCGCAGGTCCAGCTCGAACGTCCAGGCGTCCCGGGGCTGGCTGTGCAGGTACCAGTAGTTTTCGGCGATGTGGTCAGGGTTGAGGAGGCCGTCCTGATCCTTGAGGGCATATTTTTGCGGGAAATTTTCGCGAATGAACTCGGTATCAATGGCGCCATCGACTACTACATGGGCGACGTGGATGTTCATCGGGCCTAATTCCCGCGCCATGCTTTGGGCCAGGGCGCGGATACCATGTTTGGCCCCGGCGAATGCGGCAAATCCCGCGGCCCCACGCAAGCCGGCAGTGGCGCCGGTGAACAGGATGGTGCCGCGTTTACGGGGGGCCATACGCTTGGCGACTTCGCGCGCGTTCAAGAAGCCGGAGAAACACGCCATCTCCCAAATCTTGAAGTACTTGCGTGCGGTTTCTTCCAGAATGCTGCAAGGCACGTTCGCACCGATGTTGAAGACGAACGCTTCAATGGGCCCCAGCTCCGTTTCGATTTGCTCTACCAGTGCGATCACGTCTTCTTCTTTACGTGCATCACAGGCAAAGCCATGGGCTTGCCCGCCCGCCAATTGAATGCTGTCTACCAGTGGTTGCAGTTTGTCGGCACTACGACGGGTAACGCAGGCGATGTAACCTTCGCGGGCAAAGCGCTTGGCTATGACGCCGCCGGTTGCGTCACCGGCGCCTACCACCAATACGATTTTGTTGTTGTGCGTCATGGGAACTCCATTGGCTCGATGATCGAGCAGGAGTTTAGTCGCCATGTCGTAAATGGCCTGGCCTGTGTGGAAATTTAAGATGAGCAGTCAGGGAGACTGCTCGGGCAGCTATTTGCAGATGACGATCATGCTGCGGCTGGTATAGCCGGCAGGGTTGAGACCGAAGGGATAGTCCCCTGGCTCTTCGGAGTTGTCGCCGGACTTGGCAATCACTCGATAACCCTTGGCGCCGCATGAACTGGCGGCACTGGTGTAGCACTGGTCCCAGGAGGAGGACAGGCCCGAACAGTTGATATGCAGTCCTTTTTTACCGCGTTTCACTTCTGTTTTAGTGGTGGCGGCACACCCCGCGATGCCCACAACCAGCAACAGTATCAAAATTCGTTTCATTCCCATCCTTAATAGCCGCCCTGCAAAGAACAGGGCTGCTTTACTCGCTCTCGAGCGAAGCGTTCATGCAGTCCGTGTCGAAATTCTCCATGAATGACATTCGGTTACGGCCTAAACATGGCCTAAATGAGCGGCAAATACCAGAGCTGGGGTTAAAGATGATCAGTCGGCGGGTACCAGTGGTTTGGATTCGTGGCGCATCGTCAAAGTGGCACCGACCGAGGCCAGGATAATGCAGGTGATGGCCAGCCACTGGGCGAGCGATAGATGCTCGTGCAGGAAAAACAGGCCAGAGAGGGCGCCGAACGCCGGCTCGATACTCATCAGTGTGCCGAAAGTACGGGCGGGAAGGCGTGTTAGTGCGACCATCTCAAGGGTGTAGGGCAGGGCAGTGGACAGAATCGCCACGCCGATGGCGACAGGGATCAGTGCCGGCGTCAGCAGCGCGGCGCCGGCATGCACGATGCCGATCGGTGCAACGAAGAGGGCGGCAATCATTACCCCGAGCGCGGCGGTCTGGACGCCATTGTCATTTCCCGCCTTTTGGCCGAACAAAATGTAGAGCGCCCAGCATACGCCGGCGCCCAGCGCGTAAGCGGCCCCTATCAGATCAATGCCGCTAGTGGCCTTGTCCGTCGGAATCAACAGAAGCAGGCCAATGATCGCCAGAGCAATCCACACGAAGTCGACAGCTAGGCGCGAGGCATAGATAGCTACAGCAAGCGGGCCTGTGAATTCGAGCGCTACGGCAATTCCCAGGGGGACAGTGCGCAGTGACATATAGAAGAGGAAGTTCATGCCACCTAGCGCCATCCCGTAGATGATCACTGTGCGCAGTGACTTGGCCGTCAGCTTGGCGCGCCATGGTCGCAATATGAGCAGCATGATCACACTGGCAAAAATCAAACGCAGGGCGGTGGTGCCTTGTGCGCCGACAACGGGAAACATGCTCTTGGCCAATGATGCCCCGGATTGAATGGAGGCCATGGCGATCAACAGCAGGCCGACGGGAAACAGTGCCGAGGCCAGGCTGCGGGGTGAAGTGGTCATTGAGAGGGCTCTTCTGAGGTCGTAGTCAATAAGCAGAAGACGCTATGATGCTTAACTGTCAAGCGATGAGCAATATATTGCTCAAATCGCACGCAGTGGTTGTCTATATAGTGTAATTCTTGAGTTTGCCGCGGATTTAATAGAAAACCCAAATTAAGAGTTGACGGCAGATTCTGGAAGCCTATAATTCGCCCCACTTCCGGCGCAGTCGAAA
>NZ_VXCZ01000018.1:0-165125 GCF_052850795.1 Pseudomonas sp. 910_23 | reverse complement strand
GGTTCTGCGTTAATCTGGCGAGCGGTATGCATAACAAGGACCTTACATGGACGTACTAATGGGCCTGCTGGCCGCCCTGCTCTGGGGTGGCACGGACTTTCTCGTGGGCCTCAATGCCCGCGCCGTTGGCGTTAAACGCGCGGTGTATTTTGGCCAGGCCGTCGGCTTTCTGATCATGACGTTGCTGCTGGTCATATTCCCGACCTACCTTTTCAAATCCCTCGATGCGCCGTTGAGCGTCTGGCTCCTGGGCATCGCAGCGGCCCTGCTGACCGTCTCTGGCGCCCTCGCACTGTCCAAGGCATTCGCCTTGGGCAAAGCCGCCATCGTCGCGCCATTGGTCACTTCTTATGGTGTAGTAACCACCCTGTTGTCCTGGGCCAGCGGTGAACATATCAGCCTGGTCCAACTCGGCTGCATCGCGCTGTGCGTACTCGGAGTGATCCTCTCCAGCATCCACAAGGACAACGGTACGCCCCACAACAACCCGCGCCTGTCCATCGCATACGCCATGCTCGCAGCAACGCTGTACGGCACCAGTTTCTGGCTGCAAGGTCGCTACACACTACCGGCACTGGGGCCGATCACCATGTTGTGGTTGGGGTACCTGGTGGGCCTGTGCGTGCTGGTGGTGATGGTACTGAAGATCAAGGACGGCCTGAAGATCCCACCGCTGAAAAATTGCGCGACGTTGACCGGTGCGAGCCTGATGAACCTCGGCGGGTTCTCGGCGTTTTCGTGGGGCGCGATGGCCGGCTCGGTTTCGGTGGTAACGGTGATCAGTACGCTCTCTGGAGGGATTGCGGCGATCCTGGGGTTTGTGTTTTTCAATGAGCGCTTGTCGGCAGTACAGGTGCTCGGGGTTGTGCTGGTGCTGGTCGGCGCGGTGCTGCTGCACATCGCCCACTAACCCTGCGCGCACAAAAAAGCCGCCTGCAAAAGGCGGCTTTTTCACAACAGCTGAGTCTTACAACTTAGGACCCGCAGCCTTGATCGCATCGCTCACTTCAAACTTCTTGAAGTTCTCGATGAACAGGCCCGCCAGCGCTTTCGCAGCTTCGTCGTAGGCGGCTTTGTCAGCCCAGGTGTTACGTGGGTTCAGCAGGCCGGTCTCAACGCCCGGTACGGCCAATGGCACGTCGAGGTTGATGGTGTCGAGGTGTTCAGTTTGCGCACCGATCAACGCGCCGCTCTGGATCGCGGCGATCACGCCGCGAGTAGTCGGGATGTTGAAGCGCTTGCCAACGCCGTAGCCGCCACCGGTCCAGCCGGTGTTGACCAGGTAGACCTTGGAGCCGAAACCACGGATGCGCTTGATCAAAAGCTCAGCGTATTCGCCGGCCGGACGCGGGAAGAACGGCGCGCCGAAGCAGGTGGAGAAGGTCGACTTGATACCGCTGCCGGAACCCATTTCAGTCGAGCCCACCAACGCGGTGTAGCCGGACAGGAAGTGGTAGGCCGCTTGTTCTTCGCTGAGGATCGACACTGGCGGCAGTACGCCGGTCAGGTCGCAGGTCAGGAAGATCACTGCGTTTGGCTCGCCGCCCAGGTTCTTCTCGGAACGCTTGGCAACGTGCTCCAGCGGGTAGGCGGCACGGCTGTTCTGGGTCAGGCTGACATCAGCGTAGTCGGCGTGCTTGGCCTCGTCGATCACGACGTTTTCCAGCACGGCGCCGTGCTTGATGGCTTTCCAGATAACCGGCTCGTTCTTCTCGGACAGGTCGATGCACTTGGCATAGCAACCGCCTTCGATGTTGAACACTACGCCTTCGCCCCAGCCGTGTTCGTCGTCACCGATCAGGTAACGGCTTTCGTCGGCGGACAGGGTGGTCTTGCCGGTGCCGGACAGGCCGAAGAACAGGGTCACGTCGCCTGCTTCGCCAATGTTGGCGGCGCAGTGCATCGGCAGTACGTCGGCGGCCGGCAGCAGGAAGTTCTGCACCGAGAACATGGCTTTTTTCATTTCACCGGCGTAACGCATACCGGCGATCAGCACTTTTTTCTGTGCGAAGTTGAGGATCACGCAACCGTCGGAGTTGGTGCCGTCGCGCTCTGGCACACACTCGAAGTTGGCCACGTTGAGCACTTGCCACTCTTCACGACCGGCCGGGTTGTACTGGGCCGGGTTGATGAACAGGCAACGACCGAACAGGTTCTGCCAGGCAGTCTGGGTGGTCATTTTCACGGCCAGGTAGTGGTCTTCTGCGGCCCCTACGTGAACATGGGAAACGAAATGCTCTTGCGCGTTGTTGAACGCCTCGACGCGAGCCCACAGGGCATCGAACTTGTCGGCCGGGAACTTGCGGTTGATCGGGCCCCAGGCAATGGCGTCCTGGGTGGAAGGCTCTTCAACGATAAAACGGTCGACCGGCGAACGACCGGTGCGGTGACCGGTTTCGACAACCAGCGCACCAGTATCGGCAAGCACGCCTTCACCGCGCTGCAGGGCTTCTTTGACCAGATCGTCAACACTCAGATCGGTGTATACGGCGTTATTGGCTTGCGTCATGAGGTTCCCCGTCGGCCTATGGCCGAGTGCTCCAAACGTTTTGTAGTAGAAAGTTGCGCACTACTACCGCGAAAAAAGTGGGCCGGATTATGCCAGAAAAGCCCAAAAAGAGTAGGGCCCTCCCGTCAGAACACCTCTAATCCGGCGTTTGTCAGGTGATTTACCTGTGCTTAAACGTTTTAGTGGCGGGTGTCGGAAGGGGTGTCGATGCCCGCTCCGGCGAACAATTGGGCTACATCAGCGGCATCGAACAGGTAGCGCTGGTTGCAGAACTGGCAATCGATCTCGATATGGCCGCCGTGTTCCACCACCAGATTTTGCGCATCTTCCAGGCCCAGGCTGACCAAGGCGTTGCCTGAACGCTCGCGCGAACAGCTGCAATGAAAGTGCAAGGCTTGCGAGTCAAACAACCGCACAGCCTCTTCATGGTAAAGGCGGTGCAGGATGGTTTCGTTGTCCAGGCCCAGCAGTTCTTCGGCCTTCAACGTATCAGCCAAGGCGATGATATGCCGCCAGCTTTCGGCACGATCATCCTCATCCTTGATGCGGTCGGCCGGCAATTGTTGCACCAGCAAACCACGGGCACGTTTGCCGTCGGCGTTAAGCCAGAACTTGGTGCCCACCTGCTGGGACATTACGAAGTAGTTGGTGAAGCACTCCGACAGGGTTTGGCCATCGAGGTCGACAATGCCCTGGTAGCGTTGGCCTTCGGTCGGGTCGACGGTGAGTGCCAGGACGCCATTGGGCATCAGGTCGGCCAGGGTGGCGTCCGCGGCGATCTGGTCGGCTTCATAACGGGCCAGGCCACGGATTTCGCGCTCGCTGGAGCACTCGATCATCAACATGGGCACCGGCCCTTCGGAACGGGCCTGCAAGATCAGCAACCCGTCGAACTTCATGGTGCCAACCAGCAGCGCCGCGGCGGCCATCAGCTCGCCGAGCAATTGCGCGACCGGCTCCGGATAGGCGTGCTTGGCAAGGACTTCGGCATAGCTGAGCTCCAACGACACCATCTCGCCGCGGGCATCGCTCTCATCGAAGATGAAGCGTTGGGTGAAGTCGGTATCCGGTAGATCAGTCATAGGTCTGGGTATCTGAAGTGATGACAAAATGATTACAAGGTTTATAAAATTAAACGCTTTAGCACCATCTTGGTGCGACTTCTCCTGAATTCAAGGAGCTGAATAGAGCGATGAGGGACAGTTTATGAACAATCCGGGTTTGTTCCAAGCCAACTGGAACCTCCGGCGATGGGCTCTTTGCAATCTACTCGCTATCGGACTGCTGTGTTTTTGGCTGTGGCCCACGGGCCAGATGCTGTGTGTGATTTTCGACGAGTGGCTGTTTCATCTGCTCAATGGCCCGCTGGCCACCAATTCGACTTGGCTGCATGTGTGGGCCGTGGCCAGTCTGCGGCCGTTTGATGCAGTGGTCGGCGTTATTTTGCTGACGCTGCTGATCCGCGGCGACTGGGTGTTCAAGGCCGTGCAGGTGCGCCAGGCGTTTTTTGGTTTTCTCGGCATTCTGCTGCTGTTGCTGTTTATTCGCATGTTGTTCTCCAAACTCGCGGCGCATATGGGCTGGCAGCACAGCAGCCCGTCCATGGTGATCAGCGGCGCGATTCAGATGAGTGATTTTTTCCCGGGACTGGAGAAAACCTGGGAGTTGAAGGACCGTTCCAGCCAGAGCTTCCCGGGCGACCATGCGTCGGTGCTGTTGATCTGGGGGATGTTCATGACCGTATTTGCCAAGCGCATCGGCCAGGTGCTGGTGATCTGGGGCCTGGCGCTGCTGTTCATGATGCCGCGCCTGGTTGCGGGCGCGCACTGGGGTCAGGACGATTACATAGGTGGCGTACTGCTGGCGCTGTTGGCGCTGGGGTGGGGGTATTACACGCCGTTTGCGGCGAGGGTGTCGGGGTTCCTGTTGCGGGTAACCGCGCCGGTGTTCGGGTTGCTTGGAAAACTGCCGGTGATCGGGCGATTGAGCGTCATACGCACCGCTCCTTAAATGCGCGGGTTAAATGTGGGAGGGGGCTTGCTCCCGATTTGCAGTGGCTCAGTCACAAGTGTATTGGCTGACACTCTGCTATCGGGAGCAAGCCCCCTCCCACATTTTGATCTGCTGCCGGCAGGAGATTCGTAATCAATCGTCGTTGCCGCTGCCGCGGAACTTGAATAGATCGCGGCGCTGCTTCTTGCTTGGCTTGCCATCGGTGGTCATTCCAGTCGCTCCAGCCTTGCGCATGGCCGCTGCGTTTTCGCGCTTGGCGATACTCGCTTCGGTCTCGGTGTACAGCGCCTGCGCTTCGGGTGCCCCACGGCGCACGACAGAAAGCGCCTGCACCACGACGGTCTTTTCATCAAACCCTGTACGAATCTGAAACTCATCGCCGATACGTGGCTCTTTGCCCGGCTTGCAGCGCTCGCCGCGATGATGAACCTTCCCGCTTTCGATTGCGGCCTTGGCCAGGGCACGGGTTTTGTAGAACCGCGCGGCCCACAACCACTTGTCCAGTCGGACCTTTTCTTCCTCTTCCTGTTTTTGACCCACTTGAATTCCTCGCTCTGAAAAATGTCGCAACCTTACCGTTGAAACCCTTCGACGCATAAACCCCAAGGCTCACCTAAGATACGCCAGGTAGCACCCTGTTTTCGCGAGGATACGCTGTGACCGACTTCCCCCTTTCACTCACCTCGCCCAACCAGCGGTGCGTGGGTTGCCAGCAAAGCGAGCCTCTGGGGTTCGACTTTGCGTTCGCCTACCAGCCTATCGTAGACCTGCGTGACCACTCGATATTCGCCAACGAAGCCTTGGTGCGCGGTACCCACGGAGAAGGCGCGCTCTCGGTGCTGGCCCAGGTCAACGAAACCAATCGCTACCGCTTCGACCAGCGCTGCCGAACCAAGGCCATTGCCGGTGCCGCAGCGCTGGGCATGCAGACTCACCTTTCCATCAATTTCATGCCCAATGCCGTATACCGTCCGGAACTGTGTATTCGCAGCACCCTGGAGGCCGCCCGGGCGCACAATTTCCCGCTGGACCGGCTGATTTTCGAGACACTGGAAAGCGAGCATGTAGATAACTATCGCCATTTGACGAATATTCTGCGTGAATATCGCGAATTCGGCTTCAAGACCGCCATCGACGACTTCGGTGCGGGCTATTCGGGGCTGAACCTGCTGGCCGATTTCCAACCCGACCTGATCAAACTCGACATGGCGTTGATTCGCGATGTCGATCAAGACCGTGTCCGTCAGGTGATCGTCCGGGGGATTGTCACAATCTGTGAGCAGTTGGGAGTTACTGTCATCGCCGAAGGCATCGAAAGTGCTGGCGAGCGGGATTTCCTCTCCGACTGTGGAATATTTCTGATGCAGGGTTTTTGGTTCGCCAAACCTGCATTCAATGCCCTGGCCAAGGTTTCTCCTCAAGCCTGGGCAAATTGACCGGTACCCATATTGAAGACATTTGACCATTTGACCGTTGTGGGTCTGCGTGAATGGGTGGCACTTCCCGACCTGGGAGTGGCGGGCCTGCGCGCGAAGATCGACACCGGTGCCAGCACCTCAAGCCTGCATGCCACCGATATCGAGCCGTTTGAGCGCGACGGTGAAAAGTGGGTGCGCTTTACCGCGCACCTGGGCAGCGTGGTGCAACTGCGCCACCGTCGCTGCGAAGCGCCCCTGGTGACGATGAAAACCATCAAGAGCTCCAACGGCCATGCGCAGGTGCGCTACGTGATCAGCACCACCCTGGCGCTGGGTGACCGGGTATGGCGGGTGGAATTCACCCTCGCCTGTCGCAAAGCCATGCGTTACCGCCTGTTACTGGGCTCCAAGGCGTTGATTGACGGCCAGTTGATCGTCAATCCAGGCGTCAAGTACGTTCAAGACAAGCCGGTGTTCCCGGTCTCCACTATTTCTGCCCCAGGTGCTGCATGAAGATTGCTGTGCTGTCGCGAAACCCGCGTCTGTATTCCACCCGCCGCCTGGTCGAGGCCGGCACTGAACGTGGCCATGAAATGGTGGTGATCGACACGTTACGTGCCTACATGAACATTGCCAGCCACAAGCCGCAGATCCACTACCGGGGCAAACCCCTGGAAGGCTTTGATGCGGTGATCCCGCGTATCGGCGCTTCGGTGACGTTTTATGGCTGCGCGGTGTTGCGTCAGTTTGAAATGATGGGGGTGTTTCCTCTCAACGAGTCCGTGGCCATTGCCCGCTCGCGGGACAAACTGCGTTCGCTGCAGTTGCTGTCACGCCGGGGTATCGGCTTGCCGGTCACCGGCTTTGCCCACTCCCCGGATGACATCCCTGACCTGATCGAGATGGTCAATGGTGCACCGCTGGTGATCAAGGTACTGGAAGGCACCCAAGGCATCGGTGTGGTGCTGTGTGAAACGGCGACGGCAGCTGAATCGGTGATCGAGGCGTTCATGGGCCTCAAGCAGAACATCATGGTGCAGGAGTACATCAAGGAAGCCGGCGGCGCGGACATTCGCTGCTTCGTGGTGGGCGACAAAGTGATCGCGGCGATGAAGCGCCAGGCCAAGCCCGGTGAGTTCCGCTCCAATCTGCACCGTGGCGGCAGCGCCAGCCTGATCAAGATCACACCGGAAGAACGCATGACCGCACTGCGGGCAGCCAAGGTGATGGGCTTGAGCGTGGCAGGCGTGGATATCCTGCGCTCCAATCATGGGCCGCTGGTGATGGAAGTGAACTCATCGCCGGGCCTGGAAGGGATCGAGACCACCACCGGCAAGGACGTGGCGGGGATCATCATTCAGCACTTGGAGAAGAATGGTGGGCCGAATATGACTCGGACCAAGGGCAAAGGCTAAAAGCCTATTTTAATCCCGACATGAAACCAATGTGGGAGGGGGCTTGCTCCCGATAGCGGTGTCACAGTCACTGCACTTCTTGACTGAAAGACCGCCATCGGGAGCAAGCCCCCTCTCACATTTTTGATATTTGTTGTTTGTCAGACCGCATCTCTAGGCAGCATCAGCCCAAGCGGCAAGCGCACCCGCGCCTCCAACCCGCCTTCTTCACGGTTGCGAAGTTCGACATTGCCGCCATGCATCGAGGCGATTCGCCGCACGATCGCCAACCCCAACCCGGTGCCTTTGCCACCTCGGGCTCGGTCGCCACGGGTGAACGGGTTGAAGATACCCTCAAGCTCGGCAGGGTCGATCCCCGTGCCACGGTCCATCACGCTCAGCACCACGTAAGGCGCGGCACTGTCACCGGAGACATACGCCGCCACCTCCACATCGGAACCGGCATGATGCAAGGCGTTGCCGATCAGGTTGTTCAGCAGGCGCTTCATCGAGACCCGGCGCAATGCAAACGGCTGGATCGGCTCCAGGCGCATGCGCACCTGCTCACCGTTCTGGTTATAGGGCGCAACCACCTCACGCACGAGGTCCGTGAGGTCCACCTCCTCAACCACTTCATCACGCCCGTCGCGGATGAAGGCCAGGAACTGGTCCAGGATAGCGTCCATGTCCTCGATATCGCGCACCATGTCATCGGTGAGGTCGGTATGGTCCCCCATCAGCTCCAGGGACAGGCGCAATCGCGTCAACGGTGTGCGCAAGTCATGGGACACACCTGCCAGCATCAGCTCGCGCTCGCGCCCGGCCTGCTCGACGTCTTCCGCCATCTGGTTGAACGCGCCGTACACCTCGGTCATCTCACTGGGCGTGTCGCTGACCGGCAGGCGCACACTGCGCCCCTGGCCCAATTGGCGAGCGGCAAATACCAGGCGCTTGAGTGGTTGGTTGAGCTGACGGACGAAGATCCACGCGGAGGCCGTTGAAAGCAAGCCGATGGCCAGGAACCAGCCCAGCACGTTCCAGATTTTCTGCCCGCGCAGCGGGTGCGGATAAAGCGGCACCTTGATCCAGGCATCGCCCAGGCTAGGTGCCCGCACCCATAACGCCGGTGAAACATGCATGCGCAGCCTCACCTCGGTGTCGGCGCCCAGTTCGGCCTGCATCTGGCGCTGATAGATCTCGCTGTAAGGCCAATGCTGCTCGCCTTCAGGCACGCCGGCCCCATCAACCCGAGTCAAGGTCGACGCCTTGGCCACCTTTTCTCGGTTCTCAGGGTCTACGGCCCAATAGCCCCGCAACGTCAGGGCCACACCGTGGCTGTACTGCCGATCCACCAGCACGTCTTCGTTCATCAACAGATAAACCAGCGTGAGCGCCTTGGAAAACAGAACGACAATAAGCACCAGCCAAAGGGTGCGAGAGAAGAAACTTTGTGGGAACCACAGCGGGGTTTTCATAGATGAAAGCTGCACACCTTGCAGGAACGAGCGGTGCTCGCAGAATTGCAGACGCCGGGCATCCCGTCGACTCTTATGGAGTCAAACGCCGGATACCCGCCCCTGCAAATCATCGGTCACTTGGTTGCGGTACCATCCGGCACAAACACATAACCCACGCCCCACACCGTCTGGATATACCGCGGCTTGGAGGGGTCCGGCTCAATCATCCGGCGCAGTCGGGAAATCTGCACGTCGATGGAGCGCTCCAGGGCGTCCCATTCACGGCCACGGGCCAGGTTCATCAGCTTGTCACGGGTCAGCGGCTGACGGGCGTTCATCACCAGAGCCTTGAGCACCGCAAACTCGCCGGTGGTAAGCATGTGCACTTCTTCGCCACGCTTGAGCTCACGGGTGGCCAACGACAGTTCGTAGTCGCCAAAGGTGACGCTTTCGTCTTCGCTGCCCGGTGCGCCCGGCACGGCCGGTGCCTGGCGACGCAATACGGCCTTGACCCGCGCCATCAGCTCATCAGGGTTGAACGGCTTGGCCAGGTAGTCATCAGCGCCCAGTTCAAGGCCCTTGATGCGGCTCAACTCATCGCCCTTGGCGGTGAGCATGATGATTGGAATCTGGTTGTTGGCACCACGCAGGCGCTTGCAGGCGGTAAGGCCGTCTTCGCCGGGCAGCATCAGATCGAGCACGACCAGGTTGAACACTTCACGCCCCAACAGGCGGTCCATTTGCTCGGTGTTCGGCACCGCGCGGGCACGGTAGCCCTTGGAGTTGAAAAAACGCTCCAGCAGGCTGCTCAGCCCCGGATCGTCATCAACGATGAGAATTTTTTCGCCTTCAGCAGTTTGTGCGGTGCTGCTCATTGGATGCTCCTCTTATCTCGGCGCGCATTATGGCGTAGCTGCCGTTATACGCACCGTGTGCATTGTTAGCAGATTTTTCATCTACTGCCAGCGAACCCACGCCCTACAACCTCCGGCGCAGTACCCCCCAATAGCAGAACGCTGGTTATAATGCGGCGCCTCCGTGCAGGGCAACGTCAGATCGTTACCGTTTGCTGCCGGGCTTTTTTTACCCGCTTGTCGTGAATTTTTCGATTTCGAGGGTCAATAGGCAGCCTCTTGACCCAGGCAGCGGCGCCAGTCGGGCCGCTCAACCAGCCTCGCCGGGCCTTGTTTTTACGGGCCGGCGCGCTGATTTTAAGAATTTCAGGTGGTTTTATGGACAGCATCAACAGCCGCATCGCCGAGGAACTCGGTGTACGCCCACAACAGGTCGAAGCGGCCGTCGCTCTACTGGATGAAGGCTCCACGGTGCCTTTCATCGCCCGTTACCGAAAAGAAGTGACCGGCAGCCTCGACGACACCCAACTGCGTCACCTGGAAGAGCGCCTGCGCTACCTGCGAGAACTCGACGAACGGCGTATCAGCATCCTCGCCAGCATTGAGGAACAGGGCAAGTTGACCCCTCAACTGGAGCGCGACATCAAACTCGCGGACACCAAGACCCGCCTCGAAGACCTTTACCTGCCATACAAACAGAAACGTCGTACAAAGGGCCAGATCGCTCTGGAAGCCGGCCTGGGCGATTTGGCCGATGGCCTGTTCAACGACCCATCGTTGACGCCGGAAACCGAAGCCGCTCGCTTCATCGACGCGGAAAAAGGCGTCGCCGACGTCAAGGCTGCCCTCGAAGGCGCCAAGTACATCCTGATGGAGCGCTTCGCCGAAAACGCCAGCCTCCTGGAAAAACTGCGTACCTACTTGAAGCAGGAAGCCATCCTCAGCGCCCGCGTCATCGCCGGCAAAGAGGAGGAAGGCGCCAAATTCCGCGACTACTTCGAACACGACGAGCCGCTCAAAAGCATGCCGTCCCACCGCGCCCTGGCGATTTTCCGCGGCCGCAACGAAGGCATTCTCAGCTCCGCGCTGAAAGTCGGTGACGAACTGCCAGGCACCATGCACCCGTGCGAAGGCATGATCGGTCAACAATTCGGCATCCAGAACCAGAATCGCCCTGCGGACAAGTGGCTCGGTGAAGTCGTGCGCTGGACCTGGAAGGTCAAGCTCTACACCCACCTGGAAACCGACCTGCTGGGCGAGTTGCGCGACGGCGCCGAAACCGAGGCGATCAACGTGTTCGCCCACAACCTGCACGACCTGCTGCTGGCCGCACCGGCCGGCCCGCGTGCCACCCTGGGCCTCGACCCGGGCCTGCGCACCGGTTGCAAGGTCGCTGTGGTCGATGCCACCGGCAAGCTGCTGGACCACGCCACCGTGTACCCGCACGTTCCGCACAACAAGTGGGACCAGACCCTGGCGATCCTTGCCGCCCTGTGCGCCAAGCACGCGGTAGATCTGATCGCCATCGGCAACGGCACTGCCAGCCGCGAAACCGATAAGCTGGCCGCTGAGCTGATCAAAAAATACCCGGCCATGAAGATGACCAAGGTCATGGTCTCCGAGGCGGGTGCTTCGGTGTACTCGGCTTCGGAGCTGGCGTCCAAGGAGTTCCCGGACCTCGACGTGTCGATCCGTGGCGCCGTCTCCATCGCCCGTCGCCTGCAAGACCCGCTGGCCGAGTTGGTGAAGATCGACCCCAAATCCATCGGCGTCGGCCAGTACCAGCACGACGTGTCGCAGCTTAAACTGGCACGCGGCCTGGATGCGGTGGTGGAAGACTGCGTAAACGCCGTGGGCGTAGACGTGAACACCGCTTCAGTAGCGCTGCTGGCGCGAATCTCGGGCCTCAACGCGACCCTGGCGCAGAACATCGTCAGCCATCGCGACGAAAATGGTGCGTTCAAAACCCGTGCTGCGCTGAAAAAAGTCGCACGCTTGGGTGAAAAAACCTTTGAACAAGCGGCCGGCTTCCTACGCGTGATGAATGGCGATAACCCGCTCGACGCCTCGGCGGTTCACCCGGAAGCCTACCCGCTGGTGCAACGCATTGCCGCCGAGACCGACCGTGATATCCGCTCGCTGATCGGCGACGCCGCCTTCCTCAAGCGTCTGGATCCAAAGAAGTACACCGACGAAACCTTCGGTGTGCCGACCATCACCGACATCCTGCAAGAGCTGGAAAAACCTGGCCGCGACCCACGTCCCGAGTTCAAGACCGCCGAGTTCCAGGACGGCGTCGAAGACCTCAAGGACCTGCAACCGGGCATGATCCTCGAAGGCGTGGTGACCAACGTGACCAACTTTGGCGCCTTCGTGGATATTGGCGTGCATCAGGACGGTTTGGTGCATATCTCCGCGCTTTCGGAGAAGTTCATCAAGGACCCGCGTGAAGCGGTCAAAGCCGGTGACGTGGTCAAGGTCAAGGTCATGGAAGTCGATATCCCGCGTAAACGCGTGGGCCTGTCGATGCGCATGAGCGATACCCCGGGCGAGAAGATCGACGGTGCTCGTGGCGCTCGCCCAGGTTCGGCACCGCGCCAGTCGCAGAACAACGCGCCGCGCAAGGACGCTACGACTGCCGCGCCGAGCAACAACGCCATGGCATCGCTGTTCGCCAATGCCAAACAGTTGAAGAAGCGTTGATGGAAATCCCGGCGGGTTTGACCCAGAGCGCGTTCAGCGAGCTGATCGGCTGCCGCCTGCAACGCCTGGATGAAGGCGTTGCCGAGGTGGCCCTGACCCTGGAGCCGCACCTGCGCAACCGTGCAGGCAAGCTCCATGGCGGGGCGATTTTCAGCCTGGTGGACATCACGATGGGCCTGGCCTGTTCCAGCGCCCATGGTTTCGACCAGCAGAGCGCCACCATCGAATGCAAGATCAATTATATTCGCGCCGTCGAAGACGGTGACGTGCTGTGCACCAGCCGGGTAATTCACGCCGGCCGGCGCACGTTGGTGGTCGAAGCCGACGTGTACCAGGGCGAAAGACTTGTCGCAAAAGCGCAGGGCACGTTCGCTGTCCTATAGCTCCCTACCCTCGATTTGAGTTAATTTCGGCGCTGCGATAACAGCGTCGGAATTTTCTCGCTGCGCTGTAGCCCAATTCATGGAGTGAAGTCGGCATTTTCAGAGCGGGTCAAATCGACTCAGAACCAGGCGATCACGCCAGTTTCCACTTCACCCTTGTAGACCGTCCTGCCCACCCCCATATTGGGGCGACTGACGCGTGAAGGAATCCAACTTGAGCGAACTTCTCAACCGCCGCCTGGCCCTGCTCGGCAAGCGCGAACACCTCTCCCTGCTAGAGCAGTGCTTGCACGGCATCGAGCGCGAATGCCTGCGCGTCACCAGCGAGGGTCGCCTGGCGCAAACGCCGCACCCTGAAGCCCTGGGCGCTGCGTTGACCAACGAACAGATCACCACTGACTATTCGGAATCGCTGCTGGAGTTCATCACCCCAGCCCTGCCCAACCCGGCCGAGACCCTGGGCAGCCTGGACAAGATCCATCGCTTTGCCTACTCCAAGCTGGGCAGCGAATACCTGTGGAGCCCCTCGATGCCGTGCCCGTTACCGGCCGAGGAAGATATTCCGATCGCCTACTACGGCACCTCCAATATCGGCCAGCTCAAGTATGTGTACCGCAAGGGCCTGGCCCTGCGCTACGGCAAGACCATGCAGTGCATTGCCGGCATCCATTACAACTTCTCGCTGCCGGAACAGCTGTGGCCGTTGCTCAAGGAAGCCGAAGGCTTTGTCGGTACCGACCGTGACTATCAGTCCACGGCCTATATCGCGCTGATCCGTAATTTCCGTCGCTACAGCTGGCTGTTGATGTACCTCTTTGGTGCCTCGCCAGCCCTGGACGCCGGTTTCCTGCGCGGCCGCTCGCACCAGCTTGAAGTCCTGGATGCCGACACCCTGTACCTGCCCTACGCCACGAGCCTGCGCATGAGCGACCTGGGTTACCAGAGCAACGCCCAGGCTGGCCTGACGCCTTGCTACAACGACCTGGCCAGCTACACCGACAGCCTGCGCGAAGCGGTGGCAACGCCCTACGCGCCGTATGTTGAAGTCGGCACGCACAAGGATGGCGAGTGGGTGCAGCTCAACACCAACATCCTGCAGATCGAAAACGAGTACTACTCCAACATCCGTCCCAAGCGCGTGACCTACACCGGCGAGCGGCCGATCCAGGCGCTGATGGCCCGCGGTATCCAGTACATCGAAGTACGCTGCCTGGATATCAACCCGTTCCTGCCGATGGGGATCGACTTGCCGGAGTCGCGATTCCTCGACGCATTCCTGCTGTATTGCGCGCTGAACGACAGCCCGCTGTTCGCCAACAACGAGTGCGGCAACGCCACCTCCAACTTCCTCAGCGTGGTCAAGGAAGGTCGGCGTCCGGGCCTGCAATTGCAACGTGACGGCCAGCCGGTGGACATGAAGGAATGGGCTGCGCAGTTGCTGGAGAAGATTGCACCGTTGGCCGCCTTGCTCGACGAGAGCCAGGGCATGACCGAACACAGTGAAGCGCTGGATGCCCAACTGGCCAAGGTCAAGGACCCGTCCCTGACGCCGTCGGCCCAGGTGTTGGCGGCCATGGCTGAACGCAAGGAAAGCTTTGCGCAGTTCTCTCTGCATCAAAGCGAAGTACATGCCGAATACTTCCGCAAGGAGCCTTTGGCGCCTGAGGAACAAGCGCACTTTGAAGAATTGGCCCGTGTGTCGCTGGCGCAACAGGCGGAGCTTGAGCAGAACGAGGTGGGCGATTTCGATGTGTTTGTCGGGTCGTACCAGGCCAGCATCCTGGCCATCAGCAACTAACCGGAGCTCTACTCAGTTCCAATGTGGGAGGGGGCTTGCTCCCGATAGCAGTGGGTCAGCTAACCGATGCAGTGGCTTACGCTCAGCAATCGGGAGCAAGCCCCCTCCCACATTTGGTCATCACCGGTACAAAGATTTGCTTCAACCTTTCTACTCATAAGCTAATTCGAAAAGGTTATTTATTTTCGAGTTATTAGATCATTTAGTCTCCTCACACGCCGACTCTCGGCCGCCTGATTGAGGAGCTTCCCCTTGAAACTGCTGACCCCTCTGCGCTTGCTGGCCGCGTTGTCCCTGGCCGGTGCCAGTCTGTTTGCCCAGGCGGCGGACGTGACTATCGCTTACCAGACCACCGTCGACCCGGCCAAAGTCGCCCAGGCTGACGGGGCCTATGAAAAAGCTACCAACGCCAAAATCGACTGGCGCAAATTCGACAATGGCGCCGACATCATCGCCGCCATTGCCTCCGGCGACGTGCAGATCGGCTACCTCGGTTCCAGCCCGCTGACCGCCGCGGTAACCCGCAAAGTCCCAGTAGAAACCTTCCTCGTCGCCACCCAGATCGGCGGGGCCGAAGCCCTGGTGGCGCGCAACGGATCGGGGATCAACAGCCCGCAGGACCTGGTCGGCAAAAAGATCGCCGTGCCCTTCGTCTCCACCGGCCACTACAGCCTGCTTGCCGCGCTGAAACACTGGAACATCGACCCGGCCAAAGTCACCATTCTCAACCTGGCGCCTCCGGCCATCATCGCCGCGTGGAAGCGCGGTGATATCGACGCCACCTACGTGTGGGACCCGGCTCTGGGCGTAGCCAAGGAAAACGGCAAGGTGCTGATCACCTCCGGCGAACTGGCCAAGTTCGGCGCGCCAACATTCGATGCCTGGATCGTGCGCAAGGATTTTGCCGAGAAGCACCCGGACATCGTCACCGCCTTCGCCAAGGTCACCCTGGATGCCTACGCCGCCTACCGTAAAGACCCACAAGCCTGGCTGGCCGACACCGGCAACGTCGACAAGCTGGTGAAACTCTCCGGCGCCAAGGTCAGCGATATTCCCTTGCTGCTGCAAGGCAACGTCTACCCGCTGGCCGCTGACCAGGTGACCCTGCTGGGCGCGCCGACCACCAAGGCAGTCACCGACACTGCTGTGTTCCTCAAGGAACAAGGCAAGGTCGATGCCGTACTGCCCGACTACGCCCCTTACGTCAGCGCCAAGTTCATTTCTAACTGATCCAAGGAGTTCATCGCGATGGCCTTGCTACAGCTGGAGCGCATCAGCGCACAGTACCCAGGCGCCCCGGAACCGGTACTGTCCGATATTTCACTGGACCTTGGGCCCCAGCAATTGCTGGTCGCCCTGGGTCCCTCCGGCAGTGGCAAGACTTCGCTGTTGAACCTGATTGCCGGTTTCGTCGAGCCTTCTGCCGGGCGGATTACCCTCGACGGTGTGCCGGTCAAAGGGCCCAGCGCCGAACGCGGTGTGGTGTTCCAGGACGACGCCCTGCTGCCCTGGCAGGACGTGCTGGCCAACGTCGCCTTCGGCCTGGAACTGGCCGGCGTGCCCAAGGCGCAGCGTGAAGTACGCGCCCGCGAAATGCTCGCTCTGGTGGACCTGGCCGGTTTCGACAGCCGGCGCATCTGGCAACTCTCCGGCGGCCAGAAGCAACGCGTCGGCCTCGCCCGCGCCCTGGCGGCCGACCCTCGCGTATTACTGATGGACGAACCCTTCGGTGCGCTGGATGCCTTCACCCGCGAACAAATGCAGGAGTTGCTGCTGCAAGTGTGGCGGCGCACGGCCAAGCCGGTGTTCCTGATTACCCATGACATTGAAGAAGCGGTGTTCCTGGCCACGGACCTGATCCTGCTGGCGCCCAACCCCGGCCAGATCGTCGAACGCCTGCAGTTGGATTTCGGCCAACGTTACGCCGCCGGTGAATCAGCCCGCGCAATCAAGTCCGACCCGCGCTTTATCGAAACCCGCGAGCACGTGCTGGGCAAAGTGTTCTCCCAACGGCAGGTGTACGCATGAGCAGCTACGAACTTCCCGCCACCGCCAGCAAGCCGGTGGCACCCGCCGTTATCCCGTTACGCCGCAGCCTGAGCACACGCTGGATCAGCGTACTGACCCTGGTCGCTCTGCTTGCCTTGTGGTGGGCGGTGACCGCCACCGGTTTGATCGAACCTTTGTTCCTGCCGCCACCGTCCGCCGTGTTGCAAAAAGGCTGGCTGCTGGCGACCACCGGCTACATGGATTCCACCTTGTGGCAGCACCTGGGCGCGAGCCTGAGCCGCATCGGCCTGGGCCTGGGTTTTGCAGTGCTGACCGCCGTGCCGGTGGGGATTGCCATCGGTGCCAACCGCATTGCCCGAGGCATTTTCGATCCGTTGATCGAGTTCTACCGGCCGATTCCGCCGCTGGCCTACCTGCCGCTGATCGTGATCTGGTGCGGCATTGGCGAGCTGTCCAAGGTGCTGCTGATTTACTTGGCGATTTTCGCCCCGATCGCCATCGCCACCGCAACCGGGGTGCGCACCGTCGACCCGGCCAAGCTGCGGGCTGCGCAGTCGTTGGGCGCCACCCGTGCGCAACTGATTCGCCATGTGATCCTGCCCAGCGCCCTGCCCGATATCCTCACCGGTGTGCGTATCGGCCTGGGTGTGGGCTGGTCGACCCTGGTCGCCGCCGAGTTGATTGCCGCCACCAGCGGCCTGGGTTTCATGGTGCAGTCGGCGGCGCAGTTTCTGGTCACCGATGTGGTGGTGCTGGGGATCCTGGTGATCGCCCTGATCGCCTTCGCCATGGAAATGGGCCTGCGCGCCCTGCAGCGTAAATTAGTGCCCTGGCATGGCCAGGCACACTGAGTGAAGAATCTACAATGAGCAGCCTGACCGTTACCCCATTAAGTACCGCCCTGGGCGCCCAGATCAGTGGCGTCGACATCTCCCAGCCGCTAAGCGAGGCACATCACGGTGCCATCGAGCAGGCGCTGCTCGACCACTCGGTATTGTTCTTCCGGGACCAGGTGATCACCCCGCAGCAACAAGCGCGGTTCGCGGCGCACTTCGGCGACCTGCACATTCATCCGATCTACCCTAACGTGCCGGAACAGCCCGAAGTGCTGATCCTCGACACCGCCGTCACCGACGTGCGCGACAATGCCGTGTGGCACACCGACGTAACCTTCCTGCCAACCCCGGCCCTCGGCGCGGTGCTCAGCGCCAAGCTATTGCCGGCGTTCGGGGGCGATACCTTGTGGGCCAGTGGGATTGCGGCTTATGAAGCACTGTCTGAACCGCTAAAGCGCTTGCTCGATGGCCTCACCGCCACACACGACTTCACCAAGTCGTTCCCGCTGGAGCGCTTTGGCAACACCGCCGAGGACCTGGTGCGCTGGGAGGCAACTCGCAAGAAAAACCCGCCGCTATCGCACCCAGTCGTGCGCACGCATCCGGTAAGTGGGCGTAAATCGCTGTTCGTCAGCGACGGTTTCACCACCCGAATCAATGAACTGGAAGCGGCCGAAAGCGAGGCCATTCTCAAGCTGCTGTTCGCCCACGCCACCCGCCCGGAATTCACCATCCGCTGGCGCTGGCAAGAGAATGACGTGGCGTTCTGGGATAACCGCGTGACCCAGCATTACGCCGTGGATGACTACCGGCCACAGCGGCGGGTGATGCACCGGGCTACGATTCTTGGGGATGTGCCGTTCTAGTCGCCACACCGAAAACCAAATGTGGGAGGGGCGGTGCGACGATTCGACTTGCTCCCGATGGCGGTGGTTCAGTCAGCTCATCCGTAGCTGACCCACTGCTATCGGGAGCAAGTCGAATCGTCGCACCGCCCCTCCCACATTTTTGACCCAGTTGTGTCAGTTATTCAGCAGTGGATGGCTTTTCCCACAAGTTGATCCCGCCTTCCTGCGCAAACCGATCAATCTCCGCCAGTTCTTCAGCGCTGAAGCTCAAGTTCTTCAACGCCCCAACGTTTTCAATAATCTGCTCCGGCCGGCTCGCGCCGATCAGCGCGCTGGTCACCCGTGGATCACGCAGGGTCCAGGCCAGCGCCAATTGCGCGAGGCTCTGGCCGCGACGCTGGGCGATTTCATTCAGGCCGCGTACATGGGCAATGTTGGCCTCGGACAGGTGCTGGGCCTGCAACGAACCACCACCCGGACGATTGACCCGTGCATCGGCCGGTATGCCATTGAGGTACTTGTCGGTGAGCAAACCCTGGGCCAGCGGCGTGAAGGCGATCACCCCAGCGCCAAGTTCTTCGGTGGTGTCGAGCAGGTCCTTTTCCACCCAGCGGTTGAGCAGGTTGTAAGCCGGTTGGTGAATCAACAGCGGCACTTTCCACTCTTTGAGCAAGGCTGCGATTTCGCGGGTTTTCACCCCGGAATAGGACGATATACCGATGTACAACGCCTTGCCTTGTTGCACAGCGGTGGCGAGGGCGCTGGCGGTTTCTTCCAGGGGCGTGTCGGGGTCAAAACGGTGGGAGTAGAAAATATCCACGTAGTCGACGCCCAGGCGTTGCAGGCTTTGATCCAGGCTCGCCAGGATGTATTTGCGCGAGCCACCGCCCTGGCCGTAGGGGCCGGGCCACATGTCCCAACCGGCTTTGCTGGAGATGATCAATTCGTCGCGGTAGTGCTTGAAGTCTTCACGCAGCAAACGGCCGAAGTTGATCTCGGCGCTGCCATAGGGCGGGCCGTAGTTGTTGGCCAGGTCGAAGTGGTTGATACCCAGGTCGAACGCCGTGCGCAGCAAAGCGCGCTGGGTGTCGATCGGGGTGCTGTCGCCAAAGTTGTGCCACAGCCCCAGGGACAGTGCCGGCAGCACCAATCCACTGCGGCCTACGCGGCGATAGGGAATAGATTCATAGCGGTTTTCGGCAGCAATGTACGTCATCGAATCCTCTCTGGACTGAGGGTTGAAAGGCCCGGGAATAAGGTTATTCCCAAGCCTTTTAACCCGCTGAATCGCTTAAGTCTGCCTCTTCCTTTTACAGCAAAGACCTACTTGAGAGGAACGGTATCAGCGCACCAAATGCAGGAACTGCAGATGGCGTTCGTACTGGTCGAGGATGTCGTTGATGATCTGCTCCTTGGTATAGCCCACCAGGTCATAGTCCTGGCTGCCCTCACTCAAGTGCACCTCCGCACGATAGTAACGGCGGTTGTTGATCTCTTTGGAACCCATGCCACCGCGGGCAAACGACGGCGTGAAGTAGCCGCGCATCTGCACCTGGTAGATGAATGGGTGCTCCTCGCCATGGCCGATTTCCAGGCTGACGCTGTCGTTGGACGGGTCCGGCTGAGTGACTACATTCAGGCCCTTCTCGACAAACACCGCCGTCACTTCTTCGATCGCCGGGCGCACCGTCGATTCAAGGAAGCGATACACCTCATCACGTGACGGGAAATGCACGGCCTGGCTCAAGCGCTGGCGCCAGCCGCCACGGCCTTTGCGTGAAGCCGATATTGGCGCAAGGGAATGCAACTGCGCGATCTGCTTTTGCGACTCCAGGTAAAACGCCTTGTGCAGCCCCCACATCATCAGCAGCAGAATCAGCGAGAACGGCAGCGAGGTCAGCACCACCGCTGATTTGAGCGAGTCGATACTGCCGGCGAACAGCAGGGCACTGGTCACCAGCGCTGTCATCGCACCCCAGAACACCCGCAGCCACTTCGGCCCGTCTTCATCAGCGTTGCCGCCTTTGGACGACAGGGTGGACAGCACCACCGTGCCTGAGTCCGCCGAGGTCACAAAGAACACAAAGCTGATAAACACCGTGACCGCAATCACCGTCTTGCTCCACGGGTAGGTTTCCAGCAGCAGGTAGAGGCTCATCGATGGGTCATCGATGGCCGACTGGCCCAGCGCAGCCATGCCATGGTTGAGCACTTGGTCGATGGCGCTGTTACCGAAGATCGACATCCACGCCAGGGTAAAGCCCAGCGGAATCAGCAGCACGCCAAACACGAATTCGCGGATGGTACGGCCACGGGAGATACGCGCAATAAACAGACCTACGAACGGCGACCATGCGATCCACCAGGCCCAGTAGAACACTGTCCAGCCGCCCAGCCAGTCGCTTGGCTTGTCGTAGGCGTACACATCGAAACTCTTGGTCGGCAGCGCGCCCAGGTAGTCCCCGATGTTCTGGATCAAGGTGTTGAGCAGGTGCTGGGTAGGCCCGGCGAATAACACAAACAGCAACAGCGCACAGGCCAGCAGCATGTTGATGTCGGACATCACCCGTACGCCCTTGTCGACGCCGGCTACCGCAACAATGATCGCCGCGCCCATCATCAACGTGATCAGGCCCACCTGGATCCACTGGGTGTGAGCAATGCCAAACAGGTAGTCCAGGCCGGAATTGAGGTGCAACACGCCAAAACCCATGTCAGCGCCCAGGCCGAACACCGTCGCGATGATACCGAAGCCATCCACCGCATAACCGATAGGGCCATTGATGCGCTTGCCGATCAGCGGGTACAGCGCCGAACGCAATGCCAGCGGCAGGTTATGCCGGTAGGCGAAATACGCCAGGGCCATGCCCACGAACGCGAACACACCCCAGCCATGCAGGCCCCAGTGCAGGAACAGCACCTGCATGGCCTGGCGCGCTGCATCAGCGTTCATCGCCTCGCCCTGGGGCGGCTGCACCAGGTGCGTCAACGGCTCCGAGACGCAGAAGAAAAACAGCGTGATGCTGATTCCGGCGGCGAACAACATGCCGGCCCATGACAGGTAACTGAATTCGGGCTCGTCGTGGTCGGCACCGAGTTTTATCTTGCCGTAGCCCGATAGCGCGGTGACCACCACGAAGACCAGATACAGGGTCATCGCCAGCATGTAGTACCAGCCGACCGTATTGGCCGCCCAGTTTTGCGCCGCCAGCAGCCAGGCTCCGGCCTGTTGCGGGATAGCGATGACTGTGATGCCAAACAGCAGGATGAAGGTGGCGGCAAAGTAGAAAACGGGCGCATTCATGCGCACCATGCCGCTGGAAGGGGTGGACGATGCACTCATGAACGATGCACCTCAAGGTTGCGGGATATGGCTGTAAATAACGGACTCAGCAAAGGTAAGCCTCCTGTTGTGAGCGGGCAGCGAACCACCGGGTTTAACTTGAACGAACATTCAAGTTAAACATGAATAGGCGGTCTGGGACTAATCGCAGGGCTGAGTGGTAGATGATTCCTACACTAGCTCAAGGATTGGTATGACGGATGAAGAAGGCAAATCGTTCAGCGACCCCACGTTGAAATACATACGAAATGTGGGAGCTGGCTTGCCTGCTCCCACACGGGTCGGCGGTTGGCTCAGGTATTACTTCTGCGCCCCATCGTCATGCTGCAAGTTCGCCTGAGTGATATTCGCCCCCGCCGGCACGCTGCGGGTCAGCCACACATTGCCGCCAATGGTCGAACCCTGGCCGATGGTGATCCGCCCCAAAATCGTCGCCCCGGCGTAGATCACCACATCATTCTCGACAATGGGGTGCCGCGGATGGCCTTTTTGCAGTTGCCCATCCTCATCGGCTGGGAAGCGCTTGGCGCCCAGTGTCACCGCTTGGTAGATACGCACGCGCTCGCCGATGATCGCCGTTTCGCCAATCACTACGCCAGTCCCGTGATCGATGAAGAAACTCGGGCCAATCTGCGCGCCGGGGTGGATATCAATGCCAGTGGCCGAGTGGGCGATTTCTGCACTGATGCGCGCCAGCAGCGGCAAACCTGCGCGGTACAGGTGGTGGGCCAGGCGATGGTGAATCACCGCCAGGATGCCCGGGTAGCACAGCAGCACTTCATCCACACTGCGTGCAGCCGGGTCGCCGTGGTAGGCGGCCAGTACGTCGGTATCCAACAGGCTGCGCAGAGCCGGCAATGCCAGGGCAAAATCCTGGATCAGCCGAATGGCATGGGCATCCACACCGCTGTCATCTTCGCCGCCCTGGCGTGCGGCGTAGCGCAACTCCAGGCGCGCCTGGGCGAGCAAGGCGTTGAGCGCCACGTCGAGGGTATGCCCCACGTAGAAGTCTTCGCTTTCTTCACGCAGGTCCACCGGGCCCAGGCGCATGGGAAATAGTGCGCCGCACAAGGCTTCGAGGATTTGCGCCACCGCCTCGCGGGACGGCAATTCACGGCCACCGTGCTCGCCGCTCAAGCGACCGTTGCGCGTTCGCCACTGGTCCCGCGCGCCGCGCAGCTGGCTGACGATGGTCTGCAATTGCCAATGACTGGAACGCTCACTCACGGTATTCACTCCTGACGAAATGGCCATCACTTTACGGTATGCACCCTGGCAGCTCTTAAGAACCAATGGTGTGATCGTAAGAACTATTGTTCATAAGCGATTGACGGTTGCCCGATGAAAAGTGCCTGCCTATAGTCCTCCCCATCATTCAGTCACCGTGCGTAGCCATGATCAAACAACAGCTCGAGCGCTTTAACCGTCTGGAACTACTGGGCGGTGCCACCGCTCTGGAAAAACTTGAACGGCTGTCGGCCTGGCTGGGCAGGGACATTTACGTCAAGCGCGATGACACCACGCCCCTGGCCATGGGTGGCAACAAGCTGCGCAAACTCGAATACCTGGCGGCCGACGCCATTGCCCAGGGCGCCGACACCTTGGTCACCGCCGGCGCGATCCAGTCCAACCACGTCCGCCAGACCGCCGCACTGGCCGCCAAACTCGGCCTGGGCTGCGTTGCTCTGCTGGAAAACCCTACTGGCACCGAAGACGCCAACTACCTGGCCAATGGCAACCGCCTGCTGCTGGAGCTGTTTGACGCCAAAGTGGAACTGGTGGAAAACCTCGACAACGCCGACGCCCAACTCGCCGCCCTCGCCGACCGCCTGCGCAGCAATGGCAAGAAGCCCTACCTGGTGCCTATCGGTGGCTCCAATGCACTTGGCGCTTTGGGTTACGTGCGCGCAGGGCTGGAACTGGCCGCGCAGATTGAAGACAGCGGGATTGAGTTCGCCGCCGTGGTGCTCGCCTCAGGCAGTGCCGGCACGCACAGCGGCCTGGCCCTGGCCTTGAGCGAAGCACTACCGCAGTTGCCGGTGATCGGCATCACCGTGTCGCGCACCGAGCAAGCGCAGTTGCCCAAAGTGCAAAGCCTGGCAGAACGCACTGTCGAGTTGCTCGGAGTGGCTATTCCCGACGCCTTCAAAGTGATCCTGTGGGACGAGTATTTCGGCCCCCGTTATGGCGAACCGAATGCCGGCACACTTTCCGCGATCAAACTTTTGGCCAGCCAGGAAGGTCTGCTGCTGGACCCGGTCTATACCGGCAAGGCCATGGCCGGTTTGCTGGACGGCATCGGGCGCCAGCGGTTTGAAGAGGGGCCGATCATTTTCCTGCATACCGGTGGGGCGCCGGCATTGTTTGCCTATGACTCAGTATTCAATTGATTGAATACGCATATATTCTCAAAAGAAATATGAAATTGTTTTTTTATTATTTTCAAGTCTTAAAAACCCGCTTTATCATCGCGCCGAAGGCGAAGACGCGCTTCGCGCTTTAAGGCAGGATACGACTACTGCGTCACCTGCTTCGCTCACCATAAAAACACAGGGGCTCTTCATGACTATTTCTGTATTGCGTCGCACGCTGCTGGTCAGCACTTTGGGCCTGGCGCTTGGCGCCGGTTGGTTGGGCCAGGCGGTTGCCGGCGAGCAGTTGAACACCATCAAGAAGGCCGGCGAGATCAAGATCGGTCTGGAAGGCACCTACCCACCGTTCAGCTTCGTCGACGAAAGCGGCAAGCTCAGCGGTTTCGAAGTGGAACTGTCCGAAGCACTGGCCAAGGAGCTGGGTGTCAAGGTCAAGCTGCAAGCTACACCGTGGGACGGCATTCTCGCCGCACTGGAATCCAAGCGCCTGGACGCAGTGGTCAACCAGGTGACCATCTCTGAAGAGCGTAAGAAAAAGTACGATTTCTCCAAGCCATACACCGTGTCCGGCATCCAGGCACTGGTGCTGAAAAAGAACGTCGACTCGATCACGAAAGCCGACGACCTGGCCGGTAAAAAGGTCGGCGTGGGCCTGGGCACCAACTACGAACAATGGCTCAAGGACAATCAACCCAAAGCCACTATCAAGACCTACAACGACGACCCAACCAAGTTCCAGGACCTGCGCATCGGCCGTATCGACGCGATCCTGATCGACCGCCTGGCCGCCCTCGAATACGCCAAGAAAGCCCCCGACACTGCCGCTGCCGGCGACGCCTTCTCCCGTCAGGAGTCCGGTATCGCCCTGCGCAAAGGCGAGCCTGAATTGCTCGATGCGGTCAACACGGCCCTCGACAAACTGCGCGCCGACGGCACCTTGAAGAAGCTGTCCGAGAAGTACTTCAACGCTGACGTCACTCAATAATGGAAGCAGGTCTTCAACTCGCGCTGGACTCCGCGCCCTTTCTGCTCAAGGGCGCGTACTACACGGTAATCCTCAGCCTGGGCGGGATGTTTTTCGGCTTGCTGCTGGGCTTCGGCCTGGCCTTGATGCGCCTGTCGCGCTTCAAGTTGCTGAGCTGGACGGCCCGAGTCTACGTGTCGTTCTTTCGCGGTACGCCGTTGCTGGTGCAGCTGTTCCTGATCTACTACGGCTTGCCGCAAGTGGGCATCGAGCTGGATCCGATCCCGGCGGCCATGATCGGCTTTTCGCTGAACATGGCCGCTTATGCGTGTGAAATCCTGCGGGCCGCCATCGCCTCCATCGAGCGTGGCCAGTGGGAAGCCGCCGCCAGTATTGGCATGACCCGCGCGCAAACCCTGCGCCGGGCCATTCTGCCGCAAGCGATGCGCACGGCATTGCCGCCCCTGGGCAACAGCTTCATTTCGCTGGTCAAGGACACTGCGCTGGCCGCCACCATCCAGGTGCCCGAGCTGTTCCGTCAGGCCCAACTGGTATCGGCGCGGACCTTCGAAATTTTCACCATGTATCTGTCCGCAGCCCTGATCTACTGGATCCTGGCGAGCATCCTGGCGCATCTGCAAAATCGTCTGGAAGACCGGGTCAACCGGCATGACCTGGAGTCCTGAAGCATGATCGTGGTTGAAAAACTGACCAAACAATTCAACGGTCAAGTGGTGCTTGACGGCATCGACCTTGAGGTCAAGGAAGGCGAAGTGGTCGCCATCATCGGCCCCAGCGGTTCCGGCAAGACCACCTTCCTGCGCTGCCTGAATTTCCTCGAAGAACCCACCAGCGGCCGCATCAAGGTGGGGGATATCCAGATCGACGGCAGCAAGCCGCTCATCCAGCAACAGGGGCTGGTGCGTCGTCTGCGCCAGCACGTGGGCTTTGTGTTCCAGAACTTCAACCTGTTCCCCCACCGCACTGCGCTGGAAAACGTCATCGAAGGCCCGATTGTGGTCAAGAAGATGCCACGGGAAGCGGCCACCGAACTGGGGCGCAAGCTGTTGGCCAGGGTCGGCCTGGCGGGCAAGGAGGCGTCCTACCCAAGGCGGCTGTCCGGCGGCCAGCAACAGCGTGTGGCGATTGCCCGTGCGTTGGCCATGGAGCCGGAGGTGATTCTGTTCGACGAACCCACCTCGGCTCTCGACCCGGAACTGGTGGGCGAAGTGCTGGCAACCATTCGCAGCCTGGCCGAAGAAAACCGCACCATGGTCATCGTGACCCACGAAATGAGCTTTGCGCGGGACGTGGCCAACCGGGTGATCTTTTTCGACAAGGGCGTGATCGTTGAACAGGGTGAAGCCAAAGCGTTGTTCGCCAACCCCAGGGAAGAACGCACCCGGCAGTTTCTGAGCAAATTCCTCGCCCACTGACTCACCCTCTGTAGGAGCGAGCTTGCTCGCGAAAAACGCCCAGGCAACTCGGTCGATCTGAATCACCGCGTTACCGTTTACGTTCTTCGCGAGCAAGCTCACTCCTACAACGGGTTACCATTTCAGCGCATAAAATACCCCCGCCGTCCCCCCCTTAAAATCCCCCTCCCCGTCAGACCCTTCTGAATATCCTCAAACCCGCCGTTTAGCCTTTTGCCTCCATTGACGCTCCCCGGCCAACCCTCTTATCTAGCGCCTTGAGGATTGGATCCCATCCCGGCTACTGACTGAATCGTTCCTTTCGAATCGCCCTGTGCCTATGCGCCGAAGGTTCGGAACGATGACTGCTGGCTGCAACAAGGAGATTACTTATGACACACACCCAAACCCTGGCCATGCTGCCTGCCCCGAAGCTGCCCCAGGCGGTAGGAAACGGCATCAGCGCCCTGGCTTCCACCCATCTGCAGGTCGACATATCCCCCTACTCGGGCATGGAGGAAGGCGACCTGATCGAACTGTTCTGGAACAACTGCTTTGCCGCCTCGCGCAAGGTGACGGCGTGCAAGATCGGCACGTTCACTCATCTGTGGGTACCGGAAAGCTTCGTGCAGGACGGGCCGGCACGCGTCCACTACCAGGTCCTGCAAATCGGCCATGGTCCGATGCGCTCGGCCGTCGCCCTGGTGCGGGTCAAGACCAACTACCCCGGAGGCCAGCCTGCGCCATGCCTCAACCACGAAAGTGATGAAAACCAGAATCTCGCCCCCGTGGGTTTGCCCGAGACGATCCGCCGCCATGGCGTCAATCGCAACCAGGTTCGGCGCGGCATTCCGCTGACCATCGAACCTTACTTGAACATGAGTGCCGGCGATGCCATCACACTGCGCTGGGGTGATGTACGCCTGGACCTGCCGAAAATCCAGGCCAAAAACGTTGGCCTGGCAGTGCAGGTGTGGGTACCGTCCCAGATCATTGTCGAAGCGGGCGACGACTGCCGATTGGAAGTCACGTACTGCATTCTCGATCGCGTGGGCAATAATTCACGCTGGGCACCGGCCCGCACGCTACGCATCGCCGCTTGCACGCCAGTCTTGCCAACCCCGCCTGCCTCGCCCGCGCCGGGCTATCAACCGCGTCGCTTCGGCTCACCCTGTGAACCGGGGTGACAGCCCTTCTATGCATATTCCTAAAAGTTAGTTTATTTAAAGAATTAACACGCTTAGGGTATATGCACCGGACCACCGGACATTCCTGATTTTTCTGTTTTTATTTCATTGAATGCGAGGTCGGTATGGTCAGAATTACCCCGGTGCACAACGCCAGGGCATTGCGTGCAGCCAAGGAGCGGCGCTGATGTCTAACTTGGCTCTAACACCCCCCCAGAGTGATCTGGACGTAGCCCCCCTGTTGTTGCCCGCCACGGTGCTGCGCAACGACGCCCAGGCACTGAGTGCGGCTCATGAGCTGGCCCAGGCTGCGCGCCTGCAGGCCGCTACGCGCGACCAGCAGCGCAAACTGCCGTGGGCGCAACTCGAACAATTCACCCGCAGCGGCCTGGGCAGTATTTCCATTCCCCGCGAATATGGCGGCCCACAGGTGTCGTTTGTGACCCTGGCCGAAGTCTTCGCGATCATCAGCGCAGCCGACCCGGCCCTCGGGCAGATCCCGCAGAACCATTTCGGCATCCTGCACGTGTTGCAGGGCACCGCGACCGAGCGCCAGAAAAAGCAGCTGTTCCAGAGCGTGCTCGACGGTTGGCGCATCGGCAACGGCGGCCCGGAACGCGGTACCAAAAACACGCTGGAGCTCAAGGCACGCCTCACGGCCGAAGGCGATGGGTTCGTGGTCAGCGGCCAGAAGTTCTACTCCACCGGCGCACTATTTGCCCACTGGGTCGCGATAAAGGCATTGAACGATGACGGCAAGCAAGTCATGGCCTTCGTGCGGCGCGGCAGCGAGGGGTTGCGCATCGTCGATGACTGGTCGGGCTTTGGCCAACGCACCACTGCCAGCGGCACCGTACTGCTCGACCGGGTGGCGGTAGACCCGGAATTGGTCATCGACAACTGGCGCCTGGGCGAAAGCCCGAATATCCAGGGTGCCGTGTCGCAACTGATCCAGGCAGCCATTGACGCCGGCATCGCCCGTGGTGCCCTCGACGACACTATCGCCTTTGTACGCGAGCGTTCACGCCCCTGGATCGACGCCAAGGTCGAGCGGGCCAGCGATGACCTGTATGTGATCGCCGATATCGGCAAGTTGAAGATCGAACTGCACGCTGCCGAAGCACTGTTGCGCAAGGCCGGTCAGGTGCTGGACCAGGTCAGCGCGGCGCCGATCACCGCGCAGTCCGCCGCGCGCGCCTCGATTGCCGTGGCCGAGGCCAAGGTGCTCACCACCGAAGTGGCATTGCAGGTTACCGAAAAGCTCTTCGAACTGGCCGGCAGCCGCGCCACCCTCGCCGAATTCAACCTTGACCGTCACTGGCGCAACGCGCGGGTGCATACCCTGCACGATCCGGTGCGCTGGAAGTATCACGCCATCGGCGCCTATCGACTGAACGGCACCTTACCTGCTCGTCATTCCTGGATTTAACCGACCAGAACACTTTTTCCACGAGCTTCTGGAGAAACTCATGACCCTTTCTCACCACGTCGCAGTTATCACCAGCGATGAGCAAGCCCTTATTGTCGCCAGCGACCTCGCTGAAGATTTGCGCCGCGACAGCGCCCAGCGCGACCGCGAACGCCGCCTGCCGTGGCCCGAGCTGGACGTGTTTTCGCGCTCCGGCCTGTGGGGTATCACGGTGCCCAAGGCATTCGGCGGCGCGGGCGTATCCAATGTCACCCTGGCCAAGGTGATTGCACTGATTTCCCAGGCCGATGGTTCCTTGGGCCAGATCCCGCAAAATCATTTTTATGCCCTTGAAGTGCTGCGCGTAAACGGCAACCCCGAGCAGCAAAAGCGCCTGTACGCCGAGGTGCTGGCCGGTCAGCGCTTTGGTAACGCCTTGGCGGAACTGGGCACCAAGACCGCCCATGACCGCGTGACCAGCCTCACCCGCGACGGCGACGGTTTTCGCATCAACGGGCGCAAGTTCTACGCCACCGGCGCGATCTATGCCCAACGCACTCCCACCTCGGTGGTGGATGAAAACGGCATCCAGCAACTGGCGTTCGTACCCCGTGACAGCGAGGGCCTGACGGTCATCGACGACTGGAGCGGCTTCGGCCAGCGCACCACTGGCAGCGGCTCGGTGGTGTTCGATAACGTGTGGGTCGCAGCGCAGGACGTGATCCCATTTCAGAGCGCCTTCGAACGCCCGACCACCGTGGGCCCCTTGGCGCAGATCCTTCACGCCGCCATCGACACCGGCATCGCCCGCGCCGCCTTTGAAGATGCGTTGCATTTTGTGCGCACCAAGACCCGCCCGTGGATCGATTCCGGCAACGATAAAGCCACCGAAGACCCGCTGACTCTAAAGAGCTTCGGCCACCTGAGCATTCGCTTGCACGCCGCCGAGGCGTTGCTGGAGCGCTCCGGCGAATTCCTCGACCGCGCCCAGGCCGACAGCAATGCCCAGACCGTCGCCGCCGCGTCCATCGCCGTGGCCGAAGTGCGCGCCCTGAGCACCGAGATTTCCCTCGCGGCGGGCAGCACCTTGTTCGAACTGGCCGGCAGCCAGGCGACTTTGGCCGAGCATGGCCTGGACCGCCATTGGCGCAACGCCCGGGTGCACACCCTGCATGATCCGGTGCGCTGGAAATATCATGCGGTAGGCAACTATTACCTCAACGATGAAAACCCGCCGCTGCGGGGGACCATTTGATGAGCAAGAAAAAGATCCTGCTCAATGCCTTCAACATGAACTGCATCGGGCATATCAACCACGGTTTGTGGACTCACCCACGGGACAACTCAACCGAGTACAAGAGCCTCGAATACTGGACTGAATTGGCGCAGACCCTTGAGCGCGGGTTGTTCGATGGTTTGTTTATCGCCGATATCGTCGGCGTCTATGACGTGTACCAGAACTCGATTGACGTGCCGCTCAAGGAGTCCATCCAACTACCGGTCAACGACCCGTTGCTGCTGGTCTCGGCCATGGCCGCCGTCACCCGGCACCTTGGCTTCGGCCTTACCGCCAACCTGACTTACGAGCCGCCCTATCTGTTCGCCCGGCGCATGTCCACGCTCGATCACCTGAGCCGTGGCCGCGTCGGCTGGAACATCGTCACCGGCTATCTCGACAGCGCCGCCAAAGCCATGGGCCTCACCGAACAGGTCGAACATGACCGGCGCTACGACCAGGCCGATGAATACCTGGAGGTGTTGTACAAACTCTGGGAAGGCAGTTGGGAAGACGACGCGGTGCTCAACGACCCGCAAACTCGGGTGTATGCGCAACCGGGCAAAGTGCACAAGGTGGAGCACCACGGTGAGTTTTATCAGGTAGAGGGTTATCACCTGTGCGAGCCATCGCCGCAGCGTACGCCAGTGCTGTTCCAGGCCGGCAGTTCCGAGCGAGGGCTGCTGTTCGCCGGGCGCCACGCCGAGTGCGTGTTCATCAGCGGGCAGAACAAGGCCGCGACCAGGCTACAGGTGGACAAGGTGCGCGCCAGCGCAGTGGAGGCTGGGCGCAACCCGGATGACATCAAGGTGTTCATGGGCCTCAACGTGATCGTGGGCGCCACCGAAGAACTTGCATGGGCCAAGCACGCCGAGTACCTGAGCTATGCCAGTGCGGAAGCCGGCGTGGCGCACTTTTCGGCGTCCACAGCGATTGATTTTTCTGCCTACGAACTGGACGAACCCATCCAGTACGTGAAGAGCAACGCGATCCAGTCGGCCACCAAGAACCTGCAAAACAACGACTGGACCCGGCGCAAATTGCTCGAACAGCACGCCCTGGGTGGGCGCTATATCACCTTGGTGGGCTCGCCTGAGCAGGTGGCGGATGAACTGGAATCCTGGATCAGCGAAACCGGGCTGGATGGTTTCAACCTGACGCGCATTGTGACGCCGGAGAGCTATGTGGATTTCATTGACCTAGTGATACCGGAACTACAACGACGTGGGTCGTACAAGACCGCCTATGAGCAGGGCACCCTGCGGGAAAAAGTTTTCCACGGCACCGCTCGGCTACCCGAACAACACACCGGCTCCAGCTACCGACACTGATCAAAAATGTGGGAGGGGCGGTGCGACGATTCGACTTGCTCCCGATAGCGGTGAATCAGTCACCGGATGTTTGCTGGCACACCGCTATCGGGAGCAAGCCCCCTCCCACATTGGATCTCCATTGTGCCTATACCTTATGACTGGAAATTGATTATGAAAAAGACCCTGCTCACCCACCCAGTCAAAGCACTGGCCCTGGCCTTCGGGTTATTCAGCACAGCGGTCTTCGCCGCCGACCCTCCCCTGAAAATCGGCACCACCGCCGCCTTCGCCATTCCGCTGGAGGCGGCCGTTGAAGAGGCCGGCAAACAGGGCCTGAAAGTCGAACTGGTCGAGTTCAGCGACTGGATCGCCCCCAACGTCAGCCTCGCCGCCGGCGATATCGACGTGAACTACTTCCAGCACATTCCCTTCCTGGAAAACGCCAAGGCCGCCGCCGGGTTCGACCTGGTGTCTTACGCACCGGGCATCATCAACAACGTCGGCCTGTATTCGAAGCAATACAAAAGCTTCAACGACCTGCCCGAAGGCGCCAGCGTGGCCATTGCCAACGACCCGATCAACAGCGGGCGCGGCCTGCAACTGCTGGCCAAGGCCGGGTTGATTACCCTCAAGCCGGGCGTGGGCTACAAGGCCACGGAAGAAGACATCGTCAGCAACCCCAAAAAGCTCAAGATCCTGCAGGTGGAAGCCGTGCAACTGGTACGCGCCTACGACGACGCCGACCTGGTGCAGGGCTACCCGGCGTATATCCGCCTGTCCAAGACCTTCGATGCCGAATCGGCGCTGCTGTTCGATGGCCTCGACCACCCGGAGTACGTGATTCAGTTCGTGATTCAGCCCAAGAGCAAGACCGACCCACGAGTGATCAAGTTCGTCGACATCTACCAGCACTCGCCGGTGGTACGTGCCGCATTGGATAAATCCCTGGGCAAGCTCTACCAAGTCGGCTGGGAAGATAAAAAATGACCGCCGCCAACGCCCAACTGCGCGACCTGGGCCATGCGCCCAGGGACGCCGAGCAAACTGAACTGCACCCGGACCTCAATCGCGCCCACGTGCGTTTTATCAACCTGGGCAAAACCTATGGCGGCACCGTGCACGCCCTGCAAGGCATCGACCTGGCGATCCAGCGTGGCGAAGTGTTCGGCATCATCGGCCGCAGCGGCGCCGGCAAGTCGTCGCTGATCCGCACCATCAACCGCCTGGAACAACCCAGCAGCGGGCGCGTGCTGATCGATCAGGTGGACATCGGCGGCTTCGATGAAGACCATCTGGTCGCACTGCGCCGGCGCATCGGCATGATCTTCCAGCACTTCAACCTGATGTCGGCCAAGACTGTGTGGCAGAACGTCGAACTGCCTCTCAAGGTCGCCGGCGTGACCCAGGCACAACGCGTGCGTAAGGTGCATGAACTGCTGGAGCTGGTAGGTCTGCAAGACAAGCACAAGGCGTATCCGGCGCAGCTTTCCGGAGGGCAGAAACAGCGCGTCGGCATCGCCCGCGCGCTGGTGCACGACCCCGAGATTCTGCTGTGCGACGAGGCCACCTCGGCCCTCGATCCGGAGACCACCCAGTCGATCCTCGGCCTGCTGCGTGAGATCAACCAACGCCTGGGCCTGACCATCGTATTGATCACCCATGAGATGGCGGTGATCCGCGAAATCTGCGACCGCGTGGTGGTGCTGGAACACGGGCGCATCGTCGAGCAAGGCCCGGTGTGGCAAGTGTTCGGCAACCCGCAGCATGAGGTCAGCAAGACCCTGCTCGCACCGCTGCAACACGGCCTGCCGCCCGAATTGCAGAACCGCCTGCAACCGACACAAACCTCGGCTGATGCGGCGCTGGTGCTGCGCTTGCAGTTCACCGGCAGCGATACCGATGAGCCGGACCTGGCCGCACTGTTCTGCGCCCTCGGCGGCCGCGTGCGTTTGCTGCAAGGCGGTGTGGAACGTATCCAGGGGCACGCTTTGGGGCAACTGCTGCTGGCGGTGAATGGGTCGCCGCACAATGCCGAAGAGCTGCGTAACCGCGCCGGCAATTGGGCACAACGGGTGGAGGTGCTGGGCTATGTGGTTTGATCGTTTAGTACAGGGCGCTATCGACACCTTGTTGATGGTCGGTGTGTCGTCGCTGATTGCCTTGCTGGTCGGTATCCCGCTGGCGGTATTGCTGGTTACCAGCGACAAGGGCGGCATCTACCAGGCGCCGGCGCTTAACCGCGTGCTGGGGGCGTTCGTCAATCTGTTCCGCTCCATTCCGTTCCTGATCCTGATGGTGGCGCTGATCCCGTTCACTCGGCTGATCGTCGGAACCACCTACGGTGTATGGGCCGCCGTGGTACCGCTGACCATCGCCGCCACACCGTTCTTTGCGCGCATTGCCGAAGTCAGCCTGCGCGAGGTCGACCACGGCCTGATCGAAGCGGCTCAGGCCATGGGTTGCCGGCGCTGGCACATCATCTGGCATGTGCTGCTGCCGGAAGCCCTGCCGGGGATCGTCGGCGGGTTCACCATCACCCTGGTCACCATGATCAACTCATCGGCCATGGCCGGTGCGATCGGTGCCGGTGGCCTGGGCGACATTGCCTACCGCTATGGCTATCAGCGCTTTGACACCCAGATCATGCTCACGGTGATTGTGCTGTTGGTGGTCCTGGTGGCGGTGATCCAATTGGGTGGGGACCGGTTGGCGCGGGGGTTGAACAAGCGCTAAATGCTCGTCTAGACCTGTCAACTCTGACAGTTGCCGACCGTTTATCGCGTGTATCTAATCAAGCCAGGGTTCTACTCCAAAGGAATGGACTGGTGATGAAGATGCACTTTTTGAAATACCTGAGCTGCATGCTAGTGGGCACATTCGGATTGACGGCCAATGCCGCAAATTACGTCAAACTGACCCCCATGGAAGGACAGTGCGAAACCACTGGCATCAACAACCACGCTATCGCTGTTGGCAACTGCTCGCCGCTCAGCTCCAGTGCCAACAACACTCCTTGGGTAGTGAACGTAAGCACCCCGGATTCACAAGTAGAGTTAGCGCCACTGATGATGGGTCAACCCTGCTATGCAAGTGCTGTCTCCAATGGGGGCTGGATTGCTGGCATTTGCAAGAACGCTAACAATGTCGAAACTGCAGTGATCTGGAACGCTACCACCCCAAGCAGCACTCCTACAGCGCTCGCGCCGCTTCCGGGCACATTGCTACGCGCTGCGGATGCACGGACCACCGTCAAAGCGCTCAATCAGCGTGGCGATATGATTGGATCAAGCATCAGCAGCGACGGTAAGGAGTACTCCACGGTTGTGTGGCTTGCCGGGACCGGCACACCTACGCGTATTTTTTCGTCGCTGCTTGGGTTGGCGGGGTACAACGACGCATGCTTCCCTGTAGACATAAACAACACTCTCACAAGCGGCTACCCCGCAATTGCCATGAACTGCCCAGGCAGCAGCGGCACTACCGTTCCTAAAATAGCCCAGGCCGCCGCTACCGGTTATACCGTGACATCATTACCCATCGCTACTGGGGCCAATCTTTGCCTGCTCAGCGGTCTGAATGACGCCCTGCAAGCGATAGGCTTTTGCGAATACCCCAACATCAACGCCAACCCAGCCCGAACGGCATTCTGGAACACACCCGCGTCAGCACCACTGCTTCTGAATCTGACGATCAGCACCATGAACTACGGACGCGCGATCAATAACAATGGAATTGCCCTGGTAGAGCGCAAAGATAATGACGGCAGAACCAGCTATTTGACGTGGATTCCTCCTGCAGGAATATTTGGTATCCAACTGATTGAACTCCCGCTGAAAACTTGGGCGCAAGCTCTCAGCATCGCTGACAACAACACCGTGGTTCTGAACATAACTGATAACACCCAGTACCCAGTTGGATGTATCTGGCGTCCTGCGTCCAGTGAACATCCTGCCCAATACAACTGCCTTGACCCAATTGAAGGTGGCCAAAACAGTGCGTTGAAGGCGTTTTCCCAAAGCGGCAATTACGCGGCAGGCCAAAACGTTAATAGCGAGCAGGACGTTCAAGCCGTGGCGGTAAAATTTTACTGAATAGCATGACACTGACCAGCTAAGCACTATTCAATACTAGCTACATTCGGCTCAGGAGAGTCAGCACATGCCAAGCCTCAAGACTGCCAGCGGTTTCGTGTCGGCTGTATTCGTACTGTTCGCTGCCGTACACGAAAATGCAGCAGCCACTCCAATTTCCCCATTACTTTCACTCGTTGTCCCACAGAACTTCGCAAAAATCATCCGAAGCGGTCAATCCGGCTTTGAATGGATTAACATCCGACCCGGAAACCGTTAGACCCAGGAGGTTGGGTAGCGAGCCCAGTCCGCCTGAAAACCCGCGAGGTCAGGGACATTCGTCCAACTGGGCAACGCTGGCATGGGGTACGAAGCTGACGGTTTTTTCCTTGGCCTGCCAGGGGCGCACGATGTAGCTGCCGTCCGAGTCTGCCATTACCCGCAGTTTTACACTGCGCTGCGGGTTGTCGGCGTCTACCAGCACGCGAAGAACCTTGGCGTCGTCCGACCAGGTCATCAGCGTACACACGCGCCCTCCGGAGGCGGAGCCTTGCAATGGCAACCCACCCAGCTTCGACCCGCTTGCCGGGATCAGCCCGAGGAAGACGATGAGTGCAAAGGCCGCCATTGAGGCGAATGCCACCGGGTTTTTATGATCCCTCATGCACACCACAAGGCAAGCGGCACATCCCTGGACCAGGAACAGCACCACCAGTTCGGCAAACATGAATGGCGCAAAAAGCACCGCACTGTCGGAATACTCGCGAAAGGCCCGGGAGACCGGCACCGTCACCATGAGGATTACCAGCATTTGAACGGCACCTGCACCGACACTGGCCAGCCAGAATTCTCCGGACAGGTCACGCAGTGCAATATGGGTGGGACGGGCGCGAAGGATGATGCCAACGTAGACCACAACCGCCAGCACGACCGCCACTATCCAGCTGATGGTCAGTAGAGGCCCGCTCTGGGCATTCACGGACAGGTAAACAGCGGACATCCAAAAGATACCCATGACGACCAGACTGGCGGCCCAGTGCAGCAACAAACGGCGATGTTGCGCCGTCACCTGCGGCGATGCCGGGCTGAGATTAAGCTGATCACTCAGGCGCACACCCGTGCCGTTCAGCCGCGTGAACAAGATGAACGTGGGCACCAGGATCGACGCGCCCATCATACCGATCACAAACACCAGCATGGCGAACATCGCTGGCAGCGCAGTGAATGCGGCGGCCGACAGAATGCTCAGGGGTACTTTTTCCACCTGGATGTACTGGTACAAATACAAGCCTGCCACCGACAGGATCCCCACCGTCAGCGGCCAGGCGCGTTCATTGAGCCAGAACAGGCCGCTGCTGAGTTTCGTGGCGTATTGGTCCACCTTGTTTGCAGTGAATTTCTGACCCTCACGTGAACGTTTTTCTTCTTCCATGAATGTACAACCCTCTTTGAATGAGGGCCGAATCTTACCCAGAATCCTGCGGGGCGGTCTGTCGGATTCTCCCAACACGCACACGATGAACCGCCCTACACCAGATACACGTCTTTCAACTCAAGGGTGAGCCTGAGGTATAGTCCGACCACCTCAACCGCAGCGGTGCGCCACACCATGAAACTCGCCCCCGACGACCTCAACCAGATCACCTCCACCACCCTCGGCCATTACAACAAGGTGGCCGAAGACTTCCGTGAAGGCACCCGCGATCACGATGTGAGCCAGAACATCGACGCGCTGTTGCGACATATCCAGGGCTCGGCGCCGTTTACCGTGCTGGATTTCGGCTGCGGGCCGGGGCGGGATTTGCAGACTTTTACGCGCATGGGGCATATCGCCGTGGGGCTGGATGGCTCCGAGCGGTTTGCGCAGATGGCGCGGGACGACAGCGGCTGTGAGGTGTTGCAACAGGATTTTCTCAAGCTGGACCTGCCACCCGAGCGCTTCGATGGCGTGTTTGCCAATGCGGTGCTGTTTCATATTCCCAAGCAGGAATTGCCGCGGGTTCTCAAGCAGCTGCATGGCACGTTGAAGCCTGGAGGCGTGCTGTTCAGCTCCAACCCACGGGGTGAGAACCAGGAGGGTTGGAATGGGCCGCGGTATGGCTCTTATCACGACCTGGAGGCGTGGCGGGGCTTGCTGACCGAGGCCGGATTTGAAGAGCTGGAGCACTACTACCGACCGGCCGGGTTGCCTCGGGAGCAGCAGCCTTGGTTGGCGAGTGTGTGGCGTAAAATTTAGTGCCGCATCGCCTGTACCGGCCTCATCGCAGGCAAGCCAGCTCCCACATTCGGAATGCATTTCACTGTGGGAGCCGGGCTTGCCCGCGATGGCGCCGTAACGGGCAGCGTTATTTCACCTGATACACCACCGGCTCCTCCCCCTCCACCAGCGCCGTCACACTGCGCCCGGCATACCCATCTTTCTGCGCGTCCGAAAAATTCGCCACCAACCGCGTCCCATCGGCGAAGGTGGTTTGCTGCAACAGTTTGTCCGCTGTCAGCCAGCGAAACTCAGTCATTGCCTGAGTCCCCAACCGTTGATGCAGCGGCCGAAAGAACCGGTCCTGGCGCTGAATCACCGGCAGCCTGTCCTTGAGTGTCGTCGCGCTCAGGTGATACAGCGGCGGTACGTTGTAGAGCAGTTGGGCCAGTTCATTTTCAGCCCGTACATTGCTCAGCTTGAGGTTGTCGAACAGCCAGTGATGAGTGGTGATCACCGAGCCATGGAACACCGCCTGATACAACGGCAGCCGCATCGTCGGGTCGAAATACACCGTGCGCAGCGACGCTTTCAACGGCACAGGCTTGAAGAACACCGCCGGCTGTTGCGCCGGGTACCAGTTGCCGACGTAATAGGGCGACTGCCGGTCGCGGGTCATGTCCCGGTCACCCCAGCCGATCACCGGAGTTTGCATACCATGGGCAAACATAATGCCCTGAGCGGTGACGGCGTTGCCGTCTTCGGAACCTGCGGGCAGTTTTAGCGAAGTGTTGATCCAGCGCGAGGCGTCGATATTGCCCTGGGCATTCTGCACCTGACTCATGGAGGCGCCGTCGCGGTAGCTGTCAAAGATCATGCTGGTGGCGTACGCATCGAGGAACCAGGCATTGAATCCGGCTGCGGCCTGCACCGCCTTTACCCGTGCTTCCAGCAACGGTCGCACACAGCGCGGGTCCGTGTAGTGGCCGGATTGTTGGAAACCGGCTTTCGGCTGGCCGTTCTTCAATATGATTGCGCAGTCACGGTACGCCTTGCCGCCCAGGTGGGCAGTGGCCCAGTCCGGATTTTCGCTGGCCGACAGCGCCGTTTCATACGAATCGTAAGGCGCCATCAAGTACCCGGCATCCACGCCTGCGCGAATCGCTTCGGGATGCCAGAGCCCGCCTTCCCAGCCATCCCCCAGGGCCAATAGCAGATGCGAGAGCCCCGCGTCACGCAAGGCTTGGATAGTCGAATGCCCCCAGGTTTCGGGGCGATCACTCAAGGCTGAGGCGAAATCCACGGCCAGCTCGCTACGCAACTCGCCGTAGCGAGTGCCAAGGCGACTCATGTCGGGCTCTTCCACTTGCCAGGCTTGCCGGGCCTTCTGGTTGATGGCCGCATTGAGGCCGCGCAGCAGCACGGTTTGCTCATAACGATTCAATGCGGTTGTCTGTGCGAGCACCTTCGCAGACTCTTTGTCCAGCAGCCTGCCAAGCTCATGGGTGCGCAGCCGTTTGATCAACGTTGGCCAATCACGGACATCATCCAGCGTCAGCAAGCCGTTGCCCCAGAGGTAAACGTGACTGGCGCCGAGCAATTTCACCGCCTCGGGGGTTTGCCGCAGCTTGTCCGCCAGCGGCTCGTAACGGCCCTGCTCCACCAACCATTGGCGATAACGCTTGGCGCCGGCCAATGGGTCGGCATCGCCCAGGTACAGGCGCAGCGTCATCGGTGCGTCGGGGGCAAGGGTAGTGAACTCATGGGCCGCTGACAGCGCCAGGCCCTGGCCGTCCGCTTGCCATTCAAGGCGATTGTTGTAGGGGTTGGTCAGCAGCCAGTTAAGCGTGAAGCGCCCGTGATCCAGGCCCCACAAGGGCAAGCTCAGGTCCTGGGTGGTATTGACTTCGCCGTGCTCAAGCAGGAACGCCTTCCACACGGGGTTATCAAAGGGCACATAATGCCCTTCAGCCAACGGCCAGATCAGCGCCTGGCCCATGGCCGTGGCCGGCTGGCGCAGCAGGGCCAGTTCACCCGGCTCGCGGGCGCTGATAGACAGAGACAGTTCGCGCTGTTCAAGCCGGGCCGTCAGGCGATAGGCGCCGCTGTCCCATTGCCAGGAGACCTGTGCGGCATCAGCTTGCAACGCACTGACAGCGTGCACGGCGACACCGCTGGAGGCTTGTACCGGGGCCTCCCCCGCTGGCGTGACACGCAGCGCCAGGGTTGCAGGGTCGAGGTCAACGCGCCACAGGGCGTTTTCCAGCACGGTGGAGGCAAAGACTGAGGGCGCAAGAACAAGCGCACAGAGCACAAAGATGAGGCGCAGGCACTGCATGGGAATCGACCTGGACGGAGAAGTTAGGTCGAGAGGGTAAAGCATGCAGATAGTGCCCGGGGCAACAAGTGGATCTTTCGGAAGCTTCCCACAGCCTCAAGCGAGATGAAGATCCAAATGTGGGAGGGGGCTTGCTCCCGATGGCGATGGGCCAGATACAGATGCACTGACTGAACCATCGCCATCGGGAGCAAGCCCCCTCCCACATTTTTAACCGCGCTGTTCCTGATGCTCTTGTTTGGGTTCGCGGATTTTGTACCAGGCCACATACAGCGCCGGCAAAAACAGCAGCGTCAGCAACGTGGCGATGATGATCCCGCCAATCATCGCGTAGGCCATCGGCCCCCAGAACACTTCCCGGGCAATCGGGATCATGCCCAGGCTCGCCGCTGCCGCCGTAAGCAGAATCGGCCGACGCCGGTGTTCGGTAGCTTCCACCACCGCATCCCACGGCGTATAGCCCGCCACTTCATACTCATGAATCTGTGTGACCAGAATCACCGAGTTACGGATGATGATGCCGATCAGCGCCAGGATCCCCAGGATCGCCACAAACCCCATCGGCGTACCGGTGGGGATCAACGCCAGCACCACGCCGATCAGCCCCAGCGGGGCAACGCTGGCCACCAGGAACATTTTCTGCACGCTGTGCAACTGGATCATCAGGAACGTGGCCATCAGGAACAGCATCAACGGCACCACACTCGCAATCGGGCCCTGGGCCTTGCCGCTTTCTTCCACGGTGCCGCCGGTGGCGACTTTGTAGCCCACCGGCAGGCCGTCACTGAATTTCTGGATGGTCGGCGCCAGTTGCTTGACCAGGTCGGTCGGCTGCATCTCATCGCGCACCGCGGCCTTGATGGTAATCGTCGGCTTGCGGTCACGACGCCACACCAGCGGCTGCTCCAACTCGTAACGCACCGTGGCAAACGCGAGCAACGGGATCGAGGTGCCGTTGGGCGTAACGATCTGCAGGTTCTGCAAGGTTTCCGGCGTACCGCGCTCGGCATCTTCGGCGCGACCGACCACATTGATCAGGTAGATATCGTCGTGCACCTGGGTCACCGCCGCGCCGCTGACCACGCTGTTCATCAACTGCGCCACGTCTTCCGACGACAGCCCCAGTTGCCGCGCCTTGTCCTGGGCGATGTCGACGCGTAGCACTTTGCCCGGCTCGTTCCAGTCGTAGATGATCTCGCCCAAGTGGGTGTTCTGGTCCAGCAAGGTCGCCAGTTCGATGGCGTGCTTGCGCACCTGGTCGGTGTCTTTACCGGAGACGCGGTACTGAATCGGCCGCCCGACCGGCGGGCCCATTTCCAGCGGCTGCACATAGCTGCCGATACCGACAAAATCATCGCGCAGGCGTTTCTGCAATCGCGCAATCAAGGCGCTGCGCTCTTCCAGGCCTTTGCTGACGATCACCAACTGCGCGTAGTACGGGTTCTCCAGTTGTTGGTCCAGCGGCAGGTAAAAACGGATCGCGCCCTGGCCGATGTAGGTGCTCCAGCGAGCGATGTCCGGGTCGTCCTTGATGATCGCTTCGAGGCGGTCAACCGCCTTGCGCGTCTCGTTGATCGAGGCGTTCTGCGGCAGGTTCAGATCAACCAGGATTTCCGGGCGATCCGATGACGGGAAAAACTGGTTCTGCACAAACTGCATGGAAAACACCGAGGCCGCAAACAGCGCCACAGTGATACCGATGGCCCACCAGCGGTTGCGCATGGCCCAGAGCATACCGCCATTGAACGCGCGGCCGATGCGCCCAGGCTCGGCGTTATGCGGCTTCACATTGGCGCTGAGAATATGCACGCCGATCACCGGCGCAAACAGTACCGCCACCACCCACGACACCAACATCGCCACGGCAATCACCGCGAACAGAGTAAAGGTGTACTCGCCCGCCGAACTGGCATTGAGGCCAATCGGCACGAAACCGGCCACGGTCACCAGCGTACCGGTGAGCATCGGGAACGCTGTTGAGGTGTAGGCGTAGGTGGCGGCCTGCTCCTTGGTTTCGCCTTTTTCCAGGCGCGTGATCATCATCTCCACGGTGATCATCGCATCATCCACCAACAGGCCGAGGGCAATGATCAAGGCGCCCAACGATACCCGCTGCATGGTGATGCCGCTGTATTCCATAAACACGAACACCAGCGCCAGCACCAACGGAATCGAGCACGCCACCACCAGCCCGGCGCGCATACCGAGGCTGATAAAGCTCACCACCAGCACGATAATCACGGCTTCGAACAACGCGCTGGTAAAGCCGCCGACGGCCTCTTCCACCACTTCGGCCTGGTCAGACACCTTGTGCACACCGACGCCCACCGGCAGGTCGGCAGTCAGCTCATCCATGCGCCCGTGCAGCGCCTTGCCGAACGACTGGATATTGCCGCCCTTTTGCATGGCGATCGCCAAGCCAATCGCCGGCTTGCCATTGAAACGGAACATCGGCCTTGCCGGGTCGACGTAACCGCGACTGATGTCAGCGATATCCGCCAGCCGATAGAAGCGGTCATTGAGGCGCAGGTTGACGTTGGCCAGGTCTTTCTCCGAAGCGAACTGCCCGGAGGTGCGCACCGAAATCCGCTCCGGCCCGGCCTCGATCACCCCGGCGGGCGTTACCGCATTCTGCGATTGCAGGCTTTGCACGACCTGACGTTGATCAATGCCCAATGCCGCCAGTTTGCGCGTGGAGAAGTTCAAGTAGATCACTTCGTCCTGCTGGCCGATCATCTCGACCTTGCCCAGCCCCGGCACCGAGCGGATTTCGGCGCGCACCTGCTCCACGTAGTCGCGCAACTGGCGCATCGACAAGCCGTCGCCAGTAAAGGCGTACACCGAGCCGAACACATCACCGAATTCATCGTTGAACGACGGCCCCTGCAAGCCCTGGGGGAAGGTGCCGCGAATATCATCGATCTTCTTGCGAACCTGGTACCAGATCTCCGGAATGGCCTTGGCGCTGGTGGTGTCCTTGAGGAACACGAACACCGTGGACTCACCCGGTCGCGTATAACTTTTCACGTAGTCGAGGGAGTCGAGCTCTTCGAGTTTTTTCTCGATGCGATCGGTGACCTGCTTGAGGGTTTCCTCCTGGGTAGCGCCCGGCCAGCGGGTCTGGATCACCATGGTCTTGATGGTGAACGAGGGGTCTTCCTCGCGGCCCAGGTTCATATACGAGAACACGCCCATCAGCAGCGCGACGAACATCAGGTACCAGACGAAGGACTGATGCTTGAGTGCCCAGTCGGATAAGTTGAAGCTCCCTTTCATCGCGGGCTGTCCTCGTCGATTTTGACTTTTTGCCCGGGTTTCAGGCTGTTCACGCCGGCGGTGACGATGCGTTCACCGGCTTTGATGCCGCCATTGACCAAGGCACTGTCAGCATCCCGGCTGACCACACTGACGTCGCGTGGCTGCACGGTCTGGCTCTGGGTATCAAGCAGCCAGATGCGCGTCTTGCCGTCGACGTCCTGCAAGGCGCTCAAGGGCAATTCGATACGCGGCGTAATGGCGCTGCTCAAGGTCACGCTGATGGCCGTGCCCAGGCGGAACGCGGCGGGAGTGTCGGTCAGGCTCAGACGTGCGCGGCGGGTGCGCGTGGCGCTTTGGGCCTGGGGTTCGATCTCACGCACGATGGCGGTGGTATGCACGCTGGGGTTCAGTTGCCCGGCGACCAGAAACACCACATCCGTCGGCAGGCGCTCGGCCAGGCCGGCAGGCAGGTCGATCACCGCCTCCTTGATGTCCGGGCGAGCCAGGGTCACCACCTGCTGCCCCGCGCTGACTACCTGGCCAGCCTCGGCATTCCAGGCGGTGACGATACCGGCGTGGTCAGTGTGCAGTTCGGCGTAATTGAGCTGGTCCTTGGCTTGATTGACCGAGGCGCGGGCCTGATCAAGGGTGGCCTGGGTGGTTTTCAGGTCAGTCTGCGCCACATCCAACTGAGCCTGGGCGCCGACGCCCCGGTTGAACAGCTCCTGCTGGCGACGGGCATTGGCCTGGGCATTGATGAACTGTGCCTGCACGCGGGCGAGGTCGCCCTGGGCGGCACGCAGTTGGTTCTGCTGGTCGGTGGGGTCGAGCACGGCAAGCAAGGCCCCCTTCTCCACCTCGGCGCCCACGTCGACGGCGCGACGGGCGATGCGGCCCGACACCCGGAAACCCAGGTTGCTTTCGTAGCGGGCCTGGATAGTGCCAGCGAAGCGGCCGAGGTTTTCCTGATCTTCAGCCTTCACTTGCATGGACAACACCGGGCGCACAGGTTCAGGCGGCGCCTCTTCCTTGGAGCAAGCCATCAGCAACAGGCTGGCGGCGACGATAACCGTCAGTTGCTTCATGGCTGGGCTCCTTGCTGGGCGATCTCGACCACCATGCCGGGGTGCAGCAATTGCCCACCGGCCACTACGACTTTTTCGCCGCCTTTAAGGCCCTCGCCAATAATCACCTTGCCGGTGAGGTAACGGGCCACCTTGACCTTGTGCAGCTGCGCCTTGCCGTCGGCATCCACCAGCCATACGGCAGGCTCGCTGAGGTCTTTGGTCAAGGCCGCCCAGGGTAATTCGATGCTGGCCTTGGCCGGGCCGTTGGCGGTGGCGCTCACCACCGAACCCAGCTCCATGCCTTTAGGCAGGTTTTGCAGGGCGATCTTCACTTGTATGGTGCCGGTATTGGCCGCCACTGCCGGGGTCACTTCCCGCACCTTGCCCACGGCTTTGATGCTCGGGTTGTCCAGCAGGCTGACGGTAATCGGCGCATCCGGCGGCGGCTCCACCAGCAGGGATTCATACACATTGAACACCGCGTCACGTTCGCCATCACGGGCCAGGCTGAAGATCGGTACGGTGGCTTGTACCACTTGGCCGACTTCGGCCTGGCGCGCCGTGATGATCCCCGGTGCATCGGCGACCAGCGCCGTGTAGCCAAGTTGCTCACGGGCGTTGGCCAATTGCGCCTGCGCGGCGGCCAGGGCACTTTGGCTGCTGCGCAACGCGGCCTGAGCGGCGTCGTATTCGCTGCGACTGGTGTAGCCCTTGGGCAAGAGTTTTTCCTGGCGCACGAAGGCGGCGGCGGTCTGCTTGACCCGCGCCTGTTCGGCCACAACCTGGGCCTGGGCGGAATCGACGTTGGTTTGCAGGTCCTTGGGGTCAAGCTTGGCCAGTACTTGCTTGGCCGTTACTCGGTCGCCCACGTCCACCATGCGCTGAATGATCTTGCCACCCACGCGAAAGGACAAATCGGTCTGCACCCGCGCCTGGATATCGCCCGTCAGCGTGACCGCCGCGGCAAAATCCGCCGGCTGCACGGTTTGCACAAATACCCGTGAATGCTGCTTGGGCTCGGCTTTGTCTTGGCCACAGCCGCTCAGCAGCGCCAGGAGGCCAAGGCTGAAAATTAATGTCGAAGCGCGACCGCCCATGCAGGCTCCTTTTGCGTGATGCTCACGTACAAGTGTGTATGCGACTGTGAGCTTAGAACAGGGTTCCTTATCTGCATGGAGGATCCCATACTCCAATGGTTCCCCAGCCGATTAAATGCATATGCTGAAAACCCTCGCGGTGGCCAATTACCGCTCGATCAACAAATTGGTAGTGCCGCTGGACCGCTTGAACCTGATCACCGGGCCCAATGGCAGCGGCAAGTCCAACCTGTACCGGGCCCTGCGCCTGCTGGCAGAAACCGCCCAGGGCGGAGTGATCAATGCCCTGGCCCGTGAAGGCGGGCTGGACTCGACCTTCTGGGCCGGGCCGGAAACCATCAGCCGGCGTATGCGCACTGGTGAAGTACCGATCGAATCCAATGTGCGCCAGGGCCTCAAACGCCTGCGCCTGGGGTTTGCCGCCGAAGATTTCAGCTACGCAATCTCTCTGGGATTGCCGGAAAAAACCTCGTCGTTCTTCAGCCTCGACCCCGAAGTGAAGAGGGAATGCATCTGGGCCGGCCACGTCTACCGCCCGGCCAGCCTGTTGGTGCAGCGCTCAGGTGCCATGGTACGTGCCCGCGAAGGCCGTGCCTGGGATGTACTGGCGCAGCACACACCCAACTACCACAGCCTGTTCGATCAGGTCGGCAGCCTGCGCGGCTCGCCGGAAGTGCTGCTGTTGCGTGAAAGCATTCGTGGCTGGCGCTTTTATGATCACTTTCGCAGCGACGTGGACGCGCCAGTGCGCCAGCCCCAGTTGGGCACGCGTACGCCGGTGTTGCATCACGATGGCCGCGATTTGGCGGCCGCGTTGCAGACTATCCGCGAGATCGGCGACCCCGAGGCGCTGCAACGTGCCGTAAGCGATGCATTCCCGGGGGCGCGCCTGAACATTGAACCGTTGCAAGGCGGACGCTTTGCCATTGAGTTCTATCAGGAAGGCTTGCTGCGGCCGTTGTCGGCGGCGGAACTGTCAGACGGCACCCTGCGCTACTTGTTGCTGATCGCCGCACTGCTGACGCCACGGCCACCGACCATGATGGTGCTGAACGAGCCGGAGACCAGCCTGCACCCGGACCTGTTGCCGGCATTGGCGCGCTTGATTATCCAGGCGTCGAAGCAGTGCCAGGTGTGGGTGGTGTCCCATGCCAGCCGCTTGATTGCGGCGTTGCAGCAGGATGAGGGGTGCAATTCGATTGTGCTGGAGAAGGTGTTGGGGGAAACGCGGATCGTGGGGCAAGGGATTCTGGATGGGCCGGCCTGGCATTGGCCGGAGTAGGTGGTGACTGTACCGGCCTCATCGGGAGCAAGCCCCCTCCCACATTTTGACCTGTATTCACACATCGGAATGTGTGAACCCGATCCAGTGTGGGAGGGGGCTTGCTCCCGATGAGGCCGGTGCAGCCAACACAAAAAGTCAGGTTTCAGCCCTGCCACTTCCCACCTTCAACAATCACACTTTCAGGCTTGGTGTCATCGCTCAGTTCTTTGCGCACATATTGGTCATAGAGCTTGAGCAGGAACTTCTCCTCGCCCAGCTTTGCCAGCTCGGCATTCACCCAGTCGCGCAGTTCGGTATTGCCCTTCTTCACCGCCGGAGCAATCGGTGCTTCATCACCCAGCTTTTCTTCCAGCACACGGTAGCCCGGGTTCTGCTTGGCCCAGCTGAACAGCACCAGGTTGTCCTGGGCATAGGCATCGCCACGCCCGGCCGACAGCGCTTGCAGCGACTCGGAGTTTTTCTCGAACTTGAGCAGCTTCCAGTCCGGGTGGTTTTTGGTCAGCCAGATGTCGGCGGTGGTGCCGGTGGTGACAATGGTGGTGCGAGTGGCCAGGTCATCCAGGCTTTTTACCGTGCTGTCATTCGGTACAAGGGCCTGCACCGCGACTTTCAGGTTGGGGTTGGTAAAGTCCACCGCTTCCTTGCGCTCGGGCGTCACCGTCATGTTGGCGAGAATCAGGTCGACCTTGTCGCTTTGCAGGAACGGAATGCGGCTGGCGGGCTCAACGGCGACAAACTCCACCTTGTTTTCGTCGCCCAACAGGTCCTTGGCGAATTGACGGCCAATGTCGGTATCGAAGCCGACGTAGCGGCCAGCCTCGTCGACAAAGCCAAACGGTGGCTTGTCCGTGAAGACGCCAACGATCAGCTTGTCCCGCGCTTTTATTTTGTCGATGTAGCTGACAGCCGCGGGTTTTACAGGCTCTTCGGCCTTTTTATCGCAACCGGCCAGCAAGGCGACGGCAAACAGTGGCAGCAGTAACTTTTTCATATCAGCTCCAGTTCCTTGATCTTTTTTGGCAGTGTTGAAACGAAGGAGAACTTCTCCAGGAACTGCTGCGCGCGTGCGGTCTGCGGGTTCGTAAAGAATGCCTCGGGGGTGTTGTGTTCGAGGATGCGACCGGCCTCCATGAACACCACGCGGTCAGCGACGGCGCGGGCGAAGGCCATTTCGTGGGTGACGATCAGCAGGGTCATGCCATCGCGGGCCAGGCCCTGGATCACTTCCAGCACTTCCTTGACCATCTCCGGGTCAAGAGCCGCCGTGACCTCATCAAAGAGCATGACCTGGGGGTTCATGCACAATGAACGCACGATGGCGATGCGTTGCTGCTGGCCGCCGGAGAGCTGGCGCGGGAACGCGTCGCGCTTGTCGGCCAGGCCCACGCGCTCCAGCAGTTTTTGCGCCTGCTCACGTGCCTCGCGGGGGTCACGCTTTTGCACTTTCAGCGGGCCGAGCAGGATGTTGTCGAGCACGCTCATGTGCGGGAACAGGTGGTAACTCTGGAACACCATGCCGATGTCCTGGCGCACCTGGCGCCAGTCGGTGTTTTTATCCAGCAGCTCAACGCCTGCAAACCGCAGGCTGCCGCTGTGCGCGACTTCCAGCCCATTGAGGCAGCGCAGCAAGGTGCTTTTGCCACAGCCGCTGGGGCCGAGGATCACCACCACTTCGCCGCTTTGCACGCTCAAGTCGATGCCCTTGAGCACCTGTGCCTGGCCAAAGAATTTGTTGAAACCCTGGAACTCGATCAATGCGCTCATGCGTGGGCCCAGCGCCGTTCCAGCACCTTGGAGGCGGCCGACAACGGGTAGCAGATAAAGAAGAAAAACAGGAACAGCGCGCCGTAGATCAATACCGACTCGTAGGTACGCTCGATGATTTGCTGGCCGACCTTGATCACATCCACCACGCCAATCAGCACCGCAAGGGAACTGGTCTTGATGATGCGCGTGTAGACGTTGATGGTCGGCGGCGTCATGCGTTTAAGGGCCTGGGGCAGCAGCACGTAGCCGTACAACTGCGGGTCGGACAGGCCAATCGACAAGCCCGCTTCACGCTGGCCACGCGGCAGCGAATGCAATGCACCGCGCACCACCTCGCCGACTTCGCTGGCGCCCCATAGCGACAACACCAGCACCGCGCACCAGAAGCTCGGCAGGCTCACACCAAAGAAAATCGGCAGGCCGAAAAACAGCAGGTACAACCACACCAGCACCGGAATCGCCCGGAACAGCTCCAGGTAGATGCGCAGCACACCGTTGATCACCTTGTTATTCAAGGTGCGCAGCACGCCATACAGCACGCCGCCGACCGTACTGAAAGCGATGCTCAAAAACGAAATCGACAGGGTTTGCGCAGCGCCTTTGCCCAGTTGTGGCAACGACACCCACAGCAACTCAAGACCCGAACTGGCCATGCTGGAGCCTCCTTTCCAAACGGCTGAGCAGCAACGACAACGGCAAAAACAGCAGCACGCAAATCAGCGTCAGCACGGCGAGCATCTCGTAGGTCTTGTAGTAGAGGGCGATGTAGCTCTTGGTGGTGTAGAGAATCTCCGGCACCGCCACCGCGGAAACCACCGTGGTTTCCTTGAGCAGAAAGATGAAATTGGCGAACAGCGCCGGCAGGCTGAGGATGCCGGCCTGGGGCAGAATCACATGGCGCAACAGCTGCCAGTCGGACAGGCCAATGGACTTGCCCGACTCGATCTGCGCCAGCGGCACCGCTTCCACACCGGCGCGCAACACTTCAGTGAGGTAGGCGCCGCCGAGAAAGGTCATGGTGATGATTGCCGCCCAGAACCCGGAGATATTCAAACCCAGGGCCGGCAGTGCGAAGTAGACGAAAAACAGTTGGATCAACAGCGGCGTGTTCCGCGCCAGCTCCACATACAGCGCTACCAGCCGTGACAGGTACGGCGTGCGAAACACCAACAAGGCTGCATTGATCAGCGCCACCAGCAAGGAGGTGCCGATGGCGATCAGGCCCACTTGCAGGGTTACGCCCACCGCTTGCAGGAACGCCGGCAAGGTGCTGAGGATAAAAGCGAAATCGAAGGTCATGTGCAGTCCATATCGCGGCATGGGTAATGCTGCGAGCGCAATCCGTTCCGGCGTGGATAACGTCGGGTAGCGCGAACTTTAAAGGTATAAAAAGCAAAATTTAAATACCGAAATAGCATATTGATATCACCCAAAAAACTAACCTTCGCCAGGGCGATCAATGTGGGAGGGGCAAGCCCCTCCCACAAAAAAAACGCCGACGCTGTAGTAGCCGTCGGCGTTGAAACCTTGAAGGGGGTTTTGAGTTACATCAGAACGCCGGCACGACTGCGCCGTTGTACTTCTTCTCGATGAAAGCTTTGACTTCCGGGCTGGTCAGGGCCTTGGACAGTTTCTGGATAGCGTCGCTGTCCTTGTTGTCCGGGCGCGCTACCAGGAAGTTCACGTAAGGGGATTTGGCATCTTCGATGATCAACGCGTCCTTGGCCGGGTTCAGACCGGCTTCCAGGGCGTAGTTGGTGTTGATCACATCCAGATCAACCTGATCCAGCACGCGTGGCAGCAGGGCCGATTCCAGCTCTTTGAATTTCAGGTTCTTCGGGTTGCTGGCGATGTCCTTTGGGGTAGCCAGTGCATTTTTCGGGTCTTTGAGGGTAATCAGACCGTTCTTTTGCAGCAGCAACAGGGCACGACCGCTATTGGAGCCTTCGTTCGGGATTGCAACAGTTGCGCCGTCTTTAAGCTCGGAAATATTTTTGATCTTGTTTGAGTAACCGCCGATAGGCTCAACGTGCACACCCACTACAGTGACCAGGTTAGTGCCCTTGCCTTTGTTGAAGTTTTCCAGGTACGGCAGGGTCTGGAAGTAGTTGGCGTCCAAGCGCTTCTCAGCGACTTGCACGTTTGGCTGCACGTAATCGGTGAAGACTTTGATCTGCAGGTCCACGCCTTCCTTGGCCAGGGTCGGCTTGATCAACTCAAGGATCTCAGCGTGCGGAATCGGCGTGGCCGCTACCACCAGCTTTTCGTTGGCCTGGGCGAAGCCGGCAGTCAGGGCAGCCGCCAGCGCGGTAAATAACAGAACCTTTTTCATGCAGTGTCCTTTTCTAACGACCATTTTTTATGTGAGGTGCCAGCGAAATGCTATCGCGGCGTAGGAAGGACAATACCTAGATTTTTTATTCCCGAACAATATCTTTTATTCACGTTGATATTCCATTTTGTTCATACAGGAAGGTACGCAGCGATTCGCGCTCGGTCGCACTGGCGCTGGCAAAAATTCGTCGCACTTGATCCAGCGGCGAGCCTGCCACCGGCAGGTTCAAATGCTCGGGCAAGATTTCATCGCCACTGCTCACCAGCAAGGCAAAGTGAATAACGTTTTCCAGTTCGCGGGTATTGCCCGGCCAGGTGTGACGCTCCAGTACCTGTTGAGCGGCGTCGCTGATAAGCGGCACCGGCAGGTCCAGGCGCTGGCTGTAGATGCCGAGGAAATACTCGGCCAGAGACAAAATATCCCCCACCCGCTCGCGCAACGCCGGCAGGTCCAGCCGGCCTTCGCTCAAGTAATGAAACAGGCGCTCGTGAAACTTGCCAACGGCCACAGCCTGGGCCAGGTCGATGCTGGTAGCGGCCACCAGACGTACGTCTACCGGGCTGGGCTGATGGGCACCGACGCGGGTGACCTCATGATTTTCCAGGGCCGCGAGCAATTTCACCTGGATCGGCAGTGGCAAGTCACCAATCTCATCCAGGTACAAGGTTCCGCCGTTGGCAGAGCCAAACCAGCCAGCCCGACTGCTCGCTGCGCCGCTGTGGCTGCCGGCGGCATAGCCAAACAACTCGGCATCCGCATAGGTAGGACTAATGGCGCCACAGTTGACCGAGACAAACAGGCCAGTACGGTCACTGCCACGGTGGATGTGTCGCGCCAGCAGTTCTTTACCACTGCCGGTTTCACCGCGGATCAATACGGGTAAGGCGCGCGGCGCAAGGCTTTCCAATTCTTCACGCAGTTGGCGTGAGCGTGGGTCGACGAACACCAACGCCTTGGCGCGGATGCTCAGTGGGCTCTTTTCGGCATCGGGAAAGGTCAGCAAAGGCTGGCCGTAGGTTTCATGCAAACTCATGGCAGGCTCCCGCCCCAATCCACTCAGGGACGGGGCGTTGAAAAAATATCAGGCACTACGCCGAGCATGGTGCTCGAGGCGGCTCTGCAGGCGATAGAGATAGGCGAAACCCTGCTCCCAGCGGCGGTGACCGGACTTCACATTGATATGCCCGGCGCCGGACAAAATGCCGGCTTCGGCCCCCCATTGACGCGCCAACTCCAGAGCCCGGGGCGCGCTGACGGCGCTATCGTTGTCGGAGCTGACCACCTGGCTGGGAAACGGCAGCAGGTCGGTGGGAATTGGTGCGAAGTTACGCAGGGCCGGGGCACAGGCTGCGCGCTCGACATCGGCTGGGGCTACCAGCAAGGCGCCGCGAACCTGACGCAAGAAATGCACGGGGGCAGTGGCCGCCCAATGAGCCACGGTGATGCATCCCAGGCTATGGGCAATCAGGATTACCGGTGTGCTGTCGGCGGCAATCGCCTCAGCCAGTGCAGCTACCCAATCCTCTCGACGCGGCGTCAGCCAATCGGCCTGCTCCACGCGAGCGCTGTTGGGCAGGCTGTGCTGCCAATGGGTTTGCCAATGATCTTCTGGCGATCCTTGCCAGCCCGGCACGATCAGATAACGAATCGACTCGCTGTGCATGGGTGTGCCCTCCTGCAGCTTTTAACGTTGCTGACCAGTATAGGGGCGCCCCAACAATCAAATAAGGAATAAAAAGGAATTTATTAATAACCAAAAACTCATCACATCATTTATTCGAATCCCACTCCCTTCCATATTCCTGGAAACCCAACCATCGTGCCCCCCGACGCCATGGCATCGGGGGGCCGGTAATGTTGAGTTGGATAACCCAATGCTCAACGACCGCTACCGCTATACCGACTCAACGAGAATGATGCATAGAGTGCTCCGAGCCGATATCGACCCCAAATTTACGATTCATGGGCATATAGAAATCGCGTACTTCCGTGTACTTTTTTCCGAAATCTTCGGGCAAAAGAAGACGCGCATTCAAAAGTTCAGTGATGTCATCAACCAACGGGAAAAAACCATATTCCTCTTGCGCCACTACATCACCAAACATTCTCGGCCCGGTAACCTCGAAGATTTTCGTTTCGTACTCTTTATAGGCTTGCCGTTCTATGTCTGTCGAACCTTCTCTTAAAAACGGACGATTATTGTTAAACCACGACTCGTTGGCTTTGAACCGCTGATATGACTCCTCCAGAATCTTGTCAAATAATGGATTGTCCGCATGGCTTGCGAAATTACTTGTATTGAACCCATTGAAATCCGCTCCCTCATAAGTAATGGGCGAGTTCATCAATAGATCACTTGGTGTGGCTTTCAGCGTGACATCCCCCACGTTGAAGGTCAGCGTGTCATCCGTATCCAGGTATATTCCACCGTGCTTCTTTATCAGTGCAACGCGCATCACATCCGATGAAGCCGCTAAATTTTGCCCTTGACCTGATCTAAAATACTGATACATCTCTCCATATTTACTTGCCGTTAGCTCTCGAAAAGCTTCATCGTCTTTCAGATCATGCACCTCCAGCCCACCCACTTTGTGATCCAGAGCAGATTTTATTTTCTGAAACGCGCTCCCGCTGTTTGCATCCACGTGAACGACAGACTTGTAACCCGGGCTTTTCCTGGCGTTCTCAATAATGTTCTGGATTAAATGCTCCGGCATTTCATTGCCAGCCCAAAAATAATGAATGACTTTGGGCACTTCTGTCGTACCGGACGGCAGCGACGGCAACCGTGGCAACTTAAGCGTTTTATTTATAATTGATGGAGGTACGCTCTTATTCCCTTCGATCGCTTCGGTTTTAGTACCACCTAACCATCTTCCTCGGCCATTACGCCAATAGAATATATCATTCACTTGACCATCTTCGTTGAGCCCACGCCAGAGGCGTGCCTCAACGTCATAAGTGACTTTAGTACCGTACTGCCCGACAAAAACCATGTAGTCCTGAGAAAACATTCGCTGCACGTCGTCCATGGGGACCGTGAACTCATCGAGGATAACGGGAGGCGTAGTAGGCCCCATTGGGTAGCCGATATGCCCATTGACCCGTCGTGGGGGATTGAAGAATGGACGCTCCTGTTCAGCCACTTGAGTGGGCGCCTGGGCTGCTGCATCAACCCCTGCTGTAACGCCCCCGTTGGCCATTCTCTCTGTCATCGCTTTCGCCAGCGGCGCCCCCGCATGGGTGACCAAGGGCGGTATCGCGTTCAGTACTCCAAATACAATCCGGTCAGAACCAGTGGCCTTTCCTTTGACGGCATCATCAATACCGATACCTGTTTGAGTGGCTCCGGCTGCCATGAAAAAAACATCCAAGCCTATCGCTACTTCCGGCATGACCAATGCCAGAGGCGTCATGAACATGGCAACCTTCGTGGCCTCTTCCACACCTTGCAAGACTTTGTTCTTGGTGTAGTCACCATCGCTGACGATCGCGTTTTCTGCATCCGAATAAGACCGCGCCTTTTGCCGGACCTTGACCGCTTCAAAAGGGTCGCTGCGCAAAGGCTCAACCGAGATAAAGCGATCGGGCACCCAGCCGTTGATCCTTGCAAGGAAGCCGTTGCCAGATACTTGCGCATTGGACCAATGTGCCATCCCGTCCAAGGATTGACGCACACCGTCTGCCAACAGCTTTTGGGCCTGGTCCTTGAGGGAAAAATGCGTCAGCAGTGATTCAAGTTTCACAGGATCAGTGGCTTGCTTGGCCAGCCAGATATTCATTTGCTGTGGGTTATCGAAACGATGTATCGGCGAGGAGTTACCAGGGATGTAAAGCAAGGTCAGCTGGGTTTTGCGATCGGTCACACACATCAAGTCGGTTGACTGCAGGCCATTGATGCTCAGCAACCCGATATCCAGGTTCGGATCCTTGACGGCAGGTGCTGAAAAGTCCTGAACCGTCAGCTCGGACCATTCCTTTTGCGCAACAGGCCCCAACGCCCTCTGGGCGAGTGCCGCCTCGACTGGGCCAAGCGTGCCTTCCAAGCGCTGTAGGTTGATCGCTTTAACAAAGGATATTTTACTCAATGAAGCATAGGAACTACTGTGCTTGTCCCAAAACCCGTCAAGGGTGTTCTTGTAAAGTTTGGTTCGGTCTGTATCCCAGACCAAGGCTTTGAAGTCTTCAACAGGAATGGACACTTGAGTGTCTGCACTATACAGCGCAGAACCTGGGGAACTCGGCTCTCGGTAAATAGCTTGTCGACTGTGTGCTTCCTGCACCCAACCGTCAACTTTATTGTAAATATAAACTGCCGGCGAAAAATACTTGGCAATCTTTACAAACCAGCCCTCATTATCCTCAATCGTTACATCTTGTCTGTTTTTCAACGCCGCTTGTGTCAGCGTTATTTTTTCCACAACATCTTTATCATCTTTACCATTATCTTTAAACGTAACCAGATACGTTTTATCAGGATCAACGTCGACGCCCCAATGTTGTTTTATTTTCGCCGAGAGTATCGTCGAAATTTCTTTCTCGGGAGAAATGTAGTTAAAAGTGTGTGTGCTGATATAAGCATCTATTTCAGGGTTTGGTTTCAACACCGGCGCCCCGGCCTTTGGCGCTTTACTCTCTCGATAATCAGCGCGACTTAATGATTTTTTGGGAAGCGGATGCTGCGCACCAGGCCTATCAGGCCGCGAATAAATCCTTGCAGGGGGGGTTTCTTCGAGCTGAGGGGGAGTTGATTGTGGGTTAACAAATGCACTTACCGAATGAATAGGAAAGCGTACGTTCATGCAACTTCTCCATTAGTTAAATTTCTCCATGCGCCGACTAGAGTAATCATACTGTTGTGAATTGCACGCCCAGAAATATTCAAATACGTGAAAATTCTTTTCCCCTATAAACACTGTAACCACAAATAAAAAAAGGCCGCACCCTGCCAAGGAAACGGCCTAAAAAAAACGTGTCGCGGCGGATGAAACTAACGTGCGGTAATCACCGACAATTTGGTAATCCCCGCACGTTCAATCGACGCCATGGCGCGTGCCACTTCGCCGTAGTTCACTCCATCGTCAGCCTGCAATTGCACCCGCACATCGGGGTCCTTGGCCTTGGCCGCCTGCAGGTTGAATTCCAGCAGGTCCGGCTGGATTTCGTCCTTGTTGATAAACAGTTTGCCGGCGCCGTCGATGCTCACCACCAGCGGGTCTTTCTGCTCGACAGGCGCCACGGCCTGGGTCTTGGGCAGGTTGATCGGGATCGAGTTGGTCAACAGCGGAGCGGTGACGATAAACACCACCAGCAGCACCAGCATCACATCCACCAGGGGCGTGACGTTGATCTCGCTCAGCACCTCATCACTGTCTTGCGTGGAGAAGGCCATGTCAGGACGCCTCCTTCACTTTTTGCGGGCTGGCGGCGCTGGCTTTGGTCAGTGTCGGGTGCAACAGCACGCGGAATGAGTTCTTCTGCGCCAGGCTGTAGAAGTCGTGGGCAAAGTCATCCAGGTCTGCCGCTGTCAGCTTCAGGCGGCGCAGGAAATAGTTGTAGACAAGCACCGCAGGCACGGCCACGGCGATCCCCACGCCGGTCGCCACCAGCGCCGCACCAATCGGCCCCGCCACGGTTTCCAGGCTGGCGGACCCGGCGGCGCTGATCCCCTTCAGCGCTTCCATGATGCCCCACACGGTGCCAAACAGGCCGATGAACGGCGAGGTGCTGCCGATACTGGCGACCACAGCCAGGCCGGTCTCCAGGGAGCGGCGCTCGCGCACGATTTGCTGGCGCAGGGCGCGTTCGAGTCGGTCCTGATGATTGATCGCCTGGCTTAGATCCGCAGCGTGAGGGGTATCGCCCACCTGGATTGCGGCATAGCCGGCCTGGGCCACGCGCGCGGCGGCGCCGGGCTGGGTTTCGGCGAGTTCGGCGGCTGAATCGAGGCTCGATGCCGCCCAGAACTGTTTGTGAAACTTGCGATCCTGAGCCTTGAGGCGACCGAACTGCACGCCCTTGAGCAAGGCCAGGCCCCAGGTGGCGACCGAAAAGATCACCAGCAGCCAGATCACCGCGCTTTCGATGGATTCAAGTGGAGACGCTAATGCCATGATGTTTTCCCTCTTGTGCAGGTCGCGGCGTGTGCACACCGCGGCCGAATAATTAATGAATCTTGAAGTCGATCGGTACGCTGACCCAGCCGTCCTGGGCCACATCCCCCTGCTTGGCCGGTACGAAGCTCCAGCGCTTCACGGCGGCCAGTGCGGCGTCATCGAGCTGCTGGCGCCCGCTGCTTTTCTGCACCTGAATCTCGCCCGGTTTACCGCTGGCCAGCACATGCACCCTTAACAACACCGTGCCTTCCCAACCGCGACGCTGAGCCAGTGACGGGTACTCCGGTGCCGGGTTTTTCAGGTACGCGGCGTTGGCCGAAGCCGGCGTCACCGGCGCGGGCGCGGGCGGAGCAGGTGGGGCTGGCGTCGGTGACGCAGGCGGCTGCTCGACGGGTTTGGGGGCCGGCTTGGGCTTGGGTTTCACAATAGGTTTGGGCGGCGCCGGCTTGGCCGCCAACTCATCCACCACCGGCGGTGGCTCGACCACAGGCGACGGCGGTGGTGGCGGTACAGGTGGTGGCGTTTCAACCACCGGCGGCGCCGGCTGGGAAAATTCGATGGTCATCGGCGGAATTTCCGGCGGCACAATCGGCAGCACCGGCGTGGGTTTCTGGCTCACCCAATAGATCACTGCGCCATGCAGCGCCAACACCAGCATCCCGAGCAAAATCCCTTCGCGGCGGCTGGAAAAACGCTTCGGGGTCTTCTGCAGGCGCAATTGCCCCAACGGCGCGCGATGCGGCCGGCCAAGGTCGACCAACTCACCACTCGGTGCCTGGCGCCAATGCGCCTCGGGTGCACTGGCGGCGGTCTGGACATTGCCCATTGATTCACTCCCTACGGTTTTGAAAAACCGACGGGCCAGCGTGCAGCCCCGTCGAGGGGTGAATCATCGGGGCCTGACACTTATCTCTTAAAGTAATCTTTAAAGTTATACATAGAACAAAAACGCATAAATAAAACAACCGCTGACGTCAAAGCCACGTGGCTCGGGGCCTGGCACCAAACCCTTGTTTTTCAATGCTTTAAAGGCATACAAAATATTCATCAAAGGTATGGCTCAGTGCGGGTTCCCACTGCATAACGCCAGCAATTCTCCCAACAAACTCTGGCCCGCTGCGCCCAGGCCACTGCGACCATACAAGGCCAATCGCACGCCATGGACAGGCGGCAGGCCACTCTCTGGGCCGAGTATGCGATGGCCCGGTTGCAACACCCGCTCCGGCAACAGGCTGATGCCCAAGCCTGCCGCCACCGCTGAACACACACTGGCCAGGCTGGCACTGGAGTAGCCGATGCGCCAACGCCAGCCGGCCCGCTCAAGATGGTGAAGCATGTCGTTGCGGTACAAGCCGCCCACCGGGAAAGCCACCAGCGGCAGCGGGTCGCGACCCAGCGCCGGGGTGCTCAGGCTGTCGACCCAATACAAGGGCTCCGGCCACGACGCCACACAGTCGTCGCTGTCGCCCATCTGCTTGACCAGCAACACATCGAACTCACCGCCCCGGTACTGGCGCTGCAATTCAGGGCCCAGACCGCTGGTGACTTCCAGCCGCACCCGTGGATAGGCCACGACAAACGCTGAAAGCAGCGGCATCAGGCGCTCGGCGGCAAAGTCCTCCGGCACGCCGAGGCGCAACACACCGTCGCTCTGCTGGTTGATCAGCACGTCGGCGGCTTCTTCGTGCAGCGCGAGAATACGGCGCGCATACGCGAGCAGACGCTCACCCTCGGCGGTAGCCACCACGCGGCGCTGGTCGCGGTCCAGTAACTGACAAGCCACTGCGTCTTCCAGCCGGCGGATCTGCTGGCTGACAGTGGACTGGGTCAAATGCAGGCGCTCGGCGGCGCGGGTGAAATTGCCGCAGTCCACCACGGCGACAAAACTGCGCAACAACACGGGATCGAACAACGTCATCACCATTGCGTTTGCCACTGATTGGCATGTTTATATTTAATTTCAGCATACCCCGGTGGCTGACCATACTTCACCTTTCATCGCGCCCGGGGGGCTTGTATGACCAACGATCAACCACACCTGCAACGCGCTATCGCCTTGGCCCGCGCCAACGTCGCCCAAGGTGGCCGACCCTTCGGCGCGGTGCTGACGCGCAACGGTGAAGTGCTGGTGGAAGCCGTGAATGAGATCCACCTGACCCAGGACCCTACCGCCCACGCCGAGCTGCTGGCGATCCGCGCAGCGAGCCGCCAACTGGGTGCACGCCTGGACGGCTGCGTGATCTACGCCAGCGGCCAGCCTTGCCCGATGTGCCTGAGCGCCATGTACCTGTGCGGTGTAGAACGGGTGGTGTTTGCTGCCAGCAACGAAATGGCCGAGCCGTTCGGCCTGTCGACCGCAGCCATCAGCCAACAGGTTGGCTTGCCCATCGGTGCGCAACGCCTGCCCATCCAGCACCTGCCCGACAGCGCAATGACTGCGTTGTATCACCAGTGGAAAACCCTGCATGACCCTGAATAAATCCCTCGCCGGCTGGGGCCTTCTGGTGGTGCTCGGCCTGAACCTGCGCCCGATCCTCAGCTCCATCAGCCCGCTGCTCGGCGAGATTCGCCAGGCCACCGGGCTGAGCTTCCAGAGCAGCGCCTTGCTCACCAGCCTGCCGGTGATCTGCATGGGGCTGGTGGCACTGGTCGGCGTGCGCGTGGAAGCGCGCTTGGGCGAACGTCGCGGCATCGCCCTGGGCTTGTTGATGATTTTGCTGGCGTGCCTGGCGCGCTGGTTGATGGGCCAGGCTTCGGCGCTGTTGGTTACCGCACTGCTCGGCGGCGCGGGCGTGGCGCTGATCCAGGCGCTGGTGCCCGCGATGATCAAGCGCGAATTTCATCACCGCGTGCCTGTGGCGATGGGCGTGTATTCGGCCTCGCTGATGGCCGGGGGTGGGCTGGCGGCGCTGCTTAGCCCGGTGGTGGCCCTGCATTTCCAGCAATGGCAGGCAGGCCTGGGGGTGTGGTTATTGCCGGCGCTGGGGGCATTGCTGCTATGGGCCTGGCTGCCGCTGGGTGCCGCGCGAAACCCACAACAGGCACCTGCGTTCAAAGGGTTGCGCAACCGGCGTGCCTGGCTGCTGGCGCTGTATTTCGGCCTGGTCAATTGTGGCTACATGAGCATGGTCGCGTGGCTGCCCGCCTACTATCAGCAACTGGGTTGGGGCGTGCTGCCCAGCGGCTCGTTGCTGGCGTTCATGACCATCTTCCAGGTGATCGCCGCACTGTTGATGCCGGTGCTGGCGCAACGTGGGATTGATCGGCGCCCGTTGCTGAGCATCAGCCTGCTGGCGCAAACGGTCGGCTACCTCGGCCTGCTGATGGCGCCACAGCAATTCCCGCACCTGTGGGTAGCGCTGATCGGCTTCGGCCTGGGCGCATGTTTCGCCCTGAGCCTGCTGCTGACCCTCGACCACCACCGCGACCCACGCCAAGCCGGGCAGCTGGCGGCATTCGTGCAAGGCGTAGGCTTTCTGATCAATGCACTTTCGCCGTGGCTGACCGGCGCGCTGCGCGAGCTCACCGGCAACTTTGTCAGCGCCTGGGTGGTGCTGACGGTGACCGTGGTGGCGATGCTGCTGGTGACGCGGGTGTTCAGCCCGGCCACCTATCGCACTGACCTAGAAGTCGTAGCGCCCAGTCACGCCTAGGGTGCGCGGCGTGCCCAACAGGCCCTCGTAACCGCCGTTACCGCCGGTCCACAGGGTGGTGTAGTAGGTTTTGTCGAAGGCGTTTTTCAGCCACAGCGACACGTCCCACTGCCCCTGCTCATAGTTACCGCGCAGGCCGGTGGACAGGTTGACCACCGCATACGCCGGGATCTGCCCGTAGTCGGAATCTTCCACCGTGCCCACTGCCTTGGAACGGAACGCATAGCTAGCGGTGACGTAGGGTTCCAAACCGTTAGCCAGGTTCCATTTGTATTCGCCGTTGGCATTGGCGATCCACTTCGAGGCGCCCACCACCTGGTGGCCGGTCAGGTTGCAGGACGCCGGTGCACCGGGGCGCAAGCTGGTTTCGGGTGGGCACGGTGCATCCTTGTACGACAGGTAGCTCACGTCGCTGAACGAGCCGTTGATATTCAGGGTCAGGCCCTTGATCGGCACCAGAGTGCTTTCCACTTCCACGCCCCGCGAACGCACGGAACCGGCGTTGGTCAGGTACTGCACACGGTTGTCCTGGTCGTAGGCGTTGGTCTGGTAGCCGTTGATCTGGGTCCAGAACAGGTTGGCGTTGAGTTGCAGACGGCGGTCCCACAACGTGCTCTTGAAACCCAACTCGGCGTTGTTGGCGCGCTCGGTGCCGATCAGTAACGAGTCGGCCCCGGCCGTGGGCGCAGACCCTACCGCCAGGTTGACCCCACCAGACTTCTCGCCATGGGACAGCGTCGCGTAGCCCAGCAGGTTGTCATTGAAGTGATAACTGAGGTTGAGCAGCCCCGAAGGGGTGGCGCTGTACTGCGTCAGGTCGCCCGAGTCATACGCCCCGGTGCGCCCCCGCCGTGCAATGGCCCCCGCACCGCTCACCGCAGCACCGCCCAGCGGCGCATTGCGCGTGACCCAGGCGCTTTTTTCTTCGTAGGTGCCGCGCAGGCCGGCGGTGAAATCCAGGCGCTCGGTGAGGTGCCAGGTGCCTTGGGCGAACAGGGCAAAACTGTCGGTGCGGATATGCCCGTTGCCGACGCTGCTCACATTGCTCAAAGCGCCGTTCGGCGTGCCGTTCCAGATATCGGCCTTGGGGCCGTAATAAGCGAAGGATTTGTTGTCCAGGTCGGAGCCGAAGTAATAGGCGCCGAGCACGTAATCGAAGAAGCCGCCGGTAGGCGATGCCAGGCGAAACTCCTGGGACCACTGCTTATCTTCCACTGAGACCCCGGCGTTATACGACGCCGGTACGTTGAGGCCGTCATCATTGCGTGGGGTGAAATTCCACCAGCGATAGGAGCTCACCGACGTCAGGGTGAAGTCACTAGGCAGCGTCCAGTTGGCCTCCAGCGAGGTACCACCCTGGAACACGGTGACATGCTGGTCGTTGTCCAGGTTGACCTTGCGATGGGTGCCATCCACCAGGGTCGCCCCCGCTGCGTTGGCCCGGGATTGATACAGGTTGGTGCCATTGATGGTCGGCCCGGTGCTGTACAGCACGCGGGTGCCGGCGCTGGAATCCTCTTCGTTGTAATCACCGATCCAGCGCAGGTTGAACGCCTCGTTGGGCTTGTACAACAGTTGCCCGCGAAAGCCCTGGCGCGAACCGCCGTTAAGCTCATGGCCGTCGTGCTCGTTCTTGATGTCGCCGTCGCTGCGGGTGCGATAGGCCGAGAAACGCCCCGCCAGGTCCTCGGTGAGTGGGCCGGAGATCGTGCCCTTGGTCTGGAAATAACCGTCCTCGCCCAGAGAGGTTTCGATGCTGCGCTCCGGGGTAAAGCTCGGTGCGCGGGTGCTGATGTTGATGACCCCGGCGGTGGTGTTCTTGCCGAACAACGTCCCTTGCGGGCCACGCAGTACTTCAAGCTGCTCGATGTCCATCAGGTCGAACACCGCCATGCCCGGGCGCCCAAGGTAGACGTTGTCGATATACAACCCCACGCTGCCTTCCAGGCCATCGCTGGCCGGGTTATTGCCCAGGCCGCGAATCGACACGCTGGACTGGCGCGCGTGCATGTAGGCGACGTTGACGCTGGGCACCAGTTGCTGCAAATCCTGGATGCGGTACACCCGCTGGGTTTCCAGCGCCTGGCCGCCGACCACGCTCATGGGCGTTGGCACGGCCTGGGCACTTTCGGTACGCCGCCGGGCCGTCACGGTGACGGTTTCCAGTTGGCCACTGGCGCTTTCGCCCTTGCCGGCAGGCGCGGGTGTTTCAGCGGCCTGGGAAGGCGACCAACTGCTGCTACCGGCCACCAGCATCGCCAGCGGCAAGGACTTGAACAGACTCATAAGCGGCTCCAGAACCCGGAGATATCCGTCGCCAGATATTCCTAAAGGTTATTTATTTATGTTTTTACGAACATTTACTGCATAAGAGATAGCCTTTATAAGGAGTCGACCTAATGCATAGCCAATGCATTTCCCGGATATTTTTGATGTGAAAAATGCATATCGATTTGCGCCAGCTTCGCCACTTCATCGCCCTCGCCGAGCAACGCAGTTTTGTCGCGGCAGCCTTGGCCGTGAACCTGTCGCAGTCGGCGTTCAGTCGCAGCATCCAGGCCCTTGAACACAGCGCCGGCTGCCAGCTGGTAGACCGTGGCCGCAAGGACCTGGCGCCCACCAAGCAAGGTCAGGTACTGCTCGAACATGCCCGGCGCCTGGTCAGCGGCGCCCAGCAATTGGCCAACGAGATCAGCCAGTTCAACGGCCTGGAAGCCGGCGAGCTGCGCTTCGGCTGCGGCCCGGCCCCGGCAGGTGGGTTGATCCCGCGCGCCATCGGCAGTTTTATCGGGCGCTACCCCAAGGCCCGCGTGCAGTTCCAGGTGGATGACTGGCAAAGCCTGGGCAAACGCCTGCTCAGCGAAGAGTTCGAGTTCTTCGTCGCCGACACTCGCCACTTCGAAGCCAACCCCGACTACCACACCCACCGCCTGCGCGCCCGTCGCTGGTATTTCTGCTGCCGCGCCGGCCACCCCCTGGCCGGCCGCGAAAGCATCCGCGCCGATGAACTGATGAGTTATCCGCTGGCGGTCACCATTCGCCCGCCGAACCTGCGCAAGGTCATCGCCGACCTCAGCGGCCGGCCCGATTACCAACCCAATGTGGAGTGCGAAAACGGCTATAGCCTGATGGGCGTGGTGCTGCGCTCGGATGCCATCGGCATCGTCAGCGCCAACAGCGATGTGCTGCACATGGCGCGGGGCGAACTGGTGTGTTTGAAGATCGATGACCTGGATGAAAACCTGGAGGAGCGTTACACCCGCTACGGGATTGTCAGCCGTGCGGGGTATCGATTGTCGCCGTTGGCGGAGGCGATGATTGAGCAGATCAAGGAGATTGATGAGAGGGACGAGGATGCTTATGCGTTGGAAAATATTGCGGTCTGAGTCAGTGGTGAACGGAGGCCCGCCACCTCCTATGGGAAGACCAGGCCCACATAGCCTTTCTCTCCATATTTCCCAACACGCCGGGGTTCAGTGTCGTTATCCCCAAAACCCATCACGGCAGCTACGCGTTTGTCGAACCGGACACCGCGCTGTGTGACTTGGTCATCGCAGCCAAGAAGACGGCGCAGCTTTTGGACGAAGCGCTAAAAGGTGTGGCTAGAACGGGCATGATTCTGGAGGGTTACGGCGTCGATCATCTGCACGCCAAATTATTCCCGATGCACGGGACCGGGGAAGACGATAAAGAGCTGGCAGAGCTGGCTGCTCACATCAGGTCCTTCGCCGAGTAAGCCCGCTCCCACAGGCTGATCGTGGGGCGTCAGGTAGATGAGTGTCGGCTGGCTAGCCGCCATCGCAGGCAAGCCAGCTCCCACAATTTGATCGCGGAGTGTCAGGTAGATGAGCGTCGGCTGGCGGCCGGCTTCCCCATTTGAAATGCATTCCCCTGTGGGAGCTGGCTTGCCTGCGATGGCGCCAGCAGCCACACCCATGCATTCCCTGCATAAAATCCAGACCTCAAATGCACTTGCCAGCACACCCTGCGAACGGCGAAAAAACGCTCCTGTCCTTCGTCCGGTAAACCTCCATGTCTGAACCAAAACCCGTGCGCAACGTGCTCTACATCATGTGCGACCAACTACGTCGCGACTATCTGTCGTGCTACGGCCATGCTCATCTGCAGACGCCGAATATCGACCGCCTGGCCGCTGCCGGTGTGCGTTTCAGTCGGGCCTATACACAAGGCACCATCTGCGGGCCGTCGCGCATGTCGGCCTATACCGGGCGTTACGTCAGCAGCCATCAGGTGGCGTGGAACGCCGTACCGCTGCCGCTGGAAGAGCTGACGATTGGCGACTACCTGCGCCCCCACGGCATCCGCACCGCGCTGGTGGGCAAGACCCACGCCACGCCGAACCTGGAGGCGTTGCAACGCCTGCATATCGACCCCGACAGCGCCCAGGCCGAGCCGCTGAATGAGGTGGGCTTTGACGCGTACCTGCGCCACGACGGCATCTACCCCGACAGCCCCCTGTTCGACGACAAACGCGAGTCCGCGCCTTACACCCATTACCTGCGCGAGCAGGGCTACGGTGGTCGCAACCCCTGGCATGACTGGGCCAATGCGGCCCAAGGTGAAGACGGTGAAGTGCTCAGCGGCTGGCACATGCGCAACGCCGGCAAACCTGCGCGGGTGGCCGAACAACATTCGGAGACCGTCTACACCACCGACCGCGCCATCGACTTTATCGGCGAGCAGGGGCAGCAGCCATGGTGCCTGCACCTGTCGTACATCAAGCCGCACTGGCCCTACATTGCCCCGGCGCCGTACCACGCGCTGTATGGCGCCGAGCATATCCAGGCGCCGATTCAACCTGAACACACCAGCGATCACCCGGTGTACCAGGCGTTTCGCCAACACCAGGAGAGCCTGAATTTTTCCAGGGATGAAGTGCGCCTGACGGTGATTCCCACGTACATGGGCCTGATCAAACAGATCGACGATCAACTCGGGCGGCTGTTTGATTTTCTGCAAAGCAACGACCGCTGGGACGACACGCTGATCGTGTTTACCAGCGACCATGGTGACTTCCTCGGCGATCATTACCTCGGTGAAAAAGAGTTTTTGCTGGAGCCTGCGGTGGGTGTTCCCTTGATCGTGCGCGACCCACGGGCCAGTGCCGATGTCAGCCGTGGCAGCGTGGACACACACCTGGTGGAAACCATCGACGCCCTGCCCACTTTCCTCGACGCTCTGGGCCTGCCCGCCGCCGACCATCGCCTCGAAGGCCGCTCGCTGATCCCGCTGTTGCACGGCGAGCAACCCACCTGGCGCCACTACGCCATTGCCGAATACGACTACGCCTTCCAGGCCCCGGCCCGGGAACGCCTGGCGCAGCCCATCGACCGTTGCCGCATGACCATGGTGCGCAGCGAACGCTGGAAGTACCTGGCCTATGACGGCTTTCGCCCGCAGCTGTTCGACCTGGAAAACGACCCGCAGGAAATCCACGACCTGGGCAGCGATCCCGCCTATGCCCAGGTGCGCGAGACTCACTTGGGTTATCTGTTCGAATGGCTGCGTGGGTTGAAGCGGCGTACCACCATCAGCCACACCGAGATTGAAGTGCGTGGGCAATGGTTTCGGTATGGTGAGCCGGAGGCGGAAAAAGTGGTGCAGATCGGGGTCTGGTAGAACGGTACAGGACTAAATGTGGGAGGGGGCTTGCTCCCGATAGCAGTGGGCCAGTCAAAGATGCTGTGACTGACACTCCGCTATCGGGAGCAAGCCCCCTCCCACATTTTAATCTCCAACCGGCTTAAAGACCTTTAGTGGTTTTGCTTGATTGCCCCTGCACACCCACCGGCACATCACCCTTGAGCGTGACCCGGCGCACGATGCGCTCTTGGGTGCCATAGTCGTCCACCGCGTAATGCTGGGTGGCACGGTTATCCCAGATCGCCACGTCACCGGTATTCCAGCGCCAGCGCACGGTGTTTTCCAGGCGGGTGACGTGGCCTTGCAGCAGGTTGAACAGTTGCGCCGACTCCGCCTGGGAATAGCCTTTCAAACGCTTGACGAAGTGCCCCAGCAGCAAGGTTTTCTCACCGCTGACCGGGTGCACACGCACCACCGGGTGTTCGGTTTCGTACACTGTCGAAGTGAAGACCTTGCGGTATTCCTCCAGCTTCTCCACCGCTACATCCGGCTTGCGTGCGGCGTAGTCGTATTCGTTGCTGTGCACCGCCCACAGGTGGTCAGCCAACGCACGCAGCTCGACGCTGAGGTCGTTGTAAGCGGCGGCGGTATTGGCCCAGACGGTGTCGCCGCCGGACGCTGGCGCCAGCACCGAACGCAGGATCGAAGCTTTTGGGTAGGCATCGACGAAAGTCACGTCGGTGTGCCAGGAGTTGGCGCGCTGTCCACGGGTGCCATCCAACTCCATCAGAAAGCGCGTGCCGTCGCGCACCGGCACCGTAGGGTGTGCAATCGGCTCACCGAGCAGGTGGGCGAAGGCTTCCTGGCTCTGGTCATCGAGATGGGTTTGCTCGCGGAAGAAAATGACCTTGTACTGCACCAGTGCCTGCTGGATGGCCTCAACGGTGGCGGCATCCAGGTCACCGGATAGTTTGATGCCACGGATCTCGGCGCCGATACGACCGGCCACCGGGTGGATGTCGAGCGCGTGGGCGATGGGTTGAACAGCTAATGCGGCGTTGCTCATTGTGACGACCCTCATGTGCCTGCTGATGGTGGAGATGCTTTCCAGCAACGCTCTATCCATATGCATTTTAGATCTAGCAGATGAATCAATGCTTCGTTGACGGAATAAGAGCTTGCATTTAAAACCTCAGCTTGCTCGGTCGCAAATGCCTTCGACCTATTTTTAAAATGCCGGGAAAGCATATGGATCTTCGCCAACTGCGCTACTTCATCGCCCTCAACGAACACCGCAGTTTCGTGCGTGCGGCGGACGCCATGGGCATCACCCAACCGGCGTTCAGCCGCAGCATCCAGGGGCTGGAACAGGAGTTTGGTTGCGTGCTGGTAGACCGCGGCCACAAGGACCTGCGCCCTACGCCGGAAGGTCAGGTGGTGCTGCAACATGCCCTGAGCCTGGTGCATGGCGCAGCGCTGCTGAGCAGTGAAGTGACGCGCATGACCAAGCTCGACGCCGGCGACCTGCGCTTCGGCTGCGGCCCCGCGCCAGCGGTGAAGTTGGTGCCGGATGCGGTGGCGCGATTTATCAACGCCCACCCGAAAATCCGCACGAGTTTCCAGGTGGACAACTGGGAAACCCTCAGCCGCAGCCTGAGCCGTGAAGAGATCGAATTCTTTATCGCCGACATCCGTCAGTTCGAGGCCGACCCGAATTTCCAGACCCGCGCACTGACACCCAAGCGCGGCGTCTTTTTCTGCCGCCCCGGGCACCCGTTGCTGGCCAAGGACAGCCTGTCGACCAACGATATGTTCGACTATCCGCTGGCCGCGCCGCTGATCTCCCAGGGTATTCGCAAACTGCTGGCGAACCTGAGTGGGCGCATGGATTTTTCCCCGAGCATCCAGACCGAGCACTTCCCGGCGCTGGTGAAGATTGTGCTGCAATCCAACGCCATCGGCGTCGGCACCGAGGAAGCGTTCGCCGAGGATGTGGCCAGCGGTTCGCTGGTGCTGCTGCATTGGCGCAACCTGCCGCAGCACATGGATACCCTGAGCGCACGCTGCGGGATCGTCAGCCGCACGGGGTCGCGGTTGTCGCCAGCGGCGAAGGCGATGATCGAGACGTTGGTGGAGGTGGATAGTCAGCAGGTAAGTGTGGCGGTTTGAAGGGCCTCATCGCGGGCAAGCCAGCTCCCACATTGAGCGGTGAACACATTCAAGTGTGGGAGCTGGCTTGCCTGCGATAGCGATAGCCCAGGCACCGACAAGCTCAGAGCCCCGCCGCCACCAAACCCGGCGCCACCCAATCGCTCACCTGAAACGACTTGCGAATCAGCTTCTCCTTCGAGGCCAAATCCACCGCATCCTGCAATTTGCCCAGGAACACCGGGTCCAGGGTCGAGGGGAAAATCTCACTGAGTTTCTGGTCTTTCAAATCATTGGTCAGGATCACCGGCGGGTAACTGGCCAACCCCGACACCAGCGCGATATAGGCCTGCTTGTTGTTGTCATCGGTCAACCACTGCACTGCTTGCTGCTGGGCCTTGAGCAGCTTGGCCACAGCATCTGGGTGTTCGTCGACAAACTTGGCGCTGCCCACCAGCACGGCCTGGATGCTGCCGGCATCGCCCAGGTCCTTGGTGGTCAGCGGTATTTCTGCCAAGCCTTTGGCCTGCAACGCCGTGAGAGTGGAGCCGCCCCAGGTTGCGTCAATCTGCTTGGCGGCCAGCGCAGCGCTGGCGGCATTGAAGTCCAGGTTGATGACCTTCAGGTCCTTCTCACTCAAGCCCTGGCTGGCCAATGCGCTGTCGAACGACAACTGGCTGGCCGTGCCGCGGAACACTGCGACACGTTTGCCCTTGAGGTCTTGCAGCGTCTTGATGCCAGAGCCCGGCACCACGCCGAGGTAGTGCTTCACACCACGCGCGGTGGCGCTGAGCAGGCGAGTATCCAGGCCATTGGAGCGGCCGATGATCGCCGCCAGGTCACCCAGATAGGCAAGGTCCACCTGGCCATTGGCGAAGGCTTCATTGATCACAGGGCCCGCGCCCTTGAAGTAATTCCACTGGATCTTGATGCCTTGGTCGGCAAAGGCTTTTTCATAGATTTGCTGTTCACGCAAAACGTCGGTGATGCCGCCGCCACTGTGCTGGCTACCGGCACTGAGGTCGGGCACGGCGATGCGAATTTCCTTGAGGTCAGCGGCATGCACCAGCCCGGCCAGGGCGGTACCGGCGAACAGGCTGATCAGACGTTTGAAGGGCAGTTTCATAAGCGCAGCTCCTGGTGGGCGACGGTCGCCTGGGGAGCAAAAAATAGGCACAGCACGAACAAAACTTTAAATACTATAAATGCACAATTTAATAGCTTTTTGGACTATGCGAGCGAATACACAGGCTCCAGAGCGGTATGCATGAACAGCATCGAAAATATTCTTCGAATGCATTGGATGCGTGGAGAGCTGAGGCTTTAAATGATTTCTCTTATCTCGCAATCATCTTGATTACGTTTTTATAAGATCGAAATCACATAATGCATTTGGCGACACGGAGGTCTTCCATGGCCCGGATTTCACTTTTGAGCCTACCTCTGCCGGCCCCGTCCAACGGCAGAGTGCCGCGTTGGCCGCAGCTGAGTCAGCGCCTGTTGCCGTGGCTGCTGCCGTTCACGTTGTTTGCCCTATGGTGGTTGGCCAGCCGCAATCACTGGATGAGCGAACAGATTCTGCCCGCCCCCGCCCTGGTGTGGAGCAGCGCAGTGGAGTTGGCCGGTGGCGAGTTATGGAGCCATCTTGCGATCAGCTTGCAGCGCCTGCTCTGGGGCCTGCTGGCCGGTATCGGCGTGGGCGCGATACTCGGCGCAATCCTGGGTTTCAGCGCCCGCGCCGAGCGTTTGGTATTCCCCACGTTCAGCGCGCTGTCGCAGGTACCGACCTTGGCGTGGATTCCGCTGTTCATGGTGTTTTTCGGCATTGGCGAAACCTTGAAACTGGTGGTGCTGGTCAAGGCCATTGTGATGCCCGTAACTCTGCACACCCTGGTGGGCGTGCGCGACGCCCAACCCAACCTGCGCGAAGCCGCCCGCGTGTTGCGCCTGCCCACCCACTTGCTGATCCGCCGCCTGATCCTGCCCGCTGCGCTACCGGCGTTCATGGCCGGGGTACGCCTGGCCCTGGCGGCGGGCTGGACGTCGTTGCTGGCCGTGGAGTTGCTGGCCTCCAGCGAAGGCATCGGCTACCTGATGGTGTGGGCGCGCCAGTTGTTCATGCTCGATATTGTCTTTGTGTGCATCGTGGTCATCGGCGTGCTGGGTGTGGTGATGGACCGCGGCATCGGTTGGCTGGATCGCAAGTGGGTGCACTGGCCCCATCCGGCTACAGCGCAGATCCGCCGCGGGCCACGCTATGAAGGCTGGCAACGCTTGCAACCGTGGCTGTTGCCGCTGCTACTGCTGGCGTTGTGGCAAGTGGCAACGCAACAGGGTTGGGTCGACCCGAACATTCTGGTCAGCCCCCAAGCGGTGCTGCAAACCACCGTGGCGGGTGTGCTGGATGGCAGCCTGACCACGGCGCTGGGCAAAAGCCTCGGCCGGGCCGTGGGTGGCTTGCTGCTCGGCGGCAGCCTGGGCTTTGCCGTGGGCTTGTGGCTGGGGCTGTCGCGGCGCAGTGAGCGGGTACTCGGCCCGACCCTGGCCGCGCTGCGCCAGATCGCGATTTTCGCCTGGGTGCCGCTGCTCACTGCCTGGTTCGGCCTGGGTGAACTGGCCAAGTGGGTGTTTATCGCCCTCGCCGCGTTCTTCCCGTTATTCATCGCCACTCAGCGCAGCGTGCTCAACCTGTCGCCGCAACTGCGCGAAGCCGCGCAAGTGCTGCGCCTGAACCTGTGGCAACGTCTGCGTCGCCTGGTACTGCCGGGGGCCGCGGCGGGGATTTTCGCCGGCCTGCGCCTGAGCCTGATCTACGCCTGGATGGGCACCATCGGCGCGGAATATTTCATGCCCTCGGACGGCGGCATCGGCAGCCTGATGATCGGCGCCCAACAGTTGCTGCGCATGGACCTGATCATGAGCGGCATGCTCCTGGTCGGCCTCACCGGCGCCGCCCTCAACCTGATCGGCCAACGCATCGAAACCCGTGCCACCCGCTGGAGACACGCATGAACGCACCGATTGTCAGCTTCAACCATGTGGGCAAAAGCTTCGATGTCGACGGCTTCGAACTGGAAGCCATCCGCGAATTCAACCTGCAGATTGCCGAAGGGGAATTTGTCGCGATTGTCGGCGCCAGCGGTTGCGGCAAGTCCACCCTGCTGCGTCTGCTGGTGGGGCTCGACACGCAATATCGCGGCGAGATCCAGGTTGATGGCAAGGCCGTCAGCGGTATCGGTGGCGAGCGCGGTATCGTGTTCCAGGAGCACCGCCTGTTTCCCTGGCTGACCGTGGCACAGAACATCGGCCTGGGCCTGGTCAACGAGCCGCTGAACGAGGCCGAGCGCAACCGGCGCATCCGTGACTTTATCGAGCTGGTGGGCCTCACCGATTTCACGCGTGCCTACCCGCATCAACTCTCCGGCGGCATGGCGCAACGGGTGGCGATCGCTCGTGGCCTGGTAGCCAGCCCACGCATCCTGTTGCTGGACGAACCCTTCGGCGCCCTCGACGCACTGACCCGCCAGCAGATGCAGGACGAGCTCCTGGCAATTCGCGCCCGCGCCAGGATCACCACGGTACTGGTCACCCATGATGTGGAAGAGGCGATTTTCCTCGCCGACCGCGTGGTGGTGATGGAGCCCCGGCCGGGGCGCATCAAGCAGATGGTGGACATTGCCCTGCCCCATCCGCGCCAGCGCAGCAGCTTTGAATTCCACCAACTGCGCGAACAATTGCTGCATGAACTGATCAGTGACGACCACTACCAGCCGCCGGTGCGCGAACAGATCCGCGATTTGCCCCTGGCGTTCATTGCTTGCTGAAAGCGAGTTTGACGCCCGGCTGCTCCTGGCGCTCAAACCGATTGGCCCGGGCGAAGGTGCCGAAATCATTGAAGCGCACACCCATCTCGGCCATGACCTTATGCGCCACCTTGACGGTCATCTGGCGAATGTAGAACGGCTCCTTCACCACAAAGTGATGGATGCCATGGGTGCTGCCGAAGTTGAAGCAGAACGCCTGCAACGGCCACAGCCACCAGGGGTTCAATACCTGGGTCTGCTGGATCACGTTGCCCAGTTCCACATCGCCGTAGTAGTGCATGTTGGAGCTGACAAAGTGCAGGCAGAACGTACGCAATACGTTGGGGCCGATGATCACCACTGCAGCGATGTCGATCACCTGCATCATCTGCAAGGTGCCGGCCGACCACATGATCGGCGCGCCCAACAGGCTGGCGATGCCGTTGGCGGCATGAAAGCCGAGGAAGACGTACCAGGCGCCCCAATGCAGCAGTGCCAGCGGGGCATACACCAGCACCACGCGCTTGAGGATGCTGAACTTGTGTGCCCAGGTCTTGGCCCGCAGCATTCGGATCAAGGCCGACATCATGTTGTCGCCCACCATCAGCAAGCGCGCAACCCCCCAGGGCTCGCCGTTGGTAATGGCGCGCTCTTCCATATCGGTCTCCGTGCCGGAGACCTTGTGATGGTTGAGGTGCAAATGCCGGCGTATCCACGGGTTGATCGTGCTTGGCCGTGCCAGCCATACCAGGCCCATCATCAGGTTGTGGGGCAGGCGCTGCTTGCGAAAGTACATGCTGTGGATCAGGTCGTGCTCCAACTCGTGGGTCAGTGAAGCAAAGAACGCATTGAGCAGCAGGCACGCCCACCAGGCCAGGTGACCGCTGATATAGAGCGCCGCCGAGCCGAGCATGCCCAACAAGGCAAACGCCAGGATGCCCGCGCCCAGGGCGTCCTGATGCAGCAGCCAGGGATGGCGCTGGCGCAATCGGGCGCCCTCGGCCAGCACCACCTCACGGATATGCGCTGAACGTTGTTGTGCGTTCATCTGTTGGGGACTTGCAGAAGTACCGTCCATGCTTCCATCCTCTTGTACATTGATGTGTCCATCCTGCCCTAAGCGATCGGGCAGGGCGCTAGCCCCGGACGCCAACCTGTTGACCGCAAGCGCCAATCGCCATGACCGAACCCACTTCCCTCGCCAGTTGGACCCGCGCCCTGCGCAAGCAGCTCGACGCCCTGGGCCTGAACAGCGCCACGCTGTGCGCCGAGGCCGGGCTCGACCCGCAGCAGATGGACGACCCCAACGCACGCTATCCGTTGTCGGCCACCACGCGCCTCTGGCAACTGGCGGTGCAGGCCAGCGGTGATCCGGCGATTGGCTTGCGGGTGTCGCGGTTCGTCAGCCCCACCACCTTTCACGCCCTCGGTTATGCCCTGGTGGCCAGCGGCAGCTTGCGCGAGGTGTTCGAGCGCATCGTGCGCTATCACCAGGTGGTCAGTGACGCCCTGAGCCTGGAACTGACCCGCCATGGCGACGCGTATCACTTTCGCCTGCTCCAACCCCAAGGCAGCCCCGCGCCGGCGCCGGCGCCGGCGCCGGAGGCCATCGACGCCTTCGTGGCGATCTATGTGCGCACTTGCCGCAACCGCCTGGGGCGTGACTACGCGCCGCTGGCCGTTTATCTAAGGCGCCCGGAACCCGCCGACCCCACGCCGTGGCATACGGTCTTCCGCTCGCCGGTGTTTTTTGCCGCCGAGGAAGATCGCCTGGAGTTCGCTGCCCACGACTTCGACAGCCATCTCGACGACGCCAACCCGGAATTGGCCGAACACAATGAAACCGTGCTCAAGCGCACCCTCGCCCACCTGCAACCGCTGACCTGGGAGCGCAAGGTGCGCGCCGTGATCGAGGCGCAATTGCCCGATGGCGAGCCGAGTGCCGAACGCGTTGCCCAGGCCTTGCACCTGAGCTTGCGCAGCTTGCAGCGCCACTTGGCGGATGAAGGCTGTCGGTTTGATGCGCTACTCAATGAGTGCAGGCAGAACCTGGCGTTGCTGCACCTGAGGGATCCGCAGTGTTCGTTGGCCGAGATCAGCCATTTGCTGGGGTTTGCCGATACCAGCAGTTTCAACCGGGCGTTCAAGCGCTGGACGGGGATGACGCCCGGGCAATTTCGGGAGGGATTGCGGTAGGAGGATTTTCAGTGGCTGTGATGGCCTCATCGGGGGCAAGCCCCCTCCCACATTCTGATTTGTGAACACGTTCAAAGTGTGGGAGGGGGCTTGTTCCCGATAGCGGTCGCCCAGGCAATCAACGCCCACGATCCCGGCGCAATACTTTCCTCACCCGCGCCACCAACACCTTGGCGTCAAACGGCTTGAGCAAGTAATCATCCTCATGCAGCTCCAACCCCCGCAACCGGTCTTCAATCCCGCCAGGCGTGGTCAAAAACAAAATCGGCGTTTTGCCGCGTTGGCGAATCGCCTGCTGCAATTTCCAGGCGTTCAAGCCCGGCAGCATCACATCCAGAATCACCAGCTCGTACACAGAGCTTTCCACAAACCGCTGCGCCGCCATGCCGTTGGCCGCAACTTCCACGGAGAAGCCGGCCTCGCTCAGACCCTGGGCCATAAGCTGCGCCAGTTGCGGCTGGTCTTCCACTAACAACACCTGCATGTCTTACCTCTGGGTTTGATTACAAACCTGTCATCCAATTGTGCGGCTTTTGTCCGCGTCCACTGGCTACCGTGAGCACCTGCCTCCTGGAGCCACAAACATGTATCGCACCGCTTTGTTCTTGAGCCTCGCTGTGACCACCGCTGCACAGGCAACGCCACCACTGCCACGCCATGCCGAGCTGGATTTGCACACTGCGCGCCAACTGGCCGACGCCAGCCTGGCCCACTGCACGGCCGCGCTGACGGTATTGGACCGCGGTGGCAATTTGCTGGTGGCCCTGCGGGCGGACGGTGTCGGCCCGCACAACAGCTTCGCCAGCCAACGCAAGGCATACACGGCGCTGTCGACCAAAACCCCAACCCGGCTGTTTGCCGAGCGTGCGCGTAACAACCCTGAAGCCGCCAACCTTAACAGCTTGCCCGAGTTGCTGTTGCTCGGCGGCGGCGTGCCGCTGTTTGCCGAGGCTGAGCTGGTCGGCGCGCTGGGCATCGCCGGTGCCGGCGGCGCTGCGCAGGACGAAGCCTGCGCCGTACAGGCTGCCGAGCAACTGGGCTTGAAAATCACCCCCTGACTTGACCCCTTCCAAAAGGACTTCCCCATGAAAACCCTAAGCACGACCCTTGCCGCCCTCAGCCTGAGCGGCCTGTGCAACCTGGCCCTGGCCGCCGGCAACCCCCTGAGCGTACACGTGCTCAACCTGGAAAACGGCCTGCCATCGGCCGGTGTCAGCGTCACCCTGGAACAGCATGTGGGCGATCAGTGGCAATCACTGTCCCAGGGCGTGACCAATCAACAGGGACGCATCGCCGAACTGTTCCCCGCCGACCAGAGCATGAAGCCGGGCGAGTACCGTGTGGTGTTCAAGACCGGCGATTACTACAAGAAGGCCAACCGCGAGACGTTCTTCCCCGAGGTGCCGGTGATTTTCCAGGTCAAGCAGGTCGACCAGCACTACCACATCCCGCTGTTGCTCAGCCCTTACGGCTTCTCCACCTATCGCGGTTCATAGACCCGCGGCCAGGCGCAGCCCGGCGAGGTCCAGTATCTCGATGGCGCCGTAGCTCAAACCAATGATGCCCTGTTGCTCCAGCGCCTTGAGCAGACTGTTGATGGTCTGGCGCGACAGGCCCAGCATCGCCGCCAGATCCTCCTGAGGCAGTTGCAGCACGCGGCGCGCCTGCTCTATTTCGCCGTAACCCTGGGCGATCATCAGCAACCGATGGGCCAGACGTGCCGACGCGGGCATCAGGCTCGCCTGTTCGATGTTGATCAATGACAGACGCAATTTGTGGCTCATCAGCAGCGCCATATCCCGCCAGAACACCGGATGCTGTTCGAGAATGGCGAGGATCGCCGCCTGCGGTACCTGCAACAGCGTGCAGGCTCCCGTGGCGAGGGCATCGTTGGTGCGTGGCAGGTTGTCGAACAGGCAGATCTCGCCGAACCAGTGAGGGGTTTCCACCAGGCTCAATACCGCTTCCTTGCCTTGGGCGCTGACGGCACTGATGCGCACCGCCCCTTCCAGCACCGCATACAGGCCACACGGTGGGTCGCCGCGTTTGAACAGGAACTGCCCCGCTGCCAGCACGCGCAACCGCGCCGCCCCCAGCAGGCTACGCTGAAAGTCTGGCGGCAAGTGGCTGAACCACTGACCGCGAACCAATTGCGCGTGCCATTTGCCTGCGTCCATGGGAACTCCAAAGATTGTCGCCCAATTGACAGTTAGGCACCGACTGACAGGGCATGATCAAACATCCTACAGGAGGAACAACAATGAAAAGCCTCGTCGACCACCTCAGTCAATACGCCGCCTACCACCGCGACCCGCGCAATATTGTCAGTCACTTTATCGGTATCCCATTGATCGTGGTTGCCGTGGCCGTGCTGCTGTCACGCCCCGAGTGGACGATGGGTGGCCTTTGGGTCTCGCCAGCGGTGCTCCTGGCGTTGTTCTCGGCGTGGTTCTACCTGCGCCTGGAACTGGCCCTGGGCGCGCTGATGACGGTGTTGATGGGTCTGTCGGTATGGGCTGGGCATGTATTGGCGGGACAGAGCACGATGGTATGGCTGAGCAGTGGCGTGGGTATGTTTGTGGTGGGCTGGGTGATTCAGTTTGTCGGGCACTACTACGAAGGCAAGAAACCCGCGTTTGTGGACGATGTGTCGGGGCTGATCGTGGGGCCGTTGTTTGTGGTGGCGGAGTTAGCGTTTTTGCTGGGGTTGCGGCAGGACCTGCAAAAGCAGATTGAACAACGTTCAGGCCCGGTGGGACGCCGCGATCTCAAGCCAAGTGAAGTCTAAATGTGGGAGGGGGCTTGCTGCCTCCCACATTGGGTTCTGTATTGAGTTTAGGCTTTTTGCCAGACCTTGGGTTTGAAGAACAGGGTCTCGCCACGGGCCAGCCCGGTGAGGCTGTCGTGGTCTTTCACCACCTCAGCCTCGATCAGCTCGCTTTGCCCTTCCACCTTCAAGGTCACGCGAGTCGTTGCGCCCAGCGGACGAATATCGCGTACCTCGGCCGCATGGTGATCTTCCAGTTCATGCCGCGACAACGACACTTCGTGGGGGCGGAACAGCAGGTGCTTGTCTTCGCCCAAATGCAGGCGGTTCGAATCACCCAGGAAGTGATAGACAAAATCGCTTGCCGGGTTTTCGTAGACATCCCCCGGTGAGCCGATCTGCTCGATCACGCCCTTGTTCATCACCACGATGCGGTCGGCGACTTCCATGGCCTCTTCCTGGTCGTGGGTCACAAACACCGAGGTCAGGTTGATGTCTTCGTGCAGGCGCGCCAGCCAGCGGCGCAGCTCTTTACGCACCTTGGCATCAAGGGCGCCGAAGGGCTCGTCCAGCAGCAGCACTTTAGGCTCCACCGCCAGCGCGCGGGCCAGGGCGATACGCTGGCGCTGGCCACCGGAGAGTTGTTCCGGGTAGCGGTCGGACAACCAATCGAGTTGCACCATGTTGAGCAGCTCATGGACCTTGGCCGCGATCTGGCTTTCATTCGGGCGCTGGTTTTTCGGCTTCATGCGCAGGCCGAAGGCGACGTTGTCGAACACGGTCATATGGCGGAACAAGGCGTAGTGCTGGAACACGAAGCCAACATTGCGATCACGCACATCGTGGCCGGACACGTCTTCGCCGTGGAACACGATGCTGCCGGCATCCGGGGTTTCCAGGCCGGCGATGATGCGCAGCAAGGTGGTCTTGCCGCAGCCGGACGGGCCCAGCAACGCCACCAGCTCGCCACTCTGGATATCCAGGTTGATGCTGTCCAGGGCCTTGAAGGCGTTGAAGTTCTTGCTGACATTACGGACTTCGATCGACATGACTTATTCCTCACCGGCGCTGTTGCGCAGGCGGTTGATTCGGTTCTCGCTCCACTGCTTGAGCAGCAGGATGAAGAGCGCCAGGATCAGCAACAGGCTGGCCACCGCAAACGCGGCAACATGGTTGTATTCGTTGTAGAGGATCTCGACGTGCAGCGGCAGGGTGTTGGTGACGCCGCGAATGTGCCCGGACACCACCGACACCGCGCCGAACTCGCCCATGGCCCGCGCCGTGCACAGCACCACGCCGTAGATCAGGCCCCATTTGATGTTCGGCACGGTGACATGCCAGAACATCTGCCAGCCATTGGCGCCCAGCAGGCGCGCGGCCTCTTCTTCCTGAGTGCCTTGCTCCTGCATCAGTGGGATCAGCTCACGGGCCACGAACGGCACAGTAACGAAGATGGTCGCCAGCACGATGCCGGGCAAGGCGAACACGATCTGGATGTCATGGTCCTGCAACCATGGGCCGAAGAAGCCCTGGGCGCCGAACATCAGCACGTAGACCAGGCCCGCAATCACCGGTGAAACCGAGAACGGCAGGTCGATCAACGTGACCAGGATGCTTTTGCCACGGAACGAATACTTGCTTACGCACCAGGCCGCGCTGACCCCGAACACCAGGTTGAGCGGCACCGAAATCAACACGGCGATCACCGTGAGTTTCAGCGCCGACAGCGCGTCCGGCTCAAGGATCGCGGTGAAGAACGAACCCAGGCCATTCTTCAGGCCCTGGGACACCACGATCACCAGCGGCAACAGCAGGAACAGGGCGAACACCAGCCAGCCAAGGCCGATCAGGATACGTCGCGACGTCGCGCTGCCACGGCGGGCAGCGTTGGCCGAGGACGCGGCGGAAATAGACGATTGGGACATGTTCCGCGCCTCCTTATGGACGTTCGATGCGCCGCTGCAACAAGTTGATCAGCAGCAGCAAGACAAAGGAAACCACCAGCATCAGCACACCAATGGAGGTGGCGCCGCGGTAGTCGTATTGGTCCAGCTTGACCATGATCAGCAACGGCAGGATTTCGGTTTTCATCGGCATGTTGCCGGCGATGAAGATCACCGAACCGTACTCACCCACGCCACGGGCGAAGGCCAACGCGAACCCGGTCAGCCAGGCAGGCAACAATGCCGGCACGAGGATATGGCGGAACACCTGCAGTGGCTTGGCGCCCAGGCAAGCGGCGGCCTCTTCGACTTCCCGGGGGATATCGGCCAGTACCGGCTGCACCGTGCGCACCACGAAGGGCAAGGTCACGAAGGTCAGCGCCAGGGTGATGCCCAAGGGGGTATAGGCGATCTTGAAGCCCAGGTCGGTTGCGAACTGGCCGACCAGGCCGTTAGGCGCATACAGCGCGGTCAACGCAATACCGGCAACGGCGGTGGGCAAGGCGAACGGCAGGTCGATCATCGCATCGATGATCTTGCGGCCGGGGAAGGTGTAGCGCACCAACACCCAGGCCAGCAGCGTGCCGATCACGCCGTTGATCAGCGCGGCGTACAGCGCGGTGCTGAAGCTCAGCTTCAACGCCGCCAGCACGCGAGGTGCGGAGATGATGTTCCAGAACTGGTCCCAGGTGAGTTGGGCGGCGTGTACAAACATCGCCGCCAGCGGGATGAGCACGATCAGGCTGAGGTACACGACGGTGTAGCCCAGCGTCAGCCCGAAGCCGGGTATGACGGGGGAAATACGACGCGACATAAGAGTCCTTGGTTAAAGGGTAGAAACCACTGTAGGAGCGCGCTTTTTGTGGCAGCTGGCTTTTCTGTGGGAGCCGGGCTTGCCCGCGATGCAGGCACCTCGGTGTATCAGCCACACCACGGTGATGCTATCGCAGGCAAGCCAGCTCCCACACAAGCCCAGTTCCTACAGAAAGTCAGGCCCCTACAGTTACTTTGGCTTACTGCGCCGTGTAGATCTGGTCGAACACGCCACCGTCGTTAAAGAATTTCGGTTGGGCAGTTTTCCAGCCGCCGAAATCTTTGTCGATAGTCACCAGGTCCAGTTTCGGGAACTGCTGGGCGTATTTGGCGGCTACTTTCGCATCGCGTGGGCGGTAGAAGTTTTTCGCCGCAATCTCCTGGCCGGCCGGGCTGTACAGGTGTTTGAGGTATTCGGTGGCGATCTCGGTATTGCCTTTTTTCTCGGCGTTCTTGTCGACCACAGCCACCGGCGGCTCCGCCAGGATCGACAGGGACGGCACGACAATGTCGAACTTGTCGGCGCCGCCGTCTTCTTTCAAGGCCAGGAACGCTTCGTTTTCCCAGGCCAGCAACACGTCACCCTGACCGTTGTTGACGAAGGTAATGGTAGAACCCCGGGCGCCGGTGTCCAGTACCGGGACGTGCTTGAACAGCTCTTTCACGTACTCCTGAGCCTTGGCTTCGCTGCCTCCGGCCTTGAGGCCATAGGCCCAGGCGGCGAGGAAGTTCCAGCGCGCCCCGCCGGAGGTTTTCGGGTTGGGCGTGATCACCGACACGTCTTTCTTGATCAGGTCGCCCCAATCCTTGATGCCTTTAGGGTTGCCCTTGCGCACCAGGAATACGATGGTCGAGGTGTACGGGGTGCTGGCGTCCGGCAGACGCGTCTGCCAGTTTTCCGGCAGGGTCTTGCCCAGCTTGGCGACTTCATCGATGTCACCGGCCAGGGCCAGGGTCACCACGTCGGCGCGCAGGCCGTCGATCACTGCTCGTGCCTGCTTGCCCGAGCCACCGTGGGATTGCTGGATCTTGACGTTGTCGCCGGGGTGAGACTGCTTCCAGAAGTTGGTGAACTCTGCGTTGTAGTCCTGGTACAGCTCACGGGTCGGGTCGTACGAGACATTGAGCAACTCGTAGTCCTTGGCAACAGCGGAACCGGCAAACACGGCACTGGCCAGCGCGGCCAAGGCATAACGGCGAATCGACGACATAGAAGCTCCTGAAATTCTTGAGTGTTGGCTTTTCTTATAGTTGCGGGTCTATCGCCGTTCTTGCTCAGCTCGGTTTGTTACCCGGGTTCTGCAGACGGAATTTTTCCTTGCGCTCGATCTGTACCACTTGGGCGTTGTGCACAGTGATTTCCACCGCGCCAAAGCGCAGATCGCGCAAGGCGCTCTGGATCTCACGCAAAATGGCTGCTTCGTCCTGGCCGTCGACGCTACGTAGAGATGCGCTCATGGTCTCGCTCCTGAAATGAATAGTGCCTGACAGTGACGACACTGCTTGCGGCGTGAGGGCGATAGTAGATAAGCGTGGATATTCTTAAAAATACTATTTAAGAATGTTTATATAACCAGAAAGAATTTTCTGATAGGGCGCGGGGTTGCGTGTGGATTTTCTGCTCAGATGCTGAAGTTAAGGCCTGATGTGATCCAAATGTGGGAGCAAGCCCCCTCCCACATTTTGAGCGCATTTCAAGTCTGGATTTGGGGTGCTCGGGTCCAGTCGATAGCGTCGGCCGGCATCGGCCGTCCAAACCAGTATCCCTGGCCCATATCGCACTCCTGACCCAACAGGAACCGCGCCTGTTCCACCTGCTCGATTCCTTCGGCATGTACCTGCATCCCCATGCTTTTGGCCAGGGCGATGACCACGCGCACGATCGCAGCGTCGTCTTCGTCCCACGGCAGACCGGCGACGAAGCCTTGGTCGATCTTCAGCTTCTGCACCGGCAGGCGCTTGAGGCGCAACAGCGAAGAGTAGCCAGTGCCGAAATCGTCGATGGCCAGGCGCAAGCCCTGTTCGCGCAGACGGTGCAGTTGCTCAAGGGCCACCTCCGGGTCGTCCATCACAGCGCTTTCGGTGACTTCCAGCTCAAGAAACGCCGGGTCCAGGCCCGTGTCGTGCAGCACCTGAGCCACTTGTTCATAGAGTTCACGCCGGGCAAACAGGCGGCTGGAGACGTTGACGGCGATAAAGCCCAACGGCGCGCCGTCCGCCAGCCATTGGCACATCTGCCGGCACGCCTGGTCCATCACCCACGCGTCGATATCGGCAATCAACCCGGTGCGTTCGGCGATGGGGATGAATTCGCCAGGGGGCACCAGGCCGCGCTCCGGATGCTGCCAGCGCACCAGCGCTTCAACGCCCACCAAACGGCTGTCGGGCAGGTTATGCACCGGCTGGTAGTAGACGCGCAGTTCCTGCTGGTCGAGGGCCCGGCGCAGTTCGCTGGCGATCTCCACGCGATTTTGCGCGTGAGCGGTCAGCTCTTCGGTGTACAGGGCATAGCCCTCGCGGCCGACGCTTTTGGCCTTGAACAACGCGGAGTCGGCGTTGCGCAGTAATTGCTCGGCGCTCAAGGCATCGCTGGGGAACAGGCTGATGCCAATACTGGCGCTGATAAACAATTGATTACCGTCAAAAACAAACGGGTCTTTCATGGCATTGAGCATGCGCTGCGCCAAGGCAGCGGCCTGGATCACCTGTGGACAACTTTCCGCTAGCACAGCGAACTCGTCGCCGCCCAGCCGCGCGAGTGTGACCCCAGGCCCGAACAGGCCCTTGAGACGGTCAGCCACCAGCTTGAGCAACTGGTCTCCAACATTGTGGCCAAGGCTGTCATTGATGATCTTGAAGTGGTCCAGGTCCATTAACAGCAGAGCACAGCCACGCTTGTGCACTTGCGCCGAGGCCAGGGCCTGCTCGGTACGATCGGTGAATAAAAGGCGGTTGGGCAGGTCGGTGAGCGGGTCGTGATGGGCCAGGTGCGCCAGTTCGTGTTCGGAGTCCTTGATGGCGCTGATGTCCGAGAACACCGCGACGTAATGGCTGATATGGCCCCGCTCATCGCGAATCACACGGATGGTTTGCCACTGTGGATACACCTCGCCGCTTTTGCGGCGGTTCCAGATTTCGCCGCTCCATTCGCCTTCACGTTCCAGGGTCTGAAACATCTGTTGATAGAAAGCCGACGAATGGCGCCCGGACTTGAACAGGCTGGGCGGCTGGCCCATGACGTCTTCGCGGCGGTAGCCGGTAATCTCCATGAATGCGCGATTGACGTGCACGATCAGGCCCTGTGCATCGGTGACCAATACACCTTCGCGGGTGCAATCAAACACGGCGGCCGCCTGTTGCAGGCGTACGCGGTTTTCTTGCAGGGGCAGCTGTAGTTGGTGGGCGCGGGCGAAACGTGCGCCCATCAGGTATATAGCCAGCGCACTCAGGGCTACCCAGACGTAGCCGCGAAGTTGCAGCCAATGCGCCAGCGCCCCCGGTTCATCGATAAAGTTGATCAATAATTGGTGGCTGAGTCTGAGCCATACGACGGAAATCAACAGGTATACCAGCCCCGCACGTAGGGCTCCTCGGTATGAAAACAGCATATGGTCAGTATTCCTTACCAAAAAAACAGAATCGCCCTACGAAGGCCGGGGATTATAGAATAAGAAACATCCAGTCACTCCTATCTGAAAGAGCGGCTGGTTTTCTCTGTAGGCTTAGTGATAATGCGTGAGCTGTTCTTTTCTTTATCTGAGGGCCATACAGCCTATGTGGTACAACGGTTTTCTTGACCTGTCAGCCTGGCAACTGGTGGCAGTCACGCTGTTGATGACCCACGTGACCATTATTGGGGTCACTGTCTATCTGCACCGTTATTCGGCCCATCGCTCGCTTGAGCTCAATGCCGGCCTGAAACACTTCTTCCGCTTCTGGCTGTGGCTGACCACGGCGCAGAACACCCGCGAGTGGACCGCCATCCACCGCAAGCACCACGCCAAATGCGAAACCGTCGATGACCCGCACAGCCCGGTGATCAAGGGCCTGTCCACGGTGCTGCGCAAAGGCGCCGAGCTGTACCGTGCCGAGGCGGAGAACCCCGAGACCCTGCGCATCTACGGCAAGAACTGCCCGGACGACTGGATCGAACGCAAGCTCTACACGCGCTACCCGCTGTTGGGCGTGGCGCTCATGGGCGTGATCGACCTGCTGCTGTTCGGCACCATCGGTATCACCATCTGGGCGATCCAGATGATGTGGATTCCGTTCTGGGCCGCCGGCGTGATCAATGGCCTGGGCCATGCCGTGGGCTATCGCAACTTCGAATGCCGTGACGCCGCCACCAACCTGGTGCCGTGGGGCATCATCGTCGGCGGCGAAGAGCTGCATAACAACCACCACACCTACCCCAACTCGGCCAAGCTGTCGGTGAAGAAGTGGGAGTTCGACCTGGGCTGGGCCTGGATCAAGGTGTTCAGCTTCCTGCGCCTGGCCAAGGTGCAGCGTGTTGCCCCCATCGCCCACCGCGTCGAAGGCAAGGGCAGCCTGGACATGGACACCGCCATGGCGATCCTCAACAACCGCTTCCAGATCATGGCCCAATACCGCAAGTTGGTGATCGGCCCGCTGGTCAAGCAGGAGTTGGAGAAGGTCGATCACTCGGTACGTCACCAGTTCCACCGTGCCAAGCGCCTGTTGTCACGGGAAACCAGCTTGCTGGATGACCGTCACCACTTGCGCATCCAAAGCATGTTGGAGCACAGCCATGCGCTGACCGTGATCTATGAAAAGCGTCTGGCGCTCCAGCAGATCTGGCTCAAGACCAGCACCAATGGCCACGATATGCTGGCCGCGATCAAGGAATGGGTGCACGAAGCCGAGGCCAGCGGCATTCAATCCCTGCGCGACTTTGCCCACCAGTTGAAGACCTACTCGCTGCGCCCTGCGGCGGTCTGACGGTACTTTGGGAGGGCTTGCCCTCCCACACACTGGCTTTTTGGCGCCATTTTCCGGGCACCGTCAATCCATGCCGATCACGGAACTTCACTGCAAATCCCCTCTCTCAAAGAACACTTCGCCATCATGGTGACCCCTTGTAGTGACCGCTGCTCCATCCTGCGGCGCGCCCAGAGAGAGTTGTACCGATGGTTCACGAAAAGCCCTGCCTGCCCGATGTGCCCACTGCCGAGCCGCCGCGTCCAGCTGCGGCGGCGACCCTGTTGGCGCTGATGCATGCCCAGGGCGAAGTGGAGCGGCTGAGTGAGCGCGAGCAATTGCTCAGTTCGCTGTTGGTCAGCGTGAACGCCGTGCTCTGGGCCATCGATTGGGCAACCCGTCGCGTGCTGTATGTGAGCCCAGCCTACGAGCGCATATTCGGTCGTTCGGCCGGTTTGCTGTTGGCCGACCACCGCGAATGGCGCAACAGCGTTCACCCCGAAGACCTCGATTACGCCGAACACAGCCTGGCCCGCGTGCTGGAACAAGGCGCCGTGGAAGACCGCGAGTACCGCATCATCACCGCCGACGGGCAAATCCGCTGGCTGAGTGACAAGTGCTACATCAACCAGCAGGGGGTGCCCGGTGAACCGCTGATTGTGGTTGGCATGGCCGAAGACATCACCGAAAAGAAGCTGCTGGAGCTGGAACTGCACCGTCTGGCCACCACCGACGTGCTGACCCAAAGCAGCAACCGCCGGTATTTTTTCGAATGCGCCAACCAGGCGTTCGACAACGCCTGCGTTCAGGGCACACCGCTGGCGTTCCTGTTGCTGGACATCGATGACTTCAAGGACGTCAACGACACCTACGGCCACCTGGAGGGCGATCAGGTGCTGCGGCGCATCGCTGAGAGTGGTCGGGGAGTATTGCGCCGTGGCGACCTGTTCGGGCGCATTGGCGGCGAAGAGTTCGCCGCTGTGCTGCCCGGTTGCGCGCCAGAAATGGCCCTGCAAGTAGCCGAACGGCTGGGCAAGGAGATCCAGGCCTTGTTGTTCAGCTATGAAGGGCGCGAGTTCAGCGTGACCGTCAGCCAGGGCCTGGCCAGCTTGCGTGAAGATGACTCCACCCTCGACAGCCTGTTCGCCCGGGCGGATGCGGCGATGTATGAGGCAAAACGCCAAGGCAAGAACCGCGTTATAGCCGGTTAATACCGATCAACTGTGGGAGCTGGCTTGCCTGCGATGGCGTCTTGGCTGACCCACCGCTATCGCAGACAAGCCAGCTCCCACAATTGATCGGTGTGTGTTTCAGGTTTTGCGTACTCGCGTCAGTTCGGACAAGCCCACCTTGAGCAGCCGTGCGGTCTTGCTGCCGGCCAGCTCTTGCAGCCCTTCGTGCTCGGTCAACCGCGCCATCTGCGTCGCCAGGTTCACCACCAAGGCTTCGCGTGAATACACACCGCCTTCCAGTGAATAGGTGGCCGCGATCAATTGGCGCAACTCCAGCGGCAAGCGCCAACGCGTGCGCAACGCCGAACCGTAGGCGGCGCCGAAGCTGTCGAGGGATTCGCCGATCGCTTCGTCATCCAGGGCGCCGCCACCCTGACGCCAGTCTTCCAGGCAGCGCAACAAGGCCAGGTCGCCCAACCGATGCAGGATGCAGGCGCTGTAGCAGCGCTGGTGATCCAGTTCCAACATGCGTGCCAGGCGCCGGGCGTACTCGGCGCTGTCCTCGGACAACTGCCAGTGCCGCTCGGCGTAGGCCACCAGCCCAGGGTCACCCAGCACCACGTTGTGCTTGAGCGCAAGGCCCAGGATGAGGTTCATGCTTTGCCCGGGGACCAGCTTGTTCAGGGCCGCGTGCAGAGTCTGCACCGGCGTGCCGTGATACCCGGCACTGTTGGCGGCGGCGATCAGCACAGCGGTGATTTGCGGGTCCATGCGCACCTGATCTTCAAGCTGCTGCAGGTCCACGCCCTCGGGGCCCAGGCTGCGATGCACCGCCGCTTTCACGTCCACGCGCAACGGTGCGCCATCGCAGACCTCTCGGCGCTGCTCCAGGAATGCCGGCAAGGTCATTCCCGGTGCCAGCGCCGGGATCTCGCAATACACGCTTTCGCCTTCGTTAAGCAGCAGGTCTTGCAGGCGCTGGGTCAGGCTCTCCATGTTCAGCGGGCGGGTCAGGTAGGCCGTGGGCGCCAGGGGCAAGGCTTCGCGTACGCTGGCGCTGTCGTTGCGACTGCTCAGCAGAATAAATGGCAATGCGGGGGAGCGGCGCTGCTGGCGCACACTGCGCAGCAGGCTCAGGCCATCGACGCCTGCAAGCTCCCAATCCGCCAGGATCAGGTCATAGCTTTTCTCACGCAACAGCGCAGCAGCGTGCTCACCATCGGCGCACACATCCAGCCGCGCATCACAACGCACATTCAACAACACTTGCTTGAGCAGGTCCCGCGACCAGGGGTCCGCCTCGGCAATCAACACTCGGGGTACAGCAGGTAAATCAACAGCAGTCATCCAGCACGCTCCATCGGCAATGCTTGCACCTTAGACAATGCCACCGCGTGCGTAAAATGAAGCAGGCACAAAAAAACCGCCGAAGCGGTTTTTTTGCTTTTCGTAGGAGCGGGGCGTGTCAGAGTTCGGAGAAACACTCTTCGATAATCGCCAGGCCCTTGTCCAACTGCTCGTCCGGCGAGGTCAGCGGCACCAGTACGCGCAACACGTTGCCGTAAGTACCACAGGACAGCAGGATCAAGCCCTTGTCACGCGCCTTGGCCACCACGGAGGCAACGGCGGCAGCGTTTGGCTTGTGGGTGTCGCCGTCTTCGAACAGCTCGACCGCGATCATCGCGCCCAGGGCACGCACTTCGCCGATCACCGGGTACTTGGCCTGGATGGCCTTGAGGCCGGTCACCAGGCGCTCGCCGACAGCCTTGCAGCGGTCCAGCAGGTGCTCTTCTTCGAACACTTCCATCACCGCAAGGGCTGCCGCACAGGCAATCGGGCTACCGGCATAGGTACCGCCCAGGCCGCCTGGGGCGATGGCGTCCATGTATTCGGCCTTGCCGCACACACCGGCCAGTGGGAAGCCGCCAGCGATGGATTTGGCGAAGGTGGTCAGGTCGGCGGCAACGCCCATCTGTTCCATGGCGAAGAAGGTACCGGTACGCCCGGCACCGGTTTGCACTTCGTCGGCGATCAGCAGGATGCCGTGCTTGTCGCACAGTTCGCGCAGGCGCTGCATGAAGGCTTTCGGCGCGACGTAGAAACCGCCTTCGCCCTGTACCGGTTCGATGATGATTGCAGCGATATCACGTGGCTCGGCATCGTTCTTGAAGATGCGTTCGATGCTGGCGATCGAGTCATCGACGCTCACACCGTGCAGTTCGTTCGGGTACAGCGCACGGAACACGCCACCTGGCATCAGGCCCATGCCGGCCGAGTAAGGCACGACCTTACCGGTCAGGCCGAGGGTCATCATGGTGCGGCCGTGGTAAGCGCCAGTGAAGGCGATCACACCAGCACGGCCCGTGGCGGCGCGGGCGATCTTCACCGCGTTTTCGACCGCTTCGGAACCGGTGGTGACCAACAGGGTTTTCTTGGCGAAATCACCCGGCACCTTGGCGGCGACTTTTTCGCACACTTCGACGTAGGGCTCGTAGGCCAATACCTGGAAGCAGGTGTGGGTCAGCTTGTTCAACTGCTCGGTCACGGCCGCGATGATCTTCGGGTGCACGTGGCCGGTGTTCAGCACGGCGATACCGCCGGCGAAGTCGATGAACTCGCGACCTTCAACGTCGGTCACGGTGGCGTTCTTCGCCGAGTCGGCGAAGATCGGGTGAATCTGGCCAACACCGCGCGGTACAGCGGCTTCGCGGCGTTTCATCAGGGAAGCGTTGGTCTTGCTCATAAAGTCCTCATTCGCCACTCATCGGGTGGCGTGGTCCAAGGCATGCGTGGCGGGGAGGCAACTACGGCAGCATTCGATGATCGACTGCCCCAGCTTTCCCGGCCACTACGAATTACGATGTGAAACACGCAAAGGGACAGCGCTCTCGTGCCCTCTGCGTTTACTGCAATCCCGCGCCTTAGATACCCAGGCAGAGGTATTTGATTTCCAGGTAATCCTCGATCCCGTACTTGGAGCCTTCACGGCCCAGGCCCGACGCCTTGATGCCGCCGAACGGTGCCACTTCGTTGGAGATCAACCCGGTGTTGACGCCGACCATACCGTACTCCAGGGCCTCGGCCACACGGAACACACGGCCCAGGTCACGGGCGTAGAAGTAAGAGGCCAGGCCGAACTCGGTGTCGTTGGCCATCGCGATCACGTCGGCTTCATCTTTGAAGCGGAACAGCGGCGCCAGCGGGCCGAAGGTTTCTTCCTTGGCCACGGCGGCGTCTTTGGAGACGTTGGTGAGGATGGTCGGCTCAAAGAAGTTGCCTTCCATCGCCTTGCCACCGGCCAGCAGCGTGGCGCCTTTGCTCAGGGCATCCGCGATATGTTCCTGAACCTTGGCCACGGCTTTTTCGTCGATCAGCGGGCCCGTGGTGGTGCCTTCTTCCAGACCGTTACCGATCTTCAATTTGGTCACCGCCACCTTGAGCTTTTCAGCGAAGGCGTCGTACACCGAATCCTGAATGTACAGGCGGTTGGCGCACACGCAGGTCTGGCCGTTGTTGCGGTACTTGGAGATGATCGCGCCTTCGACGGCCTTATCCAGGTCGGCGTCGTCGAACACGATGAACGGCGCGTTACCGCCCAGCTCCAGGGAGACTTTCTTGATGTCCTTGGCGCATTCGGCCATCAACTGGCGACCAATTTCGGTCGAGCCGGTGAAGGACAATTTACGCACGATCGGGTTGCTGGTCAGCTCGCCGCCGATATCGCCGGCGCTGCCGGTGACCACGCTGAGCACGCCTTTGGGGATACCGGCGCGGTGCGCCAGCTCAACCAGGGCCAGGGCCGAGAACGGCGTTTGCGAGGCCGGCTTGATCACCATGGTGCAGCCGGCGGCCAGGGCCGGGCCGGCTTTGCGGGTGATCATCGCCGCAGGGAAGTTCCACGGGGTGATGGCTGCGGTCACGCCGATAGGCTGCTTGATCACGATCAGGCGCTTATCGGGCTGGTGGCCGGGGATCACGTCACCGTAGATGCGCTTGGCTTCTTCGGCGAACCACTCGATAAAGGACGCGGCGTAGACGATTTCGCCCTTGGCTTCGGCCAGTGGTTTGCCTTGTTCGAGGGTCATCAGGCGGCCGAGGTCGTCCTGGTTTTCGATCAACAGTTCAAACCAGCGGCGCAGCTTGTTGGCGCGCTCCTTGGCGGTGAGTGCACGCCAGGCCGGCAGCGCCTTGTCGGCGGCTTCGATGGCACGGCGGGTTTCCGCGGCGCCCATCTTCGGCACGGTGCCGAGAATCTCGCCCGTGGCCGGGTTGTTGACCTTGATGGTCTGACCGTTGTCCGCATCGACCCAAGCGCCATCGATAAAGGCTTGCTGGCGGAACAATTGGGTATCTTTGAGCTGCATGTCGGCTTTCCTTAACAGCACCGCGCGCACGCGGAGCGAATTAGAGTTGTTGAAAGGCGCCTTGTGGGCTGCCGTCAGGGAAATCAGCCCCAGCGCGCAGAAGAAATGAAAGTGCGCACGGGAGACAGAGCGTTTGAAATCTCAAACGAATCCTAGGATCAATGGGGGTACAGGGCAATAGGATGTTCGAAAAAAAGAACGAATATGGCGCATCCGGCTCATCTTTCAGATCAAGCGCACACACGACAACAGCCCCGGAGCCTTGTGGGCGCCGGGGCCGTTGGGGACCTCGCAGCTTAAGGTTGGAACGACTTGAGCACGGCCAGCAGGCTGGTCAAGTTGTCGGCCACGCCCCCCTGGGCGACTTTTTCGGTGGCCGCGGCGCCAGCGGTGGTGTCGACACTGTAGATCTGCATCACGCCCTGGTTGGTGGCCGCCTGGGCCAGGGTGTTTTGTTGCTGTTGGGCCGAGACCGAGTTCTGGAACAGGATCGCCGTGGCCTGGCCCATGGATTGGTAGATGGTGCTCATGGCCATCGCGGGTGATTCGGCAACCACCTTGACGTTGGTCTGGGTGACGGCATCGGTGATTTGCGGGCTGACTGTACTCATGGTTGAAACTCCTGGGTTGAGAAAGAACAACATCCGTTATCGCTCAGTGCTTAAGGCTGGAAAGACTTGAGCACGGTCAACAGGCTGGTGAGGTTATCCGACACGCCGCCTTGGGCGACTTTCTCGGTGGCCGCCGCACCTGCGGTGGTATCGACGCTGTAGATCTGCATCACGCCCTGGTTGGTGGCCGCCTGGGCCAGGGTGTTTTGCTGCTGTTGGGCCGACACGGCGTTCTGGAACAGAATCGCCGTGGCCTGCGCCATGGATTGATAGATGGTGCTCATCGCCATCGCTGGCGATTCGGCCACCACTTTGACGTTGGTCTGGGTGACCGCGTCGGTAATTTGCTCGTTAACAAATGCCATGATCAATTTCCTTATTTAGTACACGGTGCATTCCGTGTTCATCAATGAACGTTGCCAAACAAGGGCTGTGAAACCTGTGGCTTCAGGATTTCGCAGGTCCGGCCAGGGCGGCCTCGATCCGTGCGATCAACTGCTGGATCTCCTTGTTCACCTCACGCTTGAGATCCAACTGCTCGACGCTTTGATCGGGCGCGCCATTCAGCGCTTGGCGTACCGCCGCCTCGCTCTGCTGGGCGGCCTGGCGAATGGCCTGCTCGTTGGTCTTCGATTGTTCAAGCACCTGCACCGCGCGCTTGAGGCTTTCGTCAACGATGGCTCGCGGCGCACCCTCGAACATCTGCGGGCTGCGCAGCATCGCCTCAAGCCGCTGGCGATCAGCGCTGGATAGAACCGGTGGCTGCATGTGAACCTCCTGCGGCACTGGCTGGACGGCAACAGCGCCGCTAAAGCCGCACCTCAACGTTGTCCTGCCAGAACCCTGCAAAGTAAAAGTGCGGCGAGGAATCACAGAAGGTCGCCAACTCCGCAGGCGTTATGGCGCTAGGCTGGTTGGGGAAAATGGCAGGCGGAGGCGGCAGCAGATTGGCCTCGTTGTAGAGGTTGCCGACTTCATAGCAGTTGGCCGCGAACTGCGAACAAAAGGACCCGCTGCCGATGTCGATGGACTCGTTGATCCGCGTCACCAGGCTGGTATCGGAAGTCCAGCGCCGAAAGGCTGAGATCATCGCGTTCCACACGCTATAGCGGCCCCGGATATCACCGCCGATCTTGTCGAAATAGAACTGCTTGGCAGCTACCGTCGCCGCCTCGCCCAGTTCGGTATCCACGCAGGAAAACACCATCGCCGAGCGCGGCGGTTTTTCCAGGCTCAGGTCGGTCAGGGCCAGGCCACTGCCGACACTTTCGATCACCATCGTGTCGCTTACCGCAATCGCCGGATGCACCACATTCAGGTAGGTCGTGTCCTGCGAGAACACCTTGGCCTTGACCAGTTGACCGGCTTTGATAAACGCCCGCGTAGCGCTGTCGTCATCTTGTTTGACAGAAAAAATAATATCTCCAGGCTGCATGATGTCGCTCCTCACTCAAGAAAAGTTGCTTTCAAGTTGCTGTTGCACCGCTCCAGCCGAACGCTGGAGCGCTGTGCTGGGTTCAGGCCGCTGGCGCGGCCCGGTTGGCCAGGGTGCTCGCGTACTTGGCGATGCTCTGGTCGATCTTGTCGATGGCCACGCTGGCGGCTTCGGCTTCCATGGCTCCGGCGGCGGCGGCCACGGCGGCAGCGGCGCCCACCAGCAGGTCGGTGGCCAAGGCGCCCAAGGCGTCTTCGGCAGCGCCTGGCAGGTTGTCGTTGACGATGTTCTCGGTCATTTGCTGGAGCAGCACGGCCTGGGCCGCCAACGCGATCTTGCTGACCCCGTCGAAGTACCCCGCCGCCGCCTGCGCCACCAGCCCGGCCGCCTGGCTGATCATCATGTCGGCCGGCACCGCGATCTGCGCCGGGGCATAGGCAAAGTTCTGCGCGTTGGTGAACTGCACCGCCTGCACGATCTGGCTATTGAGCGCCGCCGTGCTGTCGGGCGACGGCGTGCTCACTTGGTTGAGCAGGTGCTCGTTCATGCGCGCCATGATCGAGCGCGAGGCCGGTGCAGCGGGCGCTGGCGCAGGTGGATCGGCGGCGGGCGTTGCTTGGGAGGCGGCGGGTTTCTTTCTGCTGAACCACGACATAATCAATCTCCCGAGGCCTCAGCCCTTCTCGCCAATCTGCATGATCAGCGCCACGGCCTTGGAGATCACCGCGTTGGAAATCTGATTCATCGCCTGCTGGCTGTTGACCGCGTTCTGCAACGACAGGCCCGCCGCGCTGCTGGCCACCTGGTACAGCGACGCGATGGCCTGGGCCGGCGCCTCGGCCACCACCTTGACGTTGGTTTGAGTGACCGCGTCGGTGATCTGGCTGTTGACCTCTGTCATACATCTCTCCTTGATGGCATTCACCCAGGTTTGGGTGTGGATAGCGGCGGCGTGCTGCGCTCATATCACTAGAACGCCCCACGCCAACGTCTGTGAATCACCTTCAGCGCAAAGCACTGCGCAGCAGTTGCACACGCTTGCGCACCAGCGGTAGCTTCACGTGCAGCGCGGCAGCGATTTGCGGGTAAGGCAGGTCGTCGACAAAACGCATCTCGAACAAACGCTGCTGCAACAGCGGTAACCGTGCGACGTGCGCCTCGATCTGCTCCAGGCGCTCATAACATTCCACCCGCTCCAGCACCGAAGCGCAGGGCGCGGCGAGCGCGGCCAAGTGATCGTGTTCAAGATCCACCGAATCATCGAACAGCCGCCCCTCGCGCTTGCTGCGCCGCAAGCTGTCGAGAAACACATGATCGAGCACCAGAAACAGAAACCCCTCAGGGTCACGAATGCGCTCCGGCGAACGCCGAAAAAACAACAGGGCCTTGATCGCCGTGGCCGACAGCCACTCCTGGCCCTGATCCAGATTGCCCTTGGCCCGCCGCAACGCCCGGCGCTTTAGCTCGCCCTGCACAGCGCGCCAACTCGCTTCGAACAAACGGTCATCGGCGGCCCATTGATCCTTGAACTCAACAGTCATCCCCATCGCCAGCACTCCTGTGCATCCTTGATGAAGGGCCAGTCTGCGAGGGCTCGACGGGGGTACGCTGTTACCTGGGGAACACTGCGGCAACTAATTCAGCGCAAAAGCCTTGCGCCGCAACTGCTCAACATCGTTGATCACCATGCGCTCCAGATTGCCGCTGATCACGCCATTGCGACGCCACACTTGCAGCTGCACATTAAGCTTGGGGCGACTGGTATTCAGCATCGACGCCAACACCCCCTGGCTGGCGGGCAGCGACACACTGGGCAAGGCCAGCGCCAGGTCGATCTCGCCCAGATTGGCCAACAAAAACCGCGCCAACCGCGACTCCAGCCGATGCAGGCACACCAACTCCAGCAACTCGATGGCGTGCAGCAAACGCAGCATCATCAACATCAACAAACGCCGCAGAAACGCCGGTTCCTCAAACAGCACACCAAAATGCCGGCTACCCAACTGCAACAAGCGCGTAGGGCCACTGGCAAAGGTGGAAGACTCGCGCCCATGATCCTTGATCAACGCCGTCTCCCCCACCACCTGCCCGGCCCCAGTGCTGCCGATGATCTGCTCTCGACCATCCGGCCCATGCACCACCGAATAAATCCGGCCCTCCACCACCAGTGCAATGAATTCGAGGGTGTCGTCCTTGAAATACAACAGCTCACGATCATCCAGCGTGCGCTCCACCATATGGGTGGCAACGTAGCGCAAGAGGTGCTCCGGCATACCTCGAAACAAATCGGAGCGAGCCAGCAGGGTTTGTCTGAGCGGGAGATCGAGCATCACGGTTCCTTTGGAATGCATGCGTTCACCTGGGGAATTGCGGCGTGGAAGCGGTGTAAAGCCACAAGAGCAAAGCAAACAAAGGGACGTGCGGCGCGGGGAGTTGTGAATGAGGGTGGCGATTAGCCATTTTTTGTCGGAAATGGACGACAGGGGGCGGGGGAAATGCCGGAATGGACGCATCAGGTCGACATGGGTATGATGTCGCCCGCACAAGCATCCGTAGCTCAGCTGGATAGAGTACTGCCCTCCGAAGGCAGGGGTCGTGGGTTCGAATCCCGCCGGGTGCACCAGATGTGGAATGGAAGAGCCTCAGGTCGGGAGATCTGGGGCTTTTTTGTTTTTTGGGGTTGGGGGGGGAGTTGAGCGGGGTTTCGGTTTGAGCTGTCCGGGATTTCCGTCCCCTTTTTCTCCGGAAGCGATCCGGCCCTTTTCTCCACACACTTTGCAATTCACGCGCGCAAGCCCTCTCATTCGATATCGATCAAACAAAATTTCATCACTCCTAGCGGTGATACCTCACTGCGTCAGCACAAATTATTGAAACCTCGGTAACACGATACTTGGCTCAGGGAGCGAAGCTCATTGATTTCTCACTTGCAGACATGATGCCACTTTGCTAGCTTTCGCGTCGGCTTATGGGCAGATTTTTGGATCGCGGATCGCGATCAGTGAAAACAATGTCCGAATGGGCTGCCCTCTGAGACTTGTCGCTACTTGACGGTCCCTCCAGTTTGCATAGGAGTGCCCATAAGCCTCTCTTTTTCCTTAGCATAGTTCATACCATGAGAAAAATTGACGCTCTCCGAGCTGTACGATCAAAGCCAGAACTTGCGTCAATTTTAGGCGTAAAGGCCTCGACGCTTACATATGTACTGTATGTTCTTAAAACTGACACTCAATATTCCAGCTTTACGATACCCAAAAAAAGCGGGGGAACTCGTACAATCAATGCCCCGCATGAACGGCTTAAAATAATACAAACAGCCCTCTCAAAGCTCTTGTTAGACTGTATTGACGAAATCAACAAATCAAAACCTGCAACAGCGGCAAAAACAAAATTTGTAATTACGAAAAAAGATAGAAGCCCAGACCACAAGAAAATAAAATTCCTTGAAGATACATTTACGCCCACACTCTCACATGGCTTTGTACGGAAGCGCTCAATAATTACCAACGCCATGATGCACTTAAATAGAAAAAATGTTCTGAACGTAGATCTGAAGGACTTTTTCGATTGTTTCAACTTTGGCCGCGTAAGAGGCTTTTTCATTTCAAATAACCATTTCCGCCTCAATCCAGACGTAGCAACGGTAATTGCACAAATCGCTTGTCACGATAACAAACTTCCACAAGGAAGCCCATGTTCGCCAGTGATTACAAACTTAATCACTCACATATTAGATATTAGATTATCTGCTTTAGCCAAAACCCTTTCATGCACATACACTAGGTACGCGGACGACATCACTTTTTCCACAAGGGAAAAGCTCTTTCCTGAACAAATCATGAAAGAAACTGAGGGCGTTTATAGTGTTGGACATCTGCTCAGCTCAGAAATCCAAAGAGCCGGCTTTAAACTAAACCTGAAAAAAACACGAATCCAACATAAAGACTCTCGTCAAGATGTTACCGGACTGATCGTAAATAAAAAGCCAAACGTAAAATATGAGTACTGGCGAACTGTAAAATCGCAATGTCATCTACTTTTTAAGAGCGGATCCTTTGTAGAAATAATAGACGGCAAACTAGAGAATGGAAACATCAATCAGCTAGCAGGCCGACTAAATTTTATCGACCACGTCGACTTTTACAATCGACTGCGTCAAAAACCACCATTGAATCCCGAATACGCACTTAGCGAACATGGCAAGAACACACGAAAATTGCTGAGCGGCAGAGAAAGAACATTTAGTCGCTTCCTTTACTTTCAACATTTCTACGGCAATGATAAAGCCACTATCATATGCGAAGGAAAGACGGACAATATCTATTTGAAATCTGCAATTAGCCGGCTTGCAGCGTCTTACCCACAACTAGCCAAAGCCCAGTCTGCAACGTCTCCATATCAATTACTTATTTCGTTATTTCGCTACACAGCGCGCACTCGCTTCCTACTAGAACTATATGGAGGGACGTCATACCTAAAAGACTTCATTATAAAGTTTGCAGAAAATCATAAATTTTACAACGCCCCCAAACCTGCTCACCCTGTAATAATAGTACTAGACAACGACGGCGGCTTTGATGAAATCAATAAGATTCTAACCAATAAAAAGGTCCCTGCCACCCCACATCCCAAACCGCCAAGCAAAGACAATTATAGAAGCGCAGACTTTATATATTTAATTGAAAATCTTTACATAGTTCTAACCCCACTTCCAACCACAGGAAAACACTCAGCAATTGAGGATTTATTTACTCAAGCCACAAGAGACGAACCCTTTGAAGGAAAAACATTCAGCTCTGATAAAGACTTCGACAAGTCAAAACATTTTGGTAAAGAAATTTTCTCAAAGAAAATCGTTCTACAAAAAAAAGGCTCCATTGAATTCTCCGGTTTTAAGATTTTACTTGATCGAATTACGCAATGCATAAACCATTACAACTCAATAAAGTAGAATCCCACCCTGCACATTAAGCACATCACAGAAGCAGCAGAGTCACCGTTTACTTTTCAGTCAAAAAGTGACTTAACGATATAAACAAAGGAAGCAGCGCCTTAAAATCAAGCACTGCAAATAAAGGACTAAAAGTGAATAGCATAAACCATACAGCACCTGACGTTATTGATGTCTTCTCGCCGCCCTTCGAAAGATGGGCAACACGTGAGCGCACACAGGAGGAACAGATTGCCCATTTAACGCAGCACGGCCACTTCGGCGGACCAATTAAAGAAAAGTTATTGAAAACAATTACCTCTGCATACCAGGCGGCTGAACATATGGCGGAGCATTTAACAGACAACCGTTTAGAGGATTTTATTGACAATGCGCTTTCAGAGAGCGCCGCAATGAAACATTTGCGAAGTCTGATGCCAAAATCAACGCCTCCAGCTTTGAACGACTACAAGTCTAGCTATCCAAGCTACAATATTGATGATGTTGAATTAGAAATTTCATTGCATGGAATTTTCCTAGCCGATGGCCAAACTCTCATTCACGGAGGATGTTGGCCAACAGAGCATGACCAGTTCACTACCGACCGCCCGCTTTCTACCACTTTCTGTCCTCAAATAGCGCGACGCAGTGCCGAATGGAGGGGCAAAGTTTATGATGCGGGCCGTATGGACTTCATAGTTCTACGCGCTGCATCCCCCTCAACGAAAGCATATATCTATGGAGCAGATGTGGCTCATGCCCATGAAAAGGAAGTATTATTTGCAAGCGGAGCTAAGTTAAAGTTAATCAGCAGGACTTATATTTGCGATACTCATGCGTATAAGGTTGACACTAACTGCAGGGAGTATAAAAAACTAGTCCAAGCCTATGTAGTTGAAGCAGACATCAGCTAAACATACGTTTCGCAGCATTGTTCGATATCAAATACTGACCTCTATTTAAGACCAAGTATCAGGCTAAACCTGTGCGACAGATTACGTGTTGCAGCCTAGAGAACATCGCGTTAACCTCCCCCCGTCGCTGCCCATCAGCGACCGGGCCTGGAAACCCGTCACCGAGACGCACGTAGCGTCGTCAAACAATCAGCAGACGCTTTTTTTTATGTCTGTGTTTGTGCTTTATGGCGGCCGTGTGCGGGAGACATTCGTGTCTGCCGAGTAGTCTCTGTCTCGGTTTCCAGCCTGCGCACGGCTGCCACCCATCGCCTGGAAACGATGTGTGGCCGTCTCAGTTGGTCATCAGAGAGGTTTCACACCATGCTTGATTACCGTAGTGCCGTCCGTACCAATACCGCCCCCATGTACGTGGGAGGTCAGCAATGAGTACCCCACCCGCAGACGCCAAAACCATTGGCGCTCAGACCTTCGCAGATTGTGGCGAGGAAAAAAGCCATCTGAAATTGTTTCGAGTCAATCCCGGGGTTCCTATTCTGGAAGCCCTTGAACACGCAGCGCACGTTCTCTATTACGCAAAAATGCTCTCGCTTGAAGCCGCCATGGACCCCAAGGCGGAGAAGTTCGCGTTTGCCTCGCACTACCTGTGTGAAATGGGTAAAGCAATCGTCGATGACCTGCTCCTAGCCATGCAGCCTGGTGGGCCGCACCCGCAGTAAGTAGTTCGCGCCCGGTGCGGTGCATCGGGCGCCTGAAACACTGAGGGTAAATAAACCCACTCCATGCGTCCGTCGATACGTTCTCGTCCCCATACGTCGGTCCCGCTCTTACAGAGATCGATCCCCCTGCGGTTAGAATGCTCCAAGGCCCCTAGCGACATGTCAGACCTACCCTCGCACCAGATTCGGGGGTATTTTCTCCGGTCACCCACTGGAGTAGGAAACACCATGTTCTGGCGCAGAGACAAACCGCTAAGGGTAGAGCTGCTTACACCCATCCACGTCACTGCTTCCTCAGCCCCTGCACATCACAAGACGTTAGATGACCCAGCTGCCAAGGAGGCGAAAACCAATACAGACCTAGCTTTCAAATTGATTACATTTGGAGCGCTAGCATCGCAGGCCGCGCTGGTGATCTACGGGTACTCGCTCCTATCCGGCAGATTTCAGCAGTTCGGTATTGACCAGAACGAGCTATCACTGAGCACACCTACACTGCTTCTGCATGGGTACACCAGTCTATTCTCTGGTGCATTGGACGCTGCGGAACAATGGCCCATCGTAGGACCCGGCCTTCTGGCTTTCGCATTTGTGGCGATTGCTGCGCTCTTTGTTGCGGTTATAACGAGGAAGCCCAAGGCCAACGTAGTGATTGGACTTGCAGCATGGATAGGGATTGCCATGTTTATGGCGTTCTTCGCTCCTGGCGCAGGAGTTCAACAAGGTAGGGGGGCTGGGCTTACAGATTTTAAAAGGTATACCCAATTAGAAACTGCCGGGGACCTCGAAGCGGTGGATACCGTGGTAACCGACAAGGGCGAACGCCTGGTAGGCCATTTGATCCTGGCGGACAGTAAAAGTACGTTTCTACTCGTGGGCAGAACCCTATTTAAGCTTGATGGTACGACTGGCCGCGTAATCCGTGAGACGGAGCTGAAACAACGTCCTCCCGAGATAGAAAAGCACCCACCACAGGCGTAAATCCAAGCGCAGCAGAAAGGGCCATGTATGCCCACGTGTATGCCTAACCGGCACAACCCCTGCGAGATCCAGTAAATACGGCATCCTTACCGCCCAGTTCAAACGACGCCGGGGCACCAGATATGAAATGGAAAAGCCCCAGGTCGTGAGACCCAGGGCTTTTTTGTGCGTGCTGATTCAGCGCTTCTGCAACACCTCCAACCGCGCCGGCAGATCCTCCTTCGGAAAGCGCTTATGCAGCGCCAACAGCTTTTCATCAGCCGCCTTGCTCTCCCCTGCCTCACGCAGCTTCACGATGGCCTGCAACTCCTGCTCCAAAGATGGCAATGCATTCGGCGCCGCCTTGCTGAGTCTTTCCGCTGGCGGGGCCGCCATTACGTCAGCGATTTCAGCCTGGGCTGGAGCACTTTCAACCCGTGGCGCCATCGCCATGCGGGCCATTGGCGCGGGTGCGGAGAAAGCTTGCGGCGCTGGCTGAGCCGCTTCTTCGTGGCGCAGCGCAGAGAATGTCGCCGTAGAGATTTCGGATTGCGGCACGGGGGAGCGCATGACCACGCCGATCATCAGCGCTAACCCGGCGACGGTGGCGAATGCCATTTGCCAGCGCGGGCGTTGGCAGGCTTGCAGCCAGCGTTGCCACAAGCTGGGTTGCGGCTGCGGGGCTTCGCGGCGGGCGGCGTTGAGGATGAAGGCGTCGAGGGACGCGGGCGGTTCGCCCGTGCTGTGTTGACGGTAGTGCTGGAGCAGCGCGTCGTCTGGGGTGTGTCGGGAGTCAGTCATACAGGTACCTCCTCGGCCAGCAGGCGCCGCAATTTTTGTAGGGCGTAGCGCAAGCGGCTTTTTACGGTTTCCAGCGGGGCGCCGGTGAGGGTGGCGATTTGCGGCACTTCGAGGTCGCCATGCAGGCGTAACAAAAACACCTCGCGCTGGTCTTCGGGCAGTTCTTGCAGGGCGGCGTCGAGGCGCGCCTGGTCGCGGCTCAGGCTCAGTTGTTGCTCGGGGCCGGCGCTGTCGTCGGGTTGGGCGTGCAGCTGTTCGTCGTAGCTGTCGTGCAGGGGGTTGTGGATGCCGTGCCTGCGCCAGTGGTCGATCAGGCGGTTGCGGGCGATCTGGAACAGCCAGGTACGAAAACTCGCCCGGCCTTGTGGCTGGGTGGTGCTGCGGATCAGGCTGAGCCAGGTGTCCTGGTAGATTTCCTCGGCCAGTTCGGCTTTGTTGCACAGGGACACGAGGAAGCGGTACAGGCCCTGACGGTGGCGCGTGTAGAGGGCTTCAAACGCGCCAGCGTCGCCGGTTCGGTAGCGGGCCAGCAGCGATTCGTCGCTGGGTGGATCGTCTGGGACGGCCATGTAATGGGCGAACTCCTTTTTGTCAGCCGAAGCAGGATTACTGTGGGAGGGGGCTTGCTCCCGATAGCAGTGGGTCATACAGCACATCGGATACTGACACACCGCCATCGGGAGCAAGCCCCCTCCCACATTTGATCTCGGTTGTGAGCGAGATCAGGGTTTGAGGCTTTGGGCCAATTCGACCAGTTGCACGAATTCGTCGCGCAGCCCGAACGGGTCATCGCCGCGGGCCGAGCGGGCAAGTTTGGCGGTGTCTTGCAAACTCATGTTGCCAGTGTAGCGGCCATCACCCTTGAGCTGTTGGGCGAACGCGGCAACGGCAGAGGAGAAGCGCAGGTCGTCGCTGGCCGGGGTGGCCTGGTTGGCGATAGGGCGCTCGATCAATTGGCTGTTGCCGCCCGCAGCGGGCTTGTAGCGCACCCGTAGCATCGCCAGCTCGGCGGATTTGCTTTCGGCCGTCGGTGCATTGGCATATCGCAACGGCTCCAACCAACCCTTCTCGCCCTTGGGCACGATTTCGTACAGCGCGGTCACTGTATGGCCTGCGCCGATTTCGCCGGCATCGACTTTGTCGTTATTGAAATCCTCACGCTTCAAGGCGCGGTTTTCATAGCCAAGCAGTCGGTATTCGCTGACCTGGGCGGGGTTGAATTCCATCTGCAATTTCACATCCCGTGCGATCACGGCCAGGGTCGAGCTGAGTTGCTCCACCAGCACCTTGCGCGCTTCACGCAGGTTGTCGATGTAGGCGTAATTACCGTCGCCCGCGTCGGCCAGTTGTTCCATCAGGTGTTCGTTGTAGTTATCCACACCGAAGCCGAGGGTGGTCAGGGACACGCCGCTTTTGCGCTGGGTCACCGCCATTTGCTTGAGGCTGTCGAAGTCGCTGATGCCCACGTTGAAGTCACCGTCGGTGGCCAGCAGGATGCGGTTGATACCCTTGTCGATAAAGCCTTCGCGGGCCATCTGGTAGGCCAGTTCGATGCCGGACGCGCCTGCGGTGGAGCCACCGGCGGTGAGTTGGTCGATGGCGTTGCGGATCTTGGCTTTTTCAGCGCCCGAGGTGGGCTTGAGCACCACGCGGGATTCACCGGCGTACACCACCAGTGACACGCGGTCCTGATCGCGCAGTTGGTCCACCAGTAATTTCAGCGTGCTTTTGACCAACGGTAAGCCTTCGCGGCGGTCCATGGAGCCGGACACGTCCACCAGGAAGACCAGGTTGGCGGGCGCCAATTCTGCCACGGCTTTATCGGAGGCCTTGATACCGATGCGCAGCAGTTTTGTACGCGGGTTCCAGGGCGTGGCGGCCAGCTCGGTAGTCACGCCAAATGGGGAGCCATCAGTGGGCAATGCATAGTTGTACGGGAAGTAGTTGACCATTTCCTCCAGTCGTACCGCACCTTCGGGTGGCAGGCGACCTTGGTTGAGGAAGCGTCTTACGTTGGCGTAGCTGCCGGTATCGACGTCGATGCTGAAGGTGGAGACCGGGGTTTCGGCGACGCGATGCACCGGGTTATCCGGCAGGTTGGCGTATTGCTCGCGGGGTTCGCTGCGGTAATCCATCGTCGCCATTTCTCGCACCGCCATAGGTGCCGGCATCGCCATACGCTTGATCACTGCATTCTGGATCGGCGCGCTGTGAAGTTCGGCGAGAGGCGCCGGTTCAATCGGTTTGGCGACTTCGGGGGACGATGACAGCCCACACCCAGCCAGCGCCACCAGCAGGGTGACGGCAAAGCCTTGGGCAGCAGGACGCAGCAAGAGCACAGAGCGGGACATGGGCTGAACCTCGTGAATGAATGATCCGTTCAACAGCTCAGACGTAACGCAGCACCGATCCGGGTTAACCACGGTTATTTCTTCGCCCAATTGCTGCGTCACACTTCGAGACACAAGCAACTGAACCTGCCATTACCACCAACCACATATCGAGAGTTCGCCTCCCTGTCAGAACAGCCTGTTTCTTGACGTCTTTGGAGCCTTTTTACATCAGAGAAATCGCGATGAACTCCGTAAAAAATAACCTAACACACCGCTATGAGCCGCCCTCATTCGCCGAACGCCCGAGCTATGCCGGGGCCGCTTCAGACAAGCTGTCCTACGCCACCGAGCAAGCGGCAGAGCAAATCACTCGAACGGGCTATCGTTGGAAAGTGCAGAACCCAGACGGCACCACACCTATCGGCTATCGTTTTTTCACACCTTCACAAGCCACCTACAGCACACCCACCGGCGCTAACGAGTTCTCCCCGTCTCAAAAAGAGCAGGCCAGGCGCGCCATGCAGTCTTGGGCGGATGTCGCCAATATCTCTTTCACTGAGAATGCACCCGAGGCCAAAGGGCAACTGTTACTGGGCAATGACCCGAACCAGACCGGCCAGTCGGGCCATGCGTCTTATCCAGGCATCTACAGCGATGGCACCCAGGCCTGGTTCGCGTCAGACGGCATGAATCGACCCTTCACTCACGGTAGTTTCAGCCGGTACCTGCTGGCCCATGAGATCGGCCACACCCTGGGCCTCATGCATCCCGGCAAATACAACAATGGCGGCAGCTACGCTGAAAACGCCCGCTACGCCGAGGACAACCGCGCCTACAGCCTGATGAGTTACTGGTGGGCAGGTCATCTGGGCCATGATCACAACAAAAACCGCCAAACCCACTATGCCGGCGCGCCGCTGATGGACGACATCACCGCCATCCAAAAGCTCTACGGTGCCAATTACAAAACCCGCGACACCGACACGGTCTACGGCTTCAACTCCAATACCGGGCGTGACTTTCTCAGCCTCAACTCAGCGGACGACGCACCCGTGTTCAGCGTGTGGGATGGGGGCGGCAACGACACCCTGGATTTCTCGCGATTTCATCAGGACCAGACCATCAACCTGAAGGCTGAACACTTCTCCGATGTCGGCGGCATGAAAGGCAACGTCTCCATTGCCAAAGGGGTGACGCTGGAAAACGCCATTGGCGGCACGGGTGCTGATCGACTCATCGGCAACCACGCCGATAACCGCCTGACCGGTGGCCTGGGCCAAGACACCCTTACCGGTGGACAGGGCAGCGATACCTTTGTGTATAACAACGCCAGCGAGTCGACCGCGCAACGCCCCGACCTGATCACCGATTTCACCAGCGGGCAGGACAAGATCGATGTGGCTGCCGCGCTGCAGGCCGCGGGTATCAAGGACCTGCAGTTTGTGCGCCGCTTCAGCGGCCGGCCGGGCGAGGCGTTGCTTGGTTATGAGCCGAACACGCGCCAGCACAGCCTGGCGATTGACCTGGATGGCTCGGGCCAAGCCGACCTGTATATCAAGAGCCAAGGGCCAATCAAGCCAAACGACGTGATCAGCCGAGCTTCCCAGCCGAACCGTGTGCCAACCCCACCCGCCCGAGTTACGCCGCAACCGCCAACAACTCCGCAACCGCCGACGCCAGCGCAGACAGCACCGTACAAGCCCCACCCCACGCCAACAGCCGCGCCACAACAAGCGCCGTTCTCCTTGCAGAACTACGCCAACGCATCCCTTAAGGGCACGCCGATGCATACCGCGGCCAGGGCCGTGGGCAGTATCCGCGAAGTGACGGTCACACGGGACTCATGGGGCTATGAACGGGTGCATACCCGTTCGTTGGGTACCGGCTCGCTGATCAACGATGGCAACAGCGTACTGACCAACCAACATGTGCGCGACGCGCTGGCCAAAGGCAGCAAGCTCGAACTGTGGCTGGGGTATGAACAAGACAGCACCGGCCGAATGAAGGTAGAGCGCAAAGTGCCGCTGGACCCCAAGCCGCTCAGTGGCGATGCACGGTTGGACTATGCCGAGCTGCGTGTCGACTTGCCCGCCGGCGAGAAAAAAGCCTTGGCCGAGCAGTTCCCGCCCCTGAAGCTGGCCTCCGGCCCCCAGGCATCGTTGGGGCAAAAAGTCTTTATGCCCAACCACGGGCAAGAGGCCCTCGGCATTTCATTTCTAAATACCAAGGGCCAACCCACCACACTCAAGGGATACGACCAGGACAGCCGTAATCAGGGCACGGTCTACCATGATGCCTTCAAGAAGCCCGGCACTTCCGGTTCACCGCTGATCAGCGTTGATACGGGCGAGATCGTTGCCTTGCACAACGGCTCCATCGGCACCAGTGTGAACGGGCAGCGCGACTCAATGGGCACGGCCACCCGCATCGACTTGATCCAACAGCACCGTCGTCACAGGTGACGCGGTTCAGTCCGTGCCGTACTTGGGATTACGCGGACCGTACAGAAGCCCGGTGCGTTGCCCTGCCGACAGCAGGCGCGCACTGGTGATACCGGCAATCGGATGCGCCGCATCGGTGGAGCTGTTGATCACCTGCTTGACCGCGGCCGTGATCAACATGCCCACCAGGCCGCCACCGTTGTTATTGCCCTCCTCGCTCGACGCACGCGCCGAACCGGTCCACAAGGTGGTGCCGGTGCGCAGGTCCACCAGTTTGGCCGAGGCCGTCACCGAAGTGTCGCTGGAGATCAGCATGTACTGGGTGCCGTACTCGCTGATGGTGATGTACAGCGCCGCGTCCGCACCAAAGATGTCATGCAGCTTGGCCGGTTGTACGGCCTGGATATCGTTGGCGGTGGTCAGGCCGTTCTGGCGGAAGGTTTCGTCCACCAGGGCAATCGGCAACACGTAGTAGCCGGCTTCGGCCAGTGGGTAGGTGACTTGCGACACCAGGCTGTAGGACGCCTGCACTTCCGGCGATTCATTGATAGGCGGCAATACCAGGATCGACTTGGGCCGCGCCTGTTTGTACGCCGAATAATCAACCGTCTTGGGTGCGGCGCAACCGCCGAGCAACGCCAGGGCCAGCAAGGCGCCGGTGAGTTTTAACAGGCTCATTTAGTGGCGACTCCGGCTTTGGCGTTTTTCAACAGAAAGTCCATGTACGCAGCAGACTCAGGGAACAGGGCCTTCTCGGTGCGAAACTCCTGCACCATCTGGTCATCCTTGCCCATGTTCATGTACAGCATGCCCAGGTGCGCGTGGTAACCCGGCGGCGCCTTGCGGCCACTGGCGTTGATCTTCTGCAGGTCGCGCTCCAGTGCTTCCACCTGCGCTTCCTTGGGCTCGCCCTTGAAGTACTCGTAAACCTGCGGCTGGTAGCTCTCCCATTGATACAGGGGCTGGGGCGCCGTCTGGCACCCGGCTACCGTTGCGATTGCTGCCAGCGTCAGCGCCAACTTCACTGCCTTGCTCATCCGTGTACTGCTCCTTGTGGTGTGGCTGATCAGTTACGCGGGTTCCAGGCGCCGGCGTTGATGCCGTCGACCAGGCGGTTGATCGCTTCGCGCATGGCCAGGTCCAGCACCTTGCCATTGAGGGTGGAGTCATAGCTGGCGGTGCCGCCGAAGCCGATCACTTCACGGTTGGACAGCGCGTACTCACCGGCGCCCTGGGTGGAATACACCACTTCGGAGGTGTTGATGTTGACGATATTCAACGCGACTTTGGCGTAGGCCACTTGGGTCTTGCCACGGCCGAGGATGCCGAACAGCTGGCGGTCGCCGGTTTCTTTGCGGCCGAATTCGGTCACATCGCCGGTCACCACGTAGTCAGCGCCCTTGAGCTTCTGCACGGTGCCTTTGATCTTGGCTTCCTGGGAGATCTCGCCCATGTTGTCGCGGTCCAGCACGCTGAAGCGGTTGGTCTGCTGCAAATGGGTGATGAGGATGGTCTTGGCCTGGCCGCCGAGACGGTCGACACCATCGGAGAAGATGCCGCGCATGTAGCTGGAGCGGTTGTCGAACTTGCCCACGGCAATCGGCACACGCACGCCGGAATAGGCCACGTGGGCGCTGGCGACTTGCTCCACCGGCATCGCGCGGTTGCTCTCGGTGGCGCAACCGGCCACGGTCAACAGCGCCGCGGCGGTGAGGCCCGACAGCAGGATTTTGGACAGTGTCTTCACAGGGTGCTCCTTGGGTGAGGAAATCAGCGTTGCTGGGTTTTCCAAGGAGTCAGGCAGCCTGAAAACGCGCTGGCCTGGATTCTTCCCTGAAAGACGGTGATGCAACGGCTGCGGCATTTTACGGGGTTGAGAGCGGTTCTCAAGTTGTTTCGGCCATATGACTGCCGACCGCAATACTCAAAGCAACAAAGATCCAATGTGGGAGCTGGCTTGCCTGCGAAAGCGGTAGTGCAGCAACAGATGCAGCGACTGACACACCGCCTTCGCGGGCAAGCCCAATGCCGATCAATTAAACGAACGCAATGCCCAAAGCAACGAAGATCAAATGTGGGAGCTGGCTTGCCTGCGAAAGCGGTAGTGCAGCAACAGATGCAGCGACTGACACACCGCCTTCGCGGGCAAGCCCGCTCCCACAGGGGAACTGCGCTTAACCCTGACTGGCATTAGGCCAAGCCCGCCCACCAACAGCCGCCAGCCTTCGCACAGACCTACTTGAGCTCCTTCACCAGATACTGCGCAGAAATCTGCGTAATCCCTGTCAACGCCCGGCGCAAGGCTTCAGGGTCGGTGCGATAAGTGAGCGGCGTGTAGCCATAGACATTCTGGCCATTGAACGGCGTGACCGCTTCAAAGGTGCGCCAGATCATCTCATCGCCGCGATCCATCTGCGCTAACACGTTAAGGGTCGGATAAATCACACTGCTGAAACCCTGGGTCAGGCGAAAACCCCACTCGGACACGGTCAGCTGAATCTGCGCATCGGCGGGCTCATCGTCGCCGACCACCTTGAGCGTCGAAGTCTTACCCAACTCATCGACAAAGCCCTGCTTGAGCAACACGCCTACATCGAGTTTTTCCGCCTCCATCACCGTCAGAATAGCCACCGGCGTCGGCATCTCGGCCAACTGCCCGAGCTTCATGCCCGCGGCAAACCCGGCACCGCTCAACGCTGCAGTACCCAGCTTGGACGCCCCGCTGGCCATGCCAACACCGGCGCCAACCCCGGCACCCAGGGCCGCGCCCCAGGCTTGTTCACGGCCGAAGTACACCATGTTCTTTTCCCACTTCACGGGCAGGACTTTGACGGTCTTGATCTGCGCGCGGTTTTCGGGGGTGAGAGGGTGGCTGACGCAACCGGCGAGGATGAGGGTGGCGAAGAGAATGAGGAGGAGGTTTTTCACATTGGTCCTTTAATGTTTGGGGTGAGGCTTTCAGATTTGCATAGTCGTAGTGCGTTTGTTCGTGAGCAGTATGTCGGCAATGGGTGGCAAGACGTTAGTAGCTGCGTACACGCTCCGAAGCGGCGGCATTTTGATGCCTTGCGCGGGCTTGGTGGTGCGGCTTATAGTCCGGCCGTCGCTCAAAAAGCGACCGGGTTTGGCGACCCGAAGAACGAGCCCTCAATAATCAATAGAGAGCTTAATGATGAATCGATACATCCCCCTCACCGGCCACGACTGCACCGTCCCAGCCCTGATCATCGACACCCAGGCACCTCTCGACGTCCTTCACGACGCCGCCGTGCACCGCATTCGGGCCGTCACCCAACTGCTGGAAAACCTGGCCTTCCGCGAACAACTCAGCAGCGATGCCGTAGTACTTTCAGACTTCGCCCATTTGCTGGCCATTCCGCTGCGCGATGGGTGTGATTTGCTGGATGTCATCAGTCGCAGGCTTAATGCCGATCCGTCTTGAGTGAAAATCGGGCGGCCTTTGTGTCGCCCGCTTTGTGCGTGAGCAATCCACCAAATAAACCGGTCCCCTTATCTGCTTCCTCCTAATTTAAATAAACCTGTCCCCTTTTCTGCTTAAATAAACCTGTCCCCTTTTCTGCTGTTAACTTCACTACCCACGATTACTGCTTCTGACTTAATCCCTTCCAATATTTTTGTCACGAATCAACGAAAAAAGGGGACTGTCTAGTCCTGAAATAGGTTTACACCTACTTCAGGACTAGACAGCCTTTAAACTCTAGTCTAGATAAATCTGCCCTCTTTTCTTGTCCCTTTTCTTCAGTCCCCTTTTCTTCAACTTATTCATCATCCCAAAACTGCCCCGGCGGCGCATAGTTGCCATTTTCCAAGATGCTGCACCATCCAAAAAGCCTATAAAACATTTCAAGATCCAATATTTGGTAGATATCAATATCAACTTTTTTTAACGACACCCGACCGTGTGCATAGTGAGAGTATTGCCCACCTACCCCACCTATCGCTCTTTTTTCAAGTTCTGCACGATCCCACTCCAGAACGGTTCCTGCAGCTTCTGGCAAAGGGTCCAAAAATTCAATTTCAAACTCCGTTGCAATTTTGCAAATGCAAGGAATCAGCCTTTGCTCGAGCAGGCTGTGGGTTAACAAATTCTCGGGAAACTTAATGCTTAATTTCATTTCAGAGCATCCTTTGGAACAACAACATAACCTGAAAAATTCTTTTCACACTCAAAAATTAATTTCACACTTTTACTCACGGATAAACGAAATTCGTCTTTACTTGCCCACCAACATCGTAACTCATCACAAAAGAACTCCAGTTCTCACCCCGCGATGCTGCGCTAGCCTTCAACTCCTTAATTAATCGATACAAAACAGCACCATTGAAATCAGTTTGCGGCTGCTCATTTACCACGCCATTTTTCTCAATGGAGATTTCTTCAACCATGTATCCATCGCACACCTCAGTCTCATACCTGAAGGAATCATAATCTTCAACAATTCCTGACTGAAGCAATTCAAATATACTTTTAACAATTTCTATATCTTTGGTAATCATTCTTTATGCTCCGGCATTCTGCGAGCTTCATTTTCAAATCGAACAGTTTGACGCTTTCCATCGATTATATAAGTAACATCCAACGTATCTGGGCGCAACGATCGAGGATCTTCGCGATTAAATTTTATAGTTGTCGATCCTACTACTTTATTTGGATCGTTCAAAGCGCTCTTGATTTTGTGTTCGTAAAATACCTTATACGCTGAGCTATTGAAATTCTGATCTTGTGCAAAAGGGGACAGATTTATTTAATATGCTTTTCAATTCTAATTTAAATAAATCTGTCCCCTTTCCCTAGTCCCCTTTTCCTAAAAATCATTCACGGCCTTCTGACAAGAACGGTCGGCATTCATGGCTTGAGCCAGAAACATCGACAGTGTTTCAGTCGACGGGAACAAGCGTTGACGATGCTTGGGCATCACTGACTCGGCACGCTGTAGCAGCGCCGGATCGGCGAGCAGCTTAAAGAACGTATGGGCATTGCTGTTTTTGGCGTGCTGCTGAATGCGCTGCTGTTGATGCCTGACGATTTGACGTCTACGATTCACGCGGGCTGTCCTTGTTCTAGTAGTGTGTGTTCGCAACTATCACCGTAGACCAAGGGCGGCCTTTTTTCTTTTTTTGTAATCAGATCAGCCGGTTAGCTGTTAAGTAAGTGCCATTCGGGACAGATTTATCTAATAGGCTTTTCAAGCCTAATTCAAATAAATCTGCCCGCTTTTCTTATGGGGAGAGAAAAGTAGAAACATTACTGACTAGCAATCAACGGAACCGCTCAATCAGATCCGCCTCGATCTGACCGAGTAAGTTATCCTTATCTTCACCATTTTCCACAATCAAATAATTCCCTATTTGACTGTCGTGATAAACAGTTAACATAACCCCATACATATCAACACCCAACGTCGAGAATAAATATTATCAGCGGTTTGAACTGGGCTCGCCTGCCAATATTTTTTTAAATATTTTACAATCGAGTCAAAACCATCCCAATCAGAAGAAAAGCCTAAATGACACTCGACCCTCCCATCAGAGTTAACTCTTTTAGTTATAATTGGCAACGACTCCTCCATTCAGTCAACTCCAAGACGCTTATTAACTTCTGCTCTAGTTCTTTAACAAAAGGGGACAGATTTATTTAATAGCTCCCAGCGCAAATTTAAATAAATCAGCCCCCCCTTTTCTCGCGTCATTTAACGCAGCACACCTGATCATCAGAAAGATAATAAAGTCCCTCCAGCTTTCCGCAAATGGAAGGAAGACCGAAAACCGGTTCTGAGGCATAAGAAATAGGCAGCTCGGATCTAATCGAACCGGCAAACTCTGAACTTTCCCACGCGGGAGTTACTATACCGCTCCAAAAATTTACGACCGTTCCCTTATCAGACAATATAACAGGCTTTAAGCATTCAATTGCGGAATTGGAGTTCCAATACAAATAGCCGCGATACACAGAGTGTCTTTCACCAAAAAAATCAGCTCGAACGATAATCTGAAAGTCTGAGCACGTTTCCTGTTCGGCGAGCGGACGTACAGTTAACTCATCCTCCACGGTATCGTCCATCGGAAAAAACCAAACGCTATAGCGATCAAGATCATCAATCGTTAGCTCATATACTTGTTTGCCCGACACAAATCGCCCGCCATGTAATTAAACACAACAAAAGGGGGCAGATTTAATCAATGGTCTTTGCACTACCACCACAAATTAAACAAATTCGCCGCCTTCCCCTAACTACCTGAACAACTAGGTAACGCTTTCTTGATCACCATTAACAGAATCAAACAGTACGCCGACAAGACCAGCCGCCATAAATCGCCGTTTCACTTCTTCACTTACTATGACCGCACCCAAATATTTTTTAAGTCTAAATATATGACTTGATCCGACCCTGCCCGGGTCAACCACCAAATTGTAGAAAGCACGATAGTTGCCGGCCATATCTGGCCTAACAGGATCATCTACCTCAAACTTTTTATAGCGAGAGCGCTTTTCATCCACGCAATCGATTTGCGTTTCTATAATCATCAAAAAATAGCTCTGGCAAACCACTTTATGGTTTATCTTAACCGGCTCAAAAACGACATGTTGATAAGGTTTGTCTATCTCTGGCAAACCGGCGAGCGAATTTTTTGCCTTCTCGCTTAAAACAGGAACACTGGCATATCCGGCGAGGGAATAATCAACTTCTTTACCGTCGAATCTTACATCGAGAGTATATGTGCCTGGCTCCATAAAATTAACTGGAGGATCACTGAAATGCCAGTTATCTACATGATGTACATCTCCGAGCACCCACCTATCGCAGACAGTTACATCTTGTCGCATTAAGTAGTATCTCATTTTAGCCCCTCAATAAAATGGACAGATCTTTCAACTCTAATTTAAATAAATCCGTCCACTTCTCTGCCATAACAGATCAAAATATTTTCCCCCACTCTCTTTTATTTTCGACAAACAAAGAACTTATCTTCACTGAGATACCCAATACCGCCTAAGCGCCAAAATTCGAAATATGAACGAAAGTCAAAATCCAGATTTATTAAAGGCTGCCCCATATACCAAGCCAAATAATAATCAGCGGCAACTCCGTAAAGGGCCTCAAACAGTGCATACTCTTGCTCTGTTTTTAGCAACCTGCAATCCCTGACCTGATCCCCCACCAGTTCAAGTATCCAATTGCTGGGAATGTCTAATTTATCATAATCGTTAAATTGATCTTTGCTTCCATACAACAATTTTGCACGTTGGCATATCCCGTACAACTCGTCGTCTCCAAGAGACTTACAGAAACTTGCCTGAGCTTGCAACCAGAGTTTTGCCTTTTGCATCAATTCAAAGTCGCTAGATTCAATCGTCGGGCATAGATATAACTTATCTTCAAGCGTACCAGCTTGGATCACCTCATTCACGCGCGATACCAAATTGTCAGCTTGAGGAAAATAGCTTAACGCTTCAGTAATTTCAGCTAGAGAAGAATGCACTTTGAACAGCGCTAAAAAGTGCGACTTATCGAAGTAATTTCTTCCCTCACAAAAAGCGCACCAGTCATTTAAAAGGGTAGGCATTAATTTCTTCCTCTTGGTAAATCCGGCAAAAGAGAAGGATAACAAAAGGGGACAGATTTATTTAATACGCTTATCCCAGTACAAATTTAAATAAATCTGTCCCCTTTTCGTAGCGATCAAGATCATCAATCGTTAGCTCATATACTTGTTTGCCCGACACAAATCGCCCGCCATGTAATTAAACACAACAAAAGGGGGCAGATTTAATCAAGAATAAAGGGGACAGATTTATTTAATAGTCTTTATTACCGCTATCTCGAATTGAAATAAATCCGCCCCCATTTCTCCGAAATTTTATCCCGCAGGAACCGCATCGATATCAAACTCACCTTGCTCGTCAATTTCGACGTCCGCTCTCAACACCTCAAAATCGCAGCCCCCTAAATTCAAATGGACATTTATTTCATACACTGCACTTGAGGAGGGTCTTATAAATTCGACCTGAAGAGAATAATCTCCTTCAGGCAGTTCTAGAGGAACCGTACTCGAAATACTACCAACCTCAATATTTCTATCTATTACCGAGAAGGGAACTTTAAAGGCCCGAACCACGTCTGCGCTTATAGCGGGCACTTGTTCGTTAATGAAAAAGCTAATTATATGATCCCCTTCGTCAATCAAAGCTCTAAAAGAGACACTCCCTAACCTCCACGCAAATCCTTGCGCATAACTACGATCACTCCAATCATTATACGGCTGATCAAGCGAACTCAAAAACACGCAAAATTGCGAATAAGACAAATATATACTTTCTCTAAACCTAGCCATTAGTCCACCACCTTAATTCTGACTTTCTCGCCATCGGGCAGTCCGCGACATGCATTACCTATACATGCGCCAGCCCCCATATTATCTTTCGGGCTTATGGGTCTAACACTCGCTCCAGTCCCACCCTCTTTAAACATTGCCGGTGGATACTCATCTAACTGTTTCCCAGGGACCTTAGGAAGACCACCAATAGAGTCCTTTCTGTTTCCGGGAGCACCAGGCCTATCAATTGTTAATACATCAGGATGACCGGCATTTTGCGCATCTGAAATATGCTCTGCCGCTTCCCCATATTTCCCACGGGATATTAATATTTCCTTTGACACTAACGGTACGTCAGGAGACGCAGTTTCACCCTGAGTAGCTTTCCCTTTCCCAGAGCGAGACGGCAATGCTACTCCGACTCCAGCCTTTATAGCCTCTGCACCCAGTTTAACCAATGCTCCGCCACCTGCAGAGCTGATATCTGCTGCAATTTTGCTAGAAGCGTCGAGGTTGTTCCCTATCACAAAACCTACAGCGGAGGCAGCGCCACCCTGCTTTTCGGATCGAAGCCTACCTACCAGATCGACAAGTTTCTGGTCATCGTTCGCCAAGGAAGTAGCAATACCTCGGCAGCGTTGCGGATCGCGTGCGCAAAGCGCATCCAACTCGTCATTTCTCCGCTGATCAAGTTCCGCATAACGCTGCCTGACCTCACGCTTCTCTTGCTCGGTAGTCTTGCTATCTACCTCCCGAAGCATTTCCTCGACTTCTTCGTGGTAAAGATAGTTAAACGTCGTTGCCTTCTGAGCAATCTGAGAGCCCTTGTCCAAATCTCCGTCGACAGCCGCTGCCGCTAGCAAGCCTGTTAGTTGTGAAAGCATCAGCGTGATGTCGTCATTGCCTTGAGCAGCCCACACCAACTGATTGATGAGTGCCTCATTCAACCCGGCAGCGGCAGCACCGGTTTTGAAATCGCTACCTGTGGCTTCAGCCAGCAATCCCCCCATCAAAGCGTGCGCAATAATCTTTTGAGGGCTGCCATTGGGGAACGTGACGTAATCACCCACCCAATTAAAACCGGTAGCCATTGCAACGTTGCCAGCCTCTCCCAACAAGGCCGCATTGAAGTTGTCGCCAAAGCTTCCCCCTTGAATGGCCGTCGATATTCCGCTAGAGATCACCGCCCGGCCACCGGTACGCAGCGCGATATCGCCCGCTGACGTCCAGGTGAAAATATCTTTGGAGGAGTTCGTAACCGCCAAGGTTGAACCCGTACTCGGGGTAACACCTTGGACTGTGCTTGTACTTGTGCCTGCACCTGCGCCGTCAGCACCAGCGAACCAATTGGTGTCGGCATACTCAAGAGCCCCCGCCGTGAACCCGGCGACTGCTGCGCTTTTCAGGCTATTGGCGCTGACCGTTTCCTTAAGCGCTGCACCCAAATTGCCTTTGTTGTTGATGGTGCTGGTGACTGCCGTCGTACTCAGGCTGGTGCTCACCGCAAGGGTGGCTCCCTGCAACCCGAATCCTACCGGCCCCATAATCGCCGCCATCATGATCGCAATCGCAATCTTGGCACCGGCACCCAGCCCCGAGTTGTCGTACTTGAAGCTCTCGTGAATCTCTTTCACCTGGCGCCAATCAATGTCGCCACGTGCCTCAGCTTGCTTGAGCCAGGCCAAATTAGGATCAGCCTTGACCATCGCATCAACGGTCTGGCTTACAGTCTGCTGATCGACCTGTTTGACGTCGATACGAATGCCTTCGGCGGCCTTGATGACAAGCTGTCCTTGGGCAACCAACTCGCTCTGACGCAAGGTTTCGTCTGTATTACCTTTGCCCTTAGCGCTGAACCACGAGAGGTCGCTTTTGCTCTTAGTGTGGCTCTCATCGTGCAGGTCCTTGACGCCTTCAAAGACAATTGCACCACCGCTATCAAGGATGATGTCCTTGCCGCTATTAAGCTTCGCAACTTGATACAGCTGGTCGCCGTCGCTTTTAAGGACTAGGTTGCCACCTGTCTTGATCTCGGTCCCTACCTGGGTGGTGCGGGTCACTTCATCCATCTGCGCCTTTTTAGCGCCCCAGCTTCCCTTCTCCTTCATGTCATACAACGTATGCGTACTGTTCTCAGCCGCCAACAAACTCAACTTATCCCCGCTATACAGATAAGCCTCATTCCCCGCACTGATCCTGCTCGCCACAATCGTGGTGTCACGCCCCGCCTGGCTGACAAAATCCCCACCCGCCGTCAGTACGCTCGCCACTTGAGTAGTCTGGTCGTCCGAGGTCTTGATGCGTTTTTTGCCGTCCTTTTCCTTGCCCTCGACGTTGTGCATGTCGCTGACCGAGGCGACGTTGAGGTCGCGGCCGGCAGCGATGGTGAGGTCTTTGCCGGCGGTGGCATTGCTGCCAATGATGTTGACGTCTTGGCCGGCCTGCATGTTGAGGTTGCCGCCCGCCGTGACGCTGGCGGCGAGGTTTTTGACGTCGGTGGTGATGCTGGATTTCTCGCCGCCGTCGCGGGTCTCGTGTTTGACGCTGGTGTCGCTGGCGGCGATGAGGTTGAGGTCGCGGCCAGCGGTTAAGTTGGCGTCGTTGCCAGCGGTGAGTGCGCCTCGGTTGGTGAGGTCGCGGCCGGCGTCGATGGCGAGGTTTTCGCGGGCGACGATGGTGCCGGCGCTGGTGTCGGTGAGGGTGCGCATACCGGCGCCGTCACGCACCTGGATGGCGGTGGTTTCGTTGGTGATATCACCTTTGAGCGCCGTGAGGCTGACTTGCTTGCCGCGGATTTCGCCGGCCATGGCGTTGCGGATGCTGTCCTGGGCCAGCAGGCTGAGGTTGTTGCCGGCTTCGACCAGGCCACCGGTGTAGATACTGCCGCTGCTGATGGCGGAGAGGTTGTTGCTGGCGCGCAGGGTGCCGACGTTGATCAGGTCGCCGCCGGTGACCAGGTTGAGGTCGCGGCCTTGGATGAGGCTGTTGCCGCGCACGTTGCGCGAGTCGGCCTGGGCCAGGTACAGCACCGGTACGAGCACGGTCTGGCCGTCGATGACGCGGTTTTCCATCCACACGATGTCGTGGGTCAGGGCGCCGACTTGCTGGTCGGTGAGCGCCACGCCCAGGCTAAGGCGCAGGGCGTCTTTGCTGGCAAGGCCGTTGTCCATCAGGTAGCGGAACTGGTCGGCGTCACTGTACAGGCCGCCGGCGAGGAAGCGTTGGCCGGTTTGCGCGAGGACGGCGTCGCGGATCAGGCGGGTTTCGTACTGGCCGTCACCGAGGCGGCGCCAGGCGTTGTCGGCGGTGAAACCGAGTTTGCCCAGCATGTAATCGGAGCTGAAGAAGCCCGACGCCGAGGTGAATTCGGGGTTGGTCTCGATCAGGTAGTGGCTGGTGGGGTCGGCGTTTTTGACGAACAGGCCGTACTCGCCCTTGGGCAGTTGGAAGGTCGGCGAGCTGGTGGGGTCGACCGGCGCGAAGGCGGTGCCGGTGTAGTCCACGGGCACGAAGCCGCCGCCGGGGGCCACGCCCACTACGGGCAACACGCTGCCTGGCGCCTGGGCACTCGGGTCGTTGGCGTGTTTGCTCAGGTTGATGTTGATGCCACCGACGGGGATGCCGGTCTGGTCGTCGCCGAGGGTGCCGGTCAACTGCGCCAGGGTGTTGTTGTGCAGCGTGCCGTTTTGCAGGGTGCGGGCGACGTTGAGGTTGACCGTGCCGCCGGCTTGCAGGGTGGCGTCGTAGCCGGGGCCGCTGTTGTTGGTCCAGGTGGTGACGTCACTTGCGTAGGCGAACGGCAGGCTATTGGGCGAGCGGCTTTTGAGTTCTTCGAAGCGCGCCTTGTCGAAATTCCCGGCCGCCGTGGCCGCATTGAACGCGGGCACGTCGACATATTGCATGCGTTCAAACAAATCGTCGGAGACGTGACCTGGTGTGCCGATGACAAGCTTGCGCTGGCCCGTGCGCGTGGCGGCGCCCTGGTTGAGCAGGTCACCGGCAGTGATGCTCAGGTCGCCATTGGCGGCCATCAGGCTGTAGCGGTTCTGCACATTATCGCCTTGCAGCAGCATGTTTTTGCCCGCCACCAGGCGCGCCGCTACCGAGTCCTTGGTCGCCGCCTCAAGGTACGTCTCGTAGATGGTGATCTCGCCACGTTCCCAGTTGTCGCTCTCGCCGCAGTGCTGGCCACAGATCCAACTCAAGCTGCCGGTGGTCAGCGTTTGCCCGAGTTCGAATTCATCTTTGGCATTTTCGATAAAGCCTGCATTGATAGCGATGGAGCCTTCACTTTCCACGGTGCCGGAGCGGTTGCTGAACAGCACGGCACGCCCGCCATCGCGGGCGGCGAAACTCAGGTTGCCTTTGCTGTAGACATCGCCATAGCTGTTGCTGAAGCCATTGCTGCGCAAGGTCATGTCACCGCCGCTGAACAGCAGCGTGTCGGCGGCATTGGTAATGCCGTTGACCGCAGTGAGGTTCACTGCGCCCTGGGCACCGAGGGTGCCACGGTTGTTGATTTGCGCGGCGGCGATGTCCAGTTGCTGGCGGGCGGTGAGGAAGCCGAGGTTGTCCAGGGTGCCGCCGAGGGTCAGGCGGGCATTGGTTGCGGCCAGGCGGCCGCCGTTCTGGCTGAGGTTGTTGGCGGCGACGGTGAGTGTTTGCAGGGCCGAGACGCGGCCGCTGTTGGTGATATCGCCGGTGGTGATGCTGATGTCACCGTCGCTGAGCAGTTCGCCGCCGTTGTCCAGGCTGGCCACGTTGAGGATCAAGCCCTTGGCGCTGGCCATGCGGTCGCCGGCCTTGAGGGCCAGCCCCTGGTCGCTCTTGTAGGTGAGCACGTCGTTGAGTTGCACGCGGCCCAGGCCGTCGACGTTGCCGAAGGCCCAGTCGGCGCTGCCCATGCCCTGAATATTGCCCTGGCTGCCTTCGATGCTGGCGGTGTTAAGGTGGAACAGGCCGGTGCCGGCGTGTTGCAGCATCCCGTTCTGGTTGTTGACGCTGGCGGCGTCAAGGCTGAAGGCCTGGCTGCCGAATTCGAGGGTGCCGTTCTGGTTGTTCAACGCACCGCTGAGGTTGACGCGGCTGCTGGCGCCGCCCAGGGCACGCAGTTGCCCGTTGGCGCTGTTATCGAGGTTGCCGCCAGTGAGGGCCAGGCCCTGGTTGGCTTCGACCAAACCGCCCTGGTTGGTGAGGGTGTCGCGTGAGGTCAGGTTGATCTGATTGCCGCTGATCTGGCCCGCGCTGTTGTCGAGGGTGGCGCCGCTGACGGTCACTTGTTCTTTGCCGAACAGTTTGCCGCCACGGTTGGCCAGGGCTTCGACGGTGAGTTGCAGGTTGCCGACCAGGCTTGCCATCAGGCCGCCGCTGGCGTTGTCGACGTTGTTGGCGGTGACGGTCAGGCTGTCGCCCTGCACGGTGCCGCCCTGGTTATCCAGGCGGGTGGTGTTCAGTTCGGTGAGGGCGCCGCCGCTGAGGATCAGGCCCTTGCGGTTGCTCACATCCTGGCCGCTGTAGCTCAGGCCTTCGGCGCCGGCCAGCAGTTGGCCGTTGTCGTTGTTCAGGTGCTGGGCGGCGATGTCCAGGCGCTTGCCGCGCAGGGTGCCACCGTCGTTGTTGAGGGTGGTGAGCTGCTTGACCAGCACGCTGCGTTCGCCCGCGTCGATCTGGCCACCGACGTTGGTGAGCAGGTCGCTGACCTGGAGCACCACATCACCGCCATCGCTGACCAGCGCGCCTTTGTTGCTGTTGTTGAAGGTCTGCGCGGTGACGTCGACGGTCTGGCCCAGCAGGATGCCGGCGCTGTTGTCGAAGCGCTCGCCTTGCAGCTGCAGCAGGCCCTCGCTCTGAATGCGGCCCTGGGCGTTGAGCAACTGACCCGGGCCCTTGAGCAGCAGGCTTACGCCCTGGGCGCCACCGGCCAGCAGGCCGGCGTTGCGGTTGTCGAGGCCGGAAGCGCGCACGTCGAGGTGGTCGCCCAACACGCGCCCGGCGCGGTTGTCGATATCGCCGCCAGCCACGTCGAGCAGCAGTTGTTTGCCGACAATCGTACCGCTCTGGTTATCCAGGTGGGCGGCGTGCAGTTCGATATCGCCCTGCCCGGCCTGCAAGCGGCCCTGGGCGTTGTTGAGCTGTTGCGCGGCGGTGAGGGTGAGCTTGCCGGTGTCGGCGCTCAGTACGCCGCCTGCGTTGCTGCTGAGGGTACCGGCAGTAACGTTCAGATCGGTGCTGGCCTGGGCGAAACCCTGGTTGTTGTTGAAGGTGTTGGAAACGGCGAGGTTGAGTGCGCCACCGTCGGCCTGGATCAAGCCCTTGAGGCTGTTGTCGAGTTCGCTGGCATTGACGGTGGCGGTCTTGGCCACCAGCACGCCGTTCTGGTTATTGAGCTTGCCAGCGTTGACCGTCAGGTCGTTGGCGATAACTTGCCCGCCGCTGTTGTTCAGATCGGCACTGGCGAGCACCAGGCTGCCGCCGGCCATTTCGATACGGCCCTGGCGGTTGTCCAGCGATGCGCTGTTGAGCGTGGCGGCCTGGCCTTCGCCGAAGCGGATCAAGCCGCCGAGGTTGACGATGGCCGGCGAGTTGATCGCCAGGCTCTGCTCGCCGAACAGGCGGGCAGTGGCGCCCTGGTTGGTGAGTTTGGCGCTGCTGACCTCGACGGTCTTGGCCTGGATGATCGCGCCCTGGTTGGTCAGCGCTTGCGCGGCGGTGATCGCCAGGGCGCGGCTGGCCAGCAGGTTGCCGCTGGTGGTGACGGTTTGCGCGTTCACCACCAGATCGCCGGTGGTGTTGCGGCTGTTGTCGGCGGCGACGCCGGCTTCGATGATGCCGGAGTTATTCACGCTGGCCGCGTTGATCTCGATACGCTGGCCGGCGGCGATGCTCTTGCGGTTGACCAGCGCCTGGGCACTGGTGACCTGCACATTGCCGTTGGCGTAGACCTTGTCGGTGAGGTCGATGTTTTGCGCGGTGACTTTGACGTTACCGGTCGCCGCCGCCTGCGCCATGCTCAGGCGTCCGTTGGCGTCGAGCTGAATATCGCCACCACTGGCGGCCAGGGTGCCGTCAAGCTTCACGCCCACACCGGCCTCGGTGCCCACCAGTTTGATCGCGCCGGCATACATGCCGCCCAGGGCCGAGGAGTCGATCGCCAGCTCCGGCTTGGGGCTGCCGTCATCGGCGCGGGCGGTGGTTTTCAGGCTTTGCGCATCGACGTCGTTGCGCCCGGCGATCACGTTGAGTTCGCGGGCGTTGATTTGTGCGTTGATCTTGGCCGAGCGGGTGATGATGTCGAAGCGCTCGACGTTGCTGGCGTTCAAGCCCTGGCCGTCGATGGTCACGGCGCCGCCGTCCACTTCATAGCGCTGCAACTGGCCGCTTGCGTCGAGCACCGGTTTGCCGGTGGTGAGGGTGACGTTGGGGGTGTTGATAAAGCCGCAACCGCTGCACGTCACGCCGTACGGGTTGGCCACGATGACCTTGGCCGACTGCCCCGCCACTTCGGTGTAGCCGCGCAACTGGCTGGGGCTGCCGCCGTTGACTTCGTTGAGGATGACGTTCGCCGCGCCGCCCTTGAGGTTTGGGTTGCCGACAATGATCCCGCCCAGTTGGGTGTTGACCATGGCGCCGTTGCCGTTGTTGAGGATCACGCCGTTGGGCCCGACGTTGTAGTCCTTGAACTGGTTATGGGACAAGCCCGCGCCATTGGGGGTGGCGATGTTCACCACCGGCACGCCATTGCCCGCCGCGCCCACGGTGGTGCCCGGCGCACTGACCACAATGCCCTCGGCCTGGGCCAGCAGCGGCTGCCAGAACAATGCGTTGGCAAGGATCAACGCCAGCCCGCGCTTGGGCAGGCCGAAGAACGCGTCCCGGCGCTTCAGGGCGGCAGAAGGTTGGCGGGCCAGGAAGGCGAATTGGCGAACATCCATTGTCAGGCTCTCATGCAGCGGGGCGTTGAATTACAGGAAGAAATCCATGCGGAAGTAGATCGGCGCTTCGCGCTCGGTGACTACACCGGGTCTTTCTAACGAATGAGCAAAGGTCACGCTGGTGCTGACGTGTTTGCCACGGGCGAACAGCTCCAGGGAGTTGCTGGACACCCGGCCATGAACGTTGTCGTTGTAGCGGTCGTTGCGGATCACGCCTTGGTCGTAACCGACGCTGGCGCCGTATTCGAAGAAGGCCGGGCGCATCCAGTCGAGGGTCACCGGGCGTGCCCAGCGCACTTCGTTGCGCCAGTAGCCGCCGCTGTCGCCGGTCAGCAATTGGTCCTTGAAACCGCGCACCGAGGCCGAGCCGCCGAGGCTCATGCGCTGCGGCGAAAACAGCGGGTCTTCACTGCGCTGCCCGGTGGCCAGGCTGCTGAAGCTGAACGACTCGCCCCACAGGCTGAAGGGTTGCAGGTAGCTGACCGTGGCGGTGTATTTGCGGTAGCGCGAGTTCGGCTGGCGACGGCCTGCTGGGTCACGCTCGTCTTGGGCCTGGGCGTCGAGCAGGCCGATGCCGCTTTGCATGCCCAGGTCCAGGTTGATGAAGGCACTGCCGATGCGCCGCCCGTGGTTGACGCCCAGTTGCAGTTCGCTGAGGCGGTTGCTGCTGGGCGCGGTGCGCACGTCGAGGATGTAGTTGTTGGTGCGCAGGTGCGCCAGGCCGACGTTGACCGAGGTCTTGCTGACGTCATCGCGGTGGATCACACGCTCGGCGCGCAGTTGGTGGTTCTGGTTGTCGCCGTCCTGCTTGTATTTGAAGCCGTCGGCGATGCCGTAGGTGCGGTAGTCGCTCTCGCTGTAGGTGTAGCTGAAGTTCCACCAGCCCCAGGGCACGTTGTAGTAGAGCATGGTGTTCTTCGAGGTTTTCTGGTGGTCGCTGATGGCGTCGTGGCCGCCGCGCAGCATCAGTTGGTCGCCCAGGCCGAGTGGGCTGTCCCACTCCAGGCCAGCGCCCCATTGCTGTTCGCCGGTGCTTTTCTGCCCGTCGTTGTTGCGCGACAGGCTGGCGCGCCAGGGCTTTTGCGCGGTGTTCTTGACCACCACGTCGCTACCGCCGATCTGCTTGCCGGGGGTGAGCTCCATCTGTGCTTGTTTGGACGGCAGGCGGTTGAGCTGGTCCACCAATTGCTCGATTTCACGCAGGTTCAGCGCTTCACCGACCTTGCCGGGAAAGGCCATGGCCAGTTCGCGGTCGGTCACTGTGCTGCCTTCGGCGCTGCGCAAGGCTTCGAGTTTGCCTTCCACCACCAGCACTTGCAGGTGGCCGGTGGAAAGGTCCTGTTGCGGCAGGTAGGCACGGCTGGTAACGCGGCCTTTGCCGAGGTAGTAGTCGGTGATGGTTTTGAGCAAATCGTTAAGCTGCGACACGCCCAGGCATTGGCCGATGTAGGGCTTGAGCAGGCGCTCGCGCTCGGGCGCCGGCAGGCTGTCAGCACCTTTGAGTTCGATGGTTTTGATCGGGAAGCACCGAGTGTCGGCAGGGCTTGCCGGGGCTTGGGGCTTTTCCGCTTTGCCGGGCAGGTCCTGGAGTTCCTGGAGGCGCCGCTGCTGCTCTTCGAGCAGGCGATTCTGCCGGTCGCGGATCAAGTCCTGATCGCCAGGCGTGGGGGCGGCGGATGCACTGTTCAGGCTCAGGCAGGTGAGCAGGAACGTGCAGAGAAGAAACCGAGTCCGTGGCAATAACGAAGACATGTTCGATCCATCGAAAATCAAGGGCCGCGAAACTAACATCGAACTTCCAGCTAGCCTAGAAACGGGCGGAGCTGGGCCGTTCGACTGATTAGCCTTCTAACCTGTTGATTACTAATAATAATTTTTCATCAAAAGAGTTCAAGCCGGGCACTTGCAGTGATTATTCCGACAAGCGGCAACTATTTTGATGGCGATTCGACGAATGACTTCTGGCTGCCATTATTTAGCCATCAGGTCTTCGTCGAGTTAGGTTAGTACCGGAGAAGGGGGAAAAGTTCGCGGGGGTTTTGTGAATTGGATCCCATTTATCGGAATTCCAAGGAGAGGGTTGAACCACTGCAATCTAAAGGATGGGAAATAACCAATGTGGGAGGGGGCTTGCTCCCGATAGCGGTGTGTCAGTCATATATCTGATGACTGACACACCGCTATCGGGAGCAAGCCCCCTCCCACATTGTGTACTCGCAGCATTGAGGATGTCAGCCAATGCCCTTGTCTTTGTCGGCCCCAGGCACCAGGGTCAGACCGGGGCGCTCGACGTCGCGGGAGACATGGGACTTCACGTCTTCCACTCCGCCCTCCTCGTCGTTGTGGATCACCAGCACGCCGGGTTTGCGAAACTGCTCCAGGTGGCCATCGCCCAGGTTGAAGCTTTCACTCAGGTGCTTGTCGCTCAGGGCATTGGCCTCTGCGCGGCGCTGGGCAAACTGGCGGCCGCGGCGCTGTTGATAGCGCGCCCAGCCGATCAGGATCAACGCGTTGAACAAGGCGATCCACAGGTAGATCTGCAAGGTGTTGAGCGCGGCAAAGATCGGCGCCTCGATGCGTGGGCCGCCATGGGTCTCGAGCATGGCACCGATGCCACGTGCCAGCAGCCAGACCAGCCCGCCCCAGGCCAGCAGGGTCAGCAACACATCGATGATCCACATCACAGGGCTCTGGCGAGTTCTGACCAGTTTCATGCTCACGCCTCCTCTCCGGCAGGTTTAATTCCGCGATCCGGGCTGACCCAGCGTGCGCGCTTCTGATGCTGGTTGAACAACACCTTGGGAAAGCTCACCAGCGTGGTGAACAGGCTCACCAGCCAGAACACCATCGGGTACCACACGGTCCAGAACAGGGTTTTCCACAGGTCTTTTTCGTAGCGCCGGTCAATCAGGATGCTGACCGCAAACTGCAGCAGGCACACCATCGCCAGCACCAGGCCGGTAAACGCGGGTGGCACCAACGAGTCCACGGTAATCGCCGCCGGCAGCGTGACGAATTTACCCACGGCCCAGAAGATCACCGACAGCAGGAAGGTGAAGGCCCAACCGGTGGACAGGCAGTATTCGAACAGCAGCGGCCACAGGTAGCGATGGCGCCATTGCCAGATGCCGCGAATATTCTTGAACAGCACTTCGGCGCCGCCCTGGGCCCAGCGCAGGCGCTGTTTCCACAGGCCGCCGACGGTCTCGGGCATGAGGATCCAGCACAGGGCACGCGGCTCGTAGAAGATCGACCAATGATCCAGTTGCAGCTTCCAACTGACATCGATGTCTTCGGTGATCATGTCGGTGCTCCAGTAGTCGATGCGGTCCAGCGCCTTCTTGCGAAACGCCACCACCACACCCGAGACCGTGAAGATCCGTCCGAACACCCGCTGGGTGCGCTTGATCAAGCCGATGATCGAGGAGAACTCGCCGACCTGAACCCGCCCGATCAGGGTGGAGCGGGTACGGATGCGCGGGTTGCCGGTGACGGCGCCCAGGCGCGGGTTGTCGAGCATCGGCGCGACCATGTAGGCCGCCGCGTTCTTGTCGAGCAACGCATCGCCGTCTATGCACACCAGGTATTCGCTGCGGGCGGCCACCGCCCCCATGCGCAGGGCCACGGCCTTGCCCTGGTTCTGTGCCAGGTGCAGCACGCGCAGGCGTGGGTGTTGCAGTGCCAGGGCATCGAGTACCGCTGCGGTGTTGTCGCTGGAGCCGTCGTTGACCGCGATCACTTCGATGTTTGTGTACACCTGGGCCAATGCGGCCGCCATGGTGTCAGCGACGTTATCGCCTTCGTTGTAGCAAGGGATGATGATCGAAATCAGCGGGTTACCGGCCAGGGTCGGCGCCGGGGTGTCTTCCTCCCACGGCCAATGGCGCTCCCAGTGCAGCCAGAAGTACAGGCCGCCGGCGATCCACAGCGCCGACATGAACAGCGGGTAGAAGAACACGAAGTCCATCAGGAACTGCCCGGTGATCAGGAAGATCAGGCCCAGAGGCAAGCCCAATACCAGCGCCAACACGAATAGAGCCAGGATTCTGTCGAACATGATCAAGGATTCCATTGGTTGGAGAGGGCCGGACGTATCGTCTTCAAGTCCGGGGAGTTTTCCAGGAAGTTGTCCGGGTAGTAGCCGAAACTGGTGACGCCCTGGCGTTTGAGTACACCCATCCACTCTGCCAATTGTTCAGCGCTGATATCCGGCGCGGCCTGGGTGCGCCAGTCTTTGGCTTGCAGTTCGAAGACGGTCTTTTCCAGTGCGCCGGGGCGTGCCTTGACCGTGGCCACCAGCTTTTCCAGCCAGGCATTGGAGTCTTTCAGCGACTGGCCTTCCATCAGCGGCATGGCCATGGGCGCCGTCCAGTCGTAGGTCTTGAGGAAATCATCGAGGTTCTGCGCAAACCAGGCTTCGCTGCCGGGGTTGAGCATCGGCTCGGCGAAGATATTGCGAGCGGTGAGGATCTGCGGGCCGCGAATGGCGCGCACCTTCACGGTCAGCTCGTTGGTGAAATCGGTCAGGTAGCGGCTCTTGAAGCGAGTCCAACGCTGCATCACTGCAGGGTCGGCACGCAGCGCAGCGATATTGTCCGGCAAGCCCTGGGCAGCATAGGCCTTGAGTGCGGCGGGGCTGGCGTCTTCAAAGTCGCTTAGCAGCGCATCGTCGTGATACAGCACACCGTCGATGGCACTGTTGCTGGTACGCGCCAGGTCTTCGTAGATCTCACCGATGAGCTGCCGCACTTTCGGATCAAAGGGCGACAGGCGCTTGTATTGATCCGGATCGGTAGCAACCTTGCCGGTCTGCGGGTCCCAGCGGGTCACGCGTGGCAGCTTGGCGTCGAGGGCAAAGCTGAGCACCGGCATCCACGCAAACACGCTGGCGTGGGCACGGGTATGCAACTGCCAGGAAACGCGGTTGAACAGGTCGGCGCGCATCGGCAGGTGGCGGTTGGGGAAGTACACCGAATGCACCAGGCCATCACCCTTGGGGTCGGCGTAGGCTTGCAGGAACACCGTGACGGCGCCCATGTCCACTATGCGCTGCACCAGCACATCGAGGTTGTGCGCCTGTTGGACCGGGTCGGGGTCATAGACGTGATCCAGGTCCACATGCACGACGCGCAACGGAGCCTTGGCCTGAACCGAAACCATGCTGCTGGCGAAGTGTTCCCCATCCGGGTCGGAGGCCACCAAAAAGCGCGGGCTGTTCATCAGCTTGTTGGAATCATCCAACCCGTCGTCCAGCGTAAGCGCCATCTCATAGCCGTGTTCACCGACCACCGCCAAGGTGGTGCCATCGGCCGCGCCATACGGCCATACCCATACCCGTGGAGCCTTGCCAGTGACGGTACGAATTTTATTGGAAATGGCTGCTACGTCAGTACGCATCCGCGCCTGGAACTGCGCTTCGGTTTCATAGCGACCGGTCGCCGGATCATAGCGGCGCGTGGTGGCCGCGGGTTCGAGGTTGCCCTGGGGATTGGCGAGTATGCCTTTGTGATTGGCGTCGGTATGGGCGGCGATTTCCACCAGGCCCGATCGGGACACTTCACGAATCTGCTGCCAGGTCAGGAAGTCGCCCCGTGCCCGTGGCGTACCGGCGAAGTCCACCGGCTGGTTCAGCGGGGTGTCGATCCAACTGCCCACCGGCGCCAGCACGGCCGGCCAATTGTAGGCCCGCAGGATCGGCATCACGCGGGTGTAGAAGCTGGAATAGCCGTCATCGAAGCTGAGCATCACCGCTTTGGGTGGCAGCGTCGGCCCGCCACGGCGTGCAGCGAGCACCTGGTCGACGCTGACCGCCTGGTAACCGTTCTCGCGCAGCCAGGCCAATTGCTCGATCAAGCGCTCGGTACGCACCGCCACCACGGCCTGGTCAGGGTCATTGTCCGAGACGTCGTGGTAGGCAATGCCCAGGAAATGGTTCTTCGGCCACGGCGCTTCGCTGGCCAGTGTCGGCCGCTCGGCAGGTGGAACGAATGGCGCGGGTTGCTGGGCACATGCGGCGGCCAGCATTACACCCAGGACCAGAAAAAAACGACTGAGGAGGGTCATGGTCAGGCTCTTCTAGAAACGGTAAGTGAGGTCCAGGAGCAGGCGCAAATCGCGTTCGCGCTCGCCGTCGTAAGGTCGGCTGACCAGGCTCAGGTTGGCGCCGGCTTCCAGCACGTCATTCCAGCGAAAGCGTTGGCCGTACCCGATCAAGCCGACGCCGCCGGTGGAGTAATCCTTTTGGCTATAGGTACCCGCACCGAGCTGGAACTGCTGACTCCACTGGGTTTCGTAGCGGTGATAAAGCACATGGTTGACGTTGACGGTGGGCAACACACTGAAGTCGGACTTGGGGTTGAAGTAGATCGTGTCTTCCTTGCTGTTGCGGCTGGCACCGACTTCCAGGCCCAGCTCTACTTGCACTTTGGGCGAGCTGTAGATGCCTTCGCGACCGGTGAGCAAGGCTTCGACGCGGTCGTTGCCATCGCTGAAATGGGACGGGCTGACGGCCAGTTTCCACTCGCGGCTTTCGTTGGCGCGCCAGCGGATAAAACCGCTGCCGCCGTTGGCCGTGACACCTTCATTCAACGCCCGCAACGGTGTGGTGTTGAGCAGGTAGCCAAGGCTGCCGCCGTACTGCCAGTGGTCGTTGATGTCGCGGGCGATCGACACGCTCGCGCCTTGTTTGGCGCCATCGCCATAGGAGTGGTTGGACACTTCGGCTTCGATGGTCATGTCGCGGGTGCGTCGCTCCACGCCCACACGCTGCCAACGGTGATGGCCGGTACCTTCGGCGAAATCGGCAGTGCCATAACCGACACCGGCGAACAGGCGCCAGTCCTCGTCGATGGGCGGGGTGTAGATCACGCTTTCTATGCCCCAGTCCCGGCTACCCGACACCGCGCCGGCCTCTTGGTTGTTGCCGCCACCGAAGCTTTTGCCGGTGTAGGCTTCCACCCGCACTTCGGCCATGTCGTGCACGTCGCGCAAGCGTTTGAGGCGCTGTACCTGGCGGTTGTCCGGGGCGCGGGCAACGACGTCATCGGTAAGCAGGTCCAGTTGCCGCCATTCCTGCAGGTCCAACGCGGTGAAGCCTTGGGACATTTCCACCCCGATGTCACGAGGGCTCTGGTTTTCGGTCTCCTTGAGGGAGTCTTCAGCGCGTCTGGGCCATTCACGGGCACGGTACATTTCTGCCTGTGCCAAACGTACACCGATGCTGCCCGGAGCTTTGCTCCCCAGGTCTTCCAGCGCTTGTTCGCTGGCATTCAGGTCGGCGCCATAGGTACCGGCCTGGGCCGCCAATTGCTGGGCGTCCATCCATTCGTCGTTAGGGTTGCCGATAGGCAAACCCTTGAGTTCAACCCGAGGTTTCTCGGTGCTGGCCAGCTGCGTGGCGACCGCACGCGCCTCATCCACCTGATCGTTTTCCAACAAGGCGTAGAACAGGGCGGTGCTGTCTTTGACATGATCACCGACGTCGGCATCCGCCGCAGTCAGCGCCTGGCGATACAGCGGCGCGGCTTTTTCCGGCAGGCGCTGGTCGAGGTAGGATGCGGCGACCCAGCGCACGGCGTAGGTCGGCAACTGCACGCCTTGGGCGGTGAGCACTTCGTATTCGCGAATCACCTCAGCGGTGCGTGCACGGGCCTTGAGTGCCCCAAGCCGGTCGATACGCCAGCGCACGACGTCGTCGTGGGCAGTGGCGTCCGGAGCCCAGCGGCTGATCAGCTTGTCGTAATCCTGCAGGGCGCGATCGGCGATGACGTAGCGTTCTTTTTCGGTACGCGTAGCGAACTCGGCCATGCGCACACGCTCGGCGGCAAGGTCACCTTCCAGGCGGCGCTGGGTGACCGCGTCCACCAGGCCCGGGCGCTTGGCCGACAGGCGCAGGGCGGCTTCGGGCAAGCGAGCCTTTTGCAGGGCGACGATGTATTCACGGGCCACTTCCGGTTTGTCGCCGGCACGGATAAAGGCTTGGTCGAACTCGAACAAGGCGTCGTAATTCAAGCCGGCGCGTGTCAGCGCATAACCCAGGGCCATGCGGCGGTTCGGGTCATTGGGTTGCGCCGCCACCATCGTGCGCAAGCGTTGCACCGCTTCGTTGGCCTTGCCGCCATCGGCCTGGGTCAGGGCCTGGCCCAGTTGCAAGTCGACGTTATTCGGTTCACGCAGCAGAGCCTGGCGATAGACCGCTTCGGCCTGAGCCCATTGTTTTTGATTGCGATAGGTGCGCGCCACCGTGGCAAGTGCCTGGGTGGTGAGGTTGCGGTGCTTGCCTTGTGCTTCGTACACCTTGAGCACTTCGTCGTCTTGCCCGGCCCAACCGGCAATCACCAGGTGGTCACTGACCTGGCCTGGGGTTTGGCGTTCGGCAGACAGTTGGCGCAGTTGCGTCAACGCCGGCGTGAAGTGACCGTTGCGGGCCTGGATGATCAGGGCATCGTAGGCGGGATCGGCAAACGCAAGGCCAGGAACCAGCAATTGGCTGCACAGGGCGGCCCCGATAAGCAGACGCAACCGGCCTGAAGCACTGTAGGGGAGGTTTCGCAGCATATCGTGAGCTTCCTTACACACGGAAAGCCCTAACGATAGATGGTCCTGAGCAAAACGCATCAGGGTGTCGGCGTCTCGGGACCCGACCTAGCTTTCCTGTAAGAACTATCTCTTAGCGAAGTAGGGGGAAGTACAATTCAGAACAATTGTTCAGAATTGTGCGGTCGCGATTTTTTGCCCTCACACAAAACGAATGTGGGAGCCGGGTTTGTGTGGGAGCCGGGCTTGCCCGCGATGCAGGCACCGCGGTCGTTCAGCCAGACCGGGGCGATGCTATCGCAGGCAAGCCAGCTCCCACACAAGCCTGCTCCCACATTTTTTTACTGCATTTTCAGCGCTTACTGGGCGCCGCTCACCGCACCGACTTTCGACATCACAAAGCCAATGAACTGCTCAACGGTCATCTTCTGGCCGTTGAAGGTCACTTCGTTGTTGGCGTAGTGCAGCTTGGAAACCACATCGGTGCCCACCAGGGTTGCCAGTTGCGTGCCGACTGCCATGCCGCTGACCATCTCGGCCGCCATCTGCGATTGCTGCTCGATGGCTTTGGGGTCAGTCACTCCACCGACCTGGGCTTGCAGGGCGGCTACGTCGCTGATCATTGGCTTGGACAGGGTCAGGTTGGCATCCAGCAGCGCAATCATCTGCTTGCCCAGTTCAACCGGCGGCAGCTCCATGGACGTCGGCTTGGCCAGGTCCACAACCAGGTTGAACTTGCTTTCGCCGTGGGTGGTTTTAAGCGACAGGTTTTCCACCGCCAGTTGCGGCTTGGCAGCCAGTACCTGGTTGACGTTGGCTTCGGCCAGGGCCTGCTCGGCTTCGGTCAATTGCAGTTCCGGCACCGGTTGGCCGGCAGCAGCCGCGGCTTGCACCGGTTGCATCTTGTCCTGGTAGAGCTTGGTCAGCACCAGCATCGCCGGGATATCGACGTTCTTCATGCTCACGGCCATGGCGGCCGAGCCGACCGGTTTGCCCTGGTAACCGATCTCGTCGATCTTGTAGTCGACGCGGCCGGCCAGGTTGTTGTCCTTGGCTTGGGTGGAGTCTTTCTGCTCGAAGCCCTTGAGGGTCAGCACGGCTTTCTGCGGGCCGAAGGTGACCTTGGTATCGGTCAGTTCGACGGTGTTCTGGCCGGTGTAGAAGCCAAAGGTGGATTTCTCCAGGTTGCTGGCAACAGTCAGGCCAGCCAGTTCCGCTTCGAACGGTGCGCCATTGGCATCGATTGCCGCGACCTTGAGGCTGTTCATGAAGCCATCAGCCTTGACCTTCTGGCCTTCGGCGCTGCTGTCGAATTCCAGGTTGGCGCCGGAGAAGCTCACCGAGGAGGTGTCATCCTTGAACTCCAGCGGCAGCAATTCGATGTTGCCGCTGACCGAACGGCTGTAGCCGATGTTCGCCACGCCTTTGAGCGGCGACACGTCTTTGCTGGCGGCGAACCATTTTTCAGTGGTGGGGTTCTTTTCCAGTTCGTAGTGACTGGTGGCCATGACCGGCAACCACTTGAGGGTCACCAGGCGCGAGAACGGCAGCGGGCCGTGCTCGATATGGTCGACGAACAGCAATTCGGGGTTCGGGTTGTCTTCGCCGAACACGCTGCCCTGGCCCTTGAGGCGATAGTGCGCCGTGCTGCTGAACACGCCACGGTCCAGAGACACCAGCTCCAGAGCCACGCTGCCGTCGACGCCGGCCATGGAGGTCTGCAACTCTTTGTTGGCGTTCTGGATGGCGGTTTGCAGGACCGGCTCCAGTTGTTTACCGGTGTACCAGGCGCCGCCCGCACTGACGGCGCCGATGGCGACAACAAAACCCAAGAAAACAACTGCTGGCTTATTCATGAAGTGACCTGATCAAATCCTGTGAGAAGTGGGCTGTCTTCCTTGAACCCCGAAGGGGTTGGCTCAAGCCCGCCGAAAACGGGGGAAGATTAGCACTGGCGAGCGCAAACGGCCCAGCCTTTCAGAGGGATCAGTTCCGTAGGAGTTCAGGAGTACTCCAGCTCGATTTCGTCCAACTGGTGATCAAAACTCTTTAAGCGGGCGGTCCAGGTGTACACCAACACCTCAAACTTGCGGTGGATCACGGCATTGCCGGGGGTGTCGGCCTTGGGGTCGCAAAAATCCAACTGGTAGCGCTCGCGGGCCATTTGCGTGGCCACGTCGGACAATTCCCGCGCGTTATCCAGCCAGTGCCTACCGTCAGCAACCTGCCGATCCAGCAGCACGCACTGCTTTTTCAGGACTTCGAGGCTTTTTTCCAGCGGCGTGCCGGTGAGGTCGCCCATGACCTCCTGGAAGGTGCGCCCGGGCTGCCAGTAGCTGCCCCAGAAATAGCGGTCGAATACGGTTTCGACGCGGCGCAGGGCAACCTTGGTGTCCCAGATCGCGACGCGGGTCTTGCCTTGCTCGAGGAGCTTTTTCTTCACTCGCTGGTTTTGATAAGACGCCCAGGCCACCACGCCGATGGACAAGGTGCCGATCACCAGGCAGGCGCTGTCCAGGAACACCATGGCCTTGTCGAGTTGATGGGCGAGCATGACACCGTAGAAATACGCGGCCGATAACAATACCAGTGCGAAGAGCACGCACCAGAAAGCGGGAGCATAAGGGTTTTTCATTATTGGAATCCCCATGAGCAAACGCGAGCTTTGTCGGGTGAGACGTCACGGCGCCTCACCTGACAAAGCATAGCAATCACCTCACGGTTTGCCGGGTTTTACCCCTTGCGTTCGTCCGCTTTCCCAGCCGCCGCCCAGGGCCAGGAACAGATCGATCTGGCTCATGGCAACCTGGGTGTTGGCCGTCGCCAATTGCGCGCGCATATCGGTGTAGGTTCGCGTGGCTTGCAGGTCGGCCAGGAACGATTCGCGGCCGGCCTGGAAGAAGCGATGGGTCTGGCCTGCGGCTTCTCGCGCCGACTGTTCGGCTTCGGCCAGGGCGTCGCGGCGCTGCAACACCGCAGTGTATTGCGCCAGGCCGGTCTGGGTTTCGCGGATGGCATTGAGCACCACGCCGTCGAAGTGTGCCAAAGCGCCCTGGGTCGCGGCTTCGGCTTCATGGATACGCGCACGGGCGCCGTTGGTCGGCACGGTCCAGCTGATCATCGGGCCAAAGCCCCAGCGGTTGGTGGCCGGTGTGCCGAGGTTTTCCAGCAGGCCCACGGTGCCTACCGTGGCGCCGATGCTGATATCCGGATACAGCGCGCCGGTGGCCACGCCGATTCGTGCGGTCGCGGCAGCCAACTGGCGCTCAGCCTGGCGCACATCAGGGCGACGTTTGAGCAGCGTGGCACCGTCGCCCACCGGCAGCAACTGGGCGATGTGTGGCAGCTCGGCGCAGGTGCCAGTGCCGGCCGGCAGTTGGTCTACGGGCTTGGCCAGCAGCATCGACAGGCGGAACAGTGCGGCCTGGCGCGAGGCTTCATAGCGCGGAATGTCGGCGCGCAGGGATTTGTATTGGGTTTGCGAGCGGGTCACCTGGGTTTCGTCGCCGCGCCCGGCATCCCGCAGGCGCTGGGTCAGCTTGGTGCTCTGCGCTTGCAGGTCGAGGGATTCGTTGGCAATCGCCAACTCTTCGTTGGCCGCGCACACCTGGGTGTAGGAACGCACCACATCGGCCACCAGGGTGATGCGAGCGATATCCGCCGCCGCCTGGGTTGCATCGGCGCTGGCCTTGGCGCTTTCGATGCCGCGCTGCAAGGTGCCGAACAGGTCGAACTGATAGGACGTGGTGATACCGACGCTGCCGATATTGCCGACCGGGACTTTGTCCGGCAGCAAAAATGCTTCGCCAGATTCCTGCAAGCGCTGGGCCTCGGCCTTGGCGCCGGCACTCCAGCCGCCGGCGGATTCAGCCTGCTGCACCTGGTAACGCGAACGCTGCAAGTTGGCGGCGGCCACGCGCAGGTCGGTGTTGGAGGCCATGGCCTGCTGCACCAACTGGTCCAGGCGCGGGTCTTTATACAGCTTCCACCAATCGGCCGGCACCGGCGCCGAGACCACGTTGCTGCCCTCGCCCATGATCGGTCCTTGCAGGTCGCCACGGTTGACTGCGGCCTGCTCCGGCAGTTTGTAATCCGGGCCCACTACTTGGCAGGCCGACAGCAACAACCCCAGGGAAGCGGTTGCCAGAAGCCGCTTCATGGTTTGTCCCCGTCTTTAACCTTGTCGTCGATGATCGACACCGTCGCCGTGCGCCCGGCGATCATGCGAAAGTCCGCCGGCACATCGTCAAAGGCAATGCGCACGGGGATCCGCTGGGCCAGGCGCACCCAGCTGAACGCCGGGTTGACGTTGGGCAGCAGGTTGGAGCCGCTGCTGCGGTCGCGGTCTTCGATACCGGCGACGATGCTCTGCACATGCCCGTGCAGTCGAGCGTTGTCGCCGATCACGCGGATATCCACGCCCATGCCGACGTGGATGCCGTCGAGCTTGGTCTCTTCGAAGTAGCCGTCGATGTGGAAGGAATTGCTGTCCACCACCGACAGCACCGGGCGCCCGGCAGTGACGAACTCCTGGGTGCGCGGTGCGCGGTCGTTGACGTAGCCGTCCACGGGGCTGCGGATCACCGAGCGGTCGAGGTTGAGTTGGGCAGAGTCCACCGTCACCTGGGCTTCGGCCAGGGCCGATTGGGCGCGGGCCACGCGGGACTGGCTTTCTTCCAATTGCTCGCTGGGCACCAGGTTGCCGAGGCCACGGTTACGCTTGTACTCGCGCTGGGCCTGGGCCAGGGTTTCCTGGCGGTCGGCCACGGCGGCCTGGGCTTGGCGCAGGGCCAGCTTGAAGCGGTCCTGGTCGACGGCAAACAGCACCTGGCCTTTGGTCACCAACTGGTTGTCACGCACGTCCACCCGCTGGATCAGCCCGGAGACGTCCGGGGCGATCTGCACGATGTCGGCGCGGATGTGGCCGTCACGGGTCCAGGGGGCAAACATGTAGTACATGACCATGCGCCACACAACGACGACCGCGAAACTCACGATCAACAACGTCAGGACGACACGGCCGATAGTCAAAAAAGGTTTTTTCATGTCATCAAATATCGACTGAGTGAGTCCACCGCGCCCAGCAACAGCGCGTAAAGCCCCACATTGAACAATGCCCGGTGCCAGACCAGGCGATAGAAGTGCATGCGCGTCAACAGCCCGTGCACCACCAGAAACAACACATAGGTAATGCCCATCAGCACCAGCAGCGTGGGCAGGAACACCCCGCTGATATCCAGATCACCGATCATAAAGGCGCTCCATCGGGTAGCGGCGCTTCCATTTCCGTGCCGCCAATGAATTCCACACCGGGCAACAACGCCAGGCGCAGGCCGGCCAAGGCGTGCAGCAGGTGCAGGCGGGTGTCGTCTTCGTCTTGCAGGCCCTGGCCGTTGAGGGCGCGGCGCGTACGGTCCAGGGTCATCAGCAGACCGCTGGGTGCGGGCAAGCGTTCACCGGCCTTGAGGCACGCTTTGAAGTAACCGCCCACCCCTTCCACCACCTGGTTGAGCAACACCCGTGGCACACCGAGGATGCGCGGCGAGTAGGCCAGCAGGTCGAGCAGGTTCAGCGCTACGCGCAGGTCGCGCAGGGCGCTGCCGGTGTCTTGGCCGGTAAGGGCCAGGCGCGGCAGGTGTTGCATCAGGCGGTCGAGCATTTGTGCGGCCATGTGCCGGTGTTCGTTCAGGGTTGCGGGCTCGGTCAGGCCAACGATGTCACGCCAGCTGAAACGGGTCAGGCGCTTGGCCGCCAGTTCGGCGCCGAAGGGCCGGGCGATCAAGGTCCACACAAATGCGAACAGCAGGCCCACGGGCCCAGCCAGGTTGACGTTGGCGAAGTTGAGAAAGTCCGCGTCATAGGCGCCCTGGATGCTGATGAACGACGAGGTGTTGACCAGCGTCAGCAACATGCCCAGGTAGAATCGTGGCTGTACCGTGAGGGTGCCGATGCAGATAAACGGCACGGCAAAAGCCAGCACCAGCATGGGGAAATCGTGCAGATTGGGCAGCACCAGAAACAGATACAGGCTGGCGAACAGCACCGACATGGCGGTCCAGAAAAAGAACCGGTAGATCTGCGGCGCCGGGTCGTCCATCGAAGCGAAGAAGCTGCAGGCGACGGCGGCCAGGATCACGGCGCTGCCACCATCGGTCCAGCCCAGCAGGATCCACAGCACCGAGGCGACGATGATCGCGGTAACGGTGGAAAACGCCGAGTAGAACATCAGCCCACGGTCGAGAAATGGCGTGAGCCGGCCCAGGCGCCAGTGGCGGTAGACGGCGCGCCAGGTGTCCTGGCTTTCGCACTGAATGGCGGCTTGCAGGCTGCGACAGTCTTGCCACAGGTCGACCCATTCGCCGAGGCGGTACAGGGCGTTGGAGAACAGCAACGTGTGGCGGTCATCCAGCGCTTCGCCTTGGGGTTGGGCGGCATCGATCTGGTCACGCAGCACACGCCAGCGTTCCAGGGGCGCTTGTTCAGTGGTGCTTTGCAGCCAGGCGTTGGCTTCCTCCAGCAACGGTTTGAGCCGGTCGAGAAACTCCGGTGCGCGATGCTCGATGGCGTACACCGCGTCATCCAGCGCGTCGATTACCGGCAGCAGATGAATCATGCGCCCGCGCAGTTCTTTGGTGTTGCGCACCGTTTGCGGCCGCGCGCCTTCGTGGGGCAACTGGCCGATCATCAACTCAAGGGTGTTGAAGGTGGCAACCATGCCGCCGCGCAGGTTGCTGACCGCTTCAGGGTCAATCTGGCGGGTGAGGAAGCGTTGGCTATAGACCTGAGCATCGCTGAACCACTTGGCCACCGAGCCATCGAACACCGGCATCAGGCGCCGTGGCCAGAACATTGCGCCCACCACCGCTGCGACCGCGATGCCAAGGAAGATTTCTTCGGTACGCGCTTCGGCCACGTCCCACACCGCCAGGGGGTTATCCACCACTGGCAGGGCGATCAGCGGCAAGGTATAGCCGGCCAGCATCAGGGCGTAATTATTGGCCGTGCGCAGGTGCATGGAGAGGAACAGCAAGGTGCCCGTCCATAACGCAATCACTACCACCAACAGGTAAGGCGACTGCACGAACATCGGCACAAACAGCACCGCCGCCGCTGCCCCCATAAAGGTGCCAATGGCGCGGTACAAAGCCTTGGAACTGGTGGGCCCGACAAACGGGCTGGAGACGATATACACGGTAGCCATCGCCCAGTACGGACGCGGCATTTGCATCAGCATGGCGATGTACAGCGCAATCATCGACGCGGCGAACGTGCGGACCCCGTAGAACCAGTCGCGGGCGGGCGGGAAGCCGGTAAAAAATCCGTTCAAGGCGCCACAGCCTCGGCCGCTTCGAAGGCGCGCAGCACGCGCAGTGCGGCTTCCAGGTCGGTGGGCGCGATATCCACAAGGACTTCCTTGCGCAGGCGAACCAGTTGGGCTTCTACCGCCTGCACCAGTTCACGGCCGCGCTCGGTGAGGCTCAGGGCCTTGGCGCGGCGGTCGTGGATGTCTTCGGTGCGGCATACGTAGCCGTCGCCGCACAGCCGATCGAGCAGGCGCACCAATGACGGGCTTTCCATACCGGAGGCCTGGGCTACTTTGACCTGGTGCACACCGTCACCCAAGCGACCGATCATCAACAACGGCACGGCGCAGGCTTCGGAGATGCCATAGCTGACCAGCGTGGTCTGGCAGATTTTGCGCCAGTTACGGGCGCCCACCACCATGCTGCTGCTCAGGTTCATCTGAAGTTGTTCGAGGGATTGGGACACTGGATAGTTCGCATACAGTTAGTTTGCTAACTATTAATATGGTGGAGGGAGGAAGAGCCGTCAAGTTTTGAAACAATTTCTCGATGGATGGAGCGATTCAGCGGCCACACCGCCGGGCGAATGTGGGAGGGGGCTTGCTCCCGATGGCGAGGGGTCAGCCACTGATGCATTTACTGACACGCCCTCATCGGGAGCAAGCCCCCTCCCACACTTGGATCAGCGTCGGATGCCCGGGCTATTTTTCAGCCTGACCATCCAGGCGACGCTGGATCTCGCCCAGCATGTCCAAGCCATCGCGCAGTGAGACCAATGCGGCAGTGACCAAATGATGGAGGTTTGGGTTGTCGCTTGGTGAGGCGAGGGTCTCCAACAGCTCAGTGCCGATACGCACGCGGCTGCGAGCTGTTTCGTGGAGCAAATGCGAGGGGGCAAAGGTGTTGAAAGCCAGGACGGGAACGCCGGTGAGGTTGGTTTGAAGCGGCTTGTATTGGTCCATCGATAAACCTCACAGATAAGGATTTGAACCACCTTCTCCCGTCGCCAAACGAATAAGGGTGGCAGCTGTACGCAGGTTGGCGAACCGGTTATCTGTGAAACCCGGCAGATCCGAAGATCTCCCGCGCACAGCCGCCATAGAACCCAATGCCTTCATCCAAGGAAAAACGCACGGGGTAGGAACGCTGTAACGCGTCACAGAATTTCGGATCGCCAAATCCGATCGCCGATGTGCGGCGACGGGGCGAACTATAGGGGGGATGGTTGAGGCTGTGCAACCAACATATTGATCTCTACCGTCAGTCGTCTCAGCTTTTTCCAAACGCCATTCGGTAATGACGATGTATATACTTTGTGCATACCATTGCGGAGGAATCGCTGATGTCCAAATTAGCCGTTTTTACAATGAAGCTTGAACCAGAGCTTCGCGACCAGTTCATGGCTGAATGCGAAGCCTCCCATCGTCCTGCATCGCAAATCGTACGCGAAATGATGCGTGAATTCATTCAGGCCCAGCAGCACTCGCGAGAGTACGATGAGTTCTTGCAACGCAAAGTTGATGCTTCTCGTGCATCCATTCGCGCAGGCCGAGAGGTTTCCAATGAAGATTTGGAAGCTGAATTCGCAGCCAGGCGCGCTCAAGTAGATAGTCAGGGATGAGGGTCGCGTGGACGCCCGAGGCAGGGTAGGATCGTAGAGATATCTGGGATTTTCTGTTTGAGAAAAACCCACAAGCCGCAGCCGACATGGACCGGCGCTTCAGCATGGCAGCACTTGGATTAGCGCATAACCCCGAAATTGGCCCAATAGGCCGGATTGCGGGAACACGCGAAATCATTCCGCACCCGAGCTACCGCCTTGTTTATCAAGTTGAGCCCGAAGTAGTGAGGATTGTGGCTCTGGTGCATACAGCTCGCCACTGGCCACCAGAAAGTTACATCCCACATTGATGCCTCAGATGGGCGAGGGCTGATTGCCACATTCCTCAATCACCCGCCCCACCTCCTCCTCAATAAACCCAAACACCTCCTCCGCCACGCTGTACTGAAACTGTTTGCGCCGATGCTTGGAAAGCTTGCCCTCGTTATCCAGGCACATCATCACCAGCTTCGACAAATCACTGCCACGCACGTCGTAGCGTTGATTCACGGCCTTGATCACGCGGTCGTAGCGGTCGAGGAATTCGGTTTCTTCGCGCAGTTCGACTTCCAGTGCGCGGCGGGCCATTTGCAGGGTGAATTCGACGCAGCGGGTGGCGTCCCAGTAGCGGTAGATCGAGGGGTGGCCGATGAAGTCGAACGCCATGTGGTCGCCGTCCAGCCAAGTAACGTTCCAGAATTCCCGCGTCGGCTGGGAGAAGGTCTTGAGCGCCTCCAGATAGGCTTGTTCCTCGTGCTTCATGGCGACGGAGACTGGTAGCAACAAGCCATTTCCCAGTGCGCCGTAATGACAAAGCGTCTGGTGGATCAGGAAGCGAGACAGGCGGCCATTACCGTCCATGAACGGGTGCAGGAACACGAAGCCGAAAGCAGTGACGGCAGCCGCGACCAAGGGATCAACGTCTCGCACGGGTTGGTTGGCGAAGGCCATCAGCTCTTCCATCAGTTCCTGGCAAAGCTCTGGTGCTGGCGGCACGTAGCTCACACCGGCGCCGCCGCGCAGGCCGTTGTGCAGATGATTTTGTTCGTGGCGAAACGCAACGGCTTTGTCGAAGGGATTGGAGACGGTGCTGTTTTGCAGTTCGACCAAGTAGTCTTCGGTGAGCAAACGGCCTTCATGGGACTGGCGCAGTAGTTGGACGAAACGGCGGGATTTTTCTTCGCTGGGTTGTTCTTTTTCGATGGCAAATGAATCGCGGGTTTCGTGCAGGTACGCCCACTGGATGGCGCGGTCCATCATTTCGGGTGGGAGGCTGGCCATGAAGGATTTCGCACGGCCCAGGACATCGAGGCTCATCAAGGCATCAATTTCCTGCGTACGCTCAACAGTCGCACAGTAGGCCAAAGAACCCAAACCGTTGAAGTCGATCCGCCAGCGGGAATTTCGCGTAGAAGGCCAGGTTACGTAGCGTTGCGGATCAAACAGAGGGGAAACGCGGCTGTTGATTGGCTTGCTGTAGTCCAACCGTTGGAGGGTCAGGCCCTCCCATAAATAACAGGCTTTGCGGATGAATACGCCGTTGGGTGCTTTATCCAGCTCTTGCAGCAGTTGGTCCGCGCTGACCGCTTCAAGTGCCTGGGCAAGGATGCCGAGGTTGATGCCTTCGTGTTTGAGGGCAAAGAGAATATGGTCGAGCACTGAATCGGCAGCAGGCGCCACTCCATGGGGAACGGCCAGGCAATCGCCAATCATCGAGATCCGCGTGACAGGCTTGATCATTGCGGTACGGGCAGGCGCAATGGCTTTCAGCCCGAGGGTCTGATGGAGATGGGCATAACCGACCAAAGACATGCGTAACCTCAGAAAAAGCTCACTGAAGCGATTAAAGCCCAGATTTTTTCAAGCCTCACCAGATTTTTTCAAGTTTCAGCGTAACGGCTAAGTTTTTTACACCCCTCGCCCACCGCGCAACATCAGGTTCAGTTCATCCACCACCTCCGCCCAATCCGCATCTTCGAGAATCTCCTCACGCAAAAACGCTTTTTGGCTGGCCGTCCAGAAAAACGCATCCGCCAGTTCCAATTCGGGCTTGAGCGGCGAATGCGTGGCTACAAATTTTTCAATACTGACCGGGTCATCGTCCAGCCCAAGCTGTTTGAACAACGACGGCAAGCTATGCACTGGCGATTCCATGATGAGCTCCTGATAGAGAAGGGTTAATCGAGTCTAGCGGCAACCCTCAGGTTGCGGCGCCGGCACCTTGCACAGCACGAACAGACGCGCCCGTGCGCCACCGCCGTCCTGGCGACTGAGCTCGCGCCAACCTTCGGGGAGCGGGGCGAAGTCGTCCGGTGCTTCATTGCTGCTGATCAGCCATACGCGCCGGGTATTGGCCGGTAATGCCGATAAAGAATCCAGATAGATGCGCCCGCCATCCTGATCTACCAGGGTGCCGAAGCCGTAGGCATTTGGCCGGGTCGACGTGCCGTCGGGTTTGGGCGGGGTGTAGAGCTGCAACTGGGCGTCAGTTTCGTCGTAGTACACGTAGCTCAGATACCACATCATATCGCTGAGGACGATGCGGTCGTCTTCCTGGTAATTGCGATTGACGAACTCCACCGGCACGTTGAATTGGTCGTGCTCATCCACCTCGAAGTTGTTCTTCAGGCCCAGCAGTTCCATGCCCACAAACAGCACCCACAGCGCTGCGCCCAGCCATGACAAGCGTGACGGCAAGCGGTCGATGGCAAGCGCCAGGACGATCGGCAAACCCAGGGCATACACCGTGAGGTAGCGCTCGATAAAGACCGGCGAGATAAACGACACGCCATACACCAACAGCAACGGCAACAAGAAAAACAACGCCGGCAAACGAGCTCCCGGGTGGCGCCAGGCCGTCATCCACACCACCGCAATCAGCAGCAGCGCAAATATCCAGAACAGCGGCGTCCACAAATCATCGCCGGCATCCTGCAACACGAACTGCCAGATCATCGAGGGCACAGACAGCAGGTTGACCGGCTCTTCCCAGCCGATGTCGCCGCCCACCTTGAGCTGGTCGACATGCTGCACCAGGTCCAACAGGTTCGGTAGCCAAGGCAGGTACAACAACACGATCACCACGTTGGCCGCCCACCATGCAGGCCGCGTTATCAAACGTTGGCCTGGCGCCTGCATCCCCAGATAAGCCCAATGCACCAGCACGCACAGCGCGGTGAAGTAATGCGTGTAGAAACCGGCACTCATCAACAGCACATACGCGGCCAAATAGCGCGTGCGTTCGGGATGACGCATCCAGTACACCAGCGCCAGCGTAGCGCCAGCGTAGCGCCCAGCAGCCACACGCCCAGCAGCGAATACATGCGCACTTCCTGGCTGTAGCGCACCGCCGTCGGCAACAGCGCCAGCAGGATGCCCGCCAGCACCGCCGCGCGCCGAGTAGACAGTTGCCGCGTCAGCCAGATGCCCAAGCCAACCACGGCTACGCCCGGCAGAGCGCTCATGCTGCGAATGGACCCGATGCTGTCGCCGAACACTTCGATCCAGCCGCGCAGCAGGAAGAAATACAGCGGCGGATGCACATCATGAGCCGCGTGAAACCACAGGTCGGCCACGGCGTATTCACTGAGCAACAGGCTCGACCCTTCATCGCCCCAGATTGCCGCCGAGGTGAGGTGGTAAAACCGCAGGGCCATGGCCAGCGCCAGGATCGGTACCCACCAGAGACGGCTGAGTCGACCAGCACCTTGCCAGGCCAGGCGCTGCAAGGCTGGCAGCGCTCCGGCTTTTTCGTTTTGCTCAACCACAGACCGACGCACTTCAATACCCCTGGCATTAGCTCGCTTGCCTGAGCGCAAACACCGCCACTCTAGGACAAAAGCCCAGGCTTCGCCGCTGGAATCGGACAAATCGGTATTTTGCGTAGGACCTCACCGAAGCACAGCTCAGAACAGGCTATTATTGGGGCCCTCCAAGGACTCAGGATCAAGGACACGTCATGCGCATCGGTTTTTTGTCACCTCTGGCACTGGCTCTGCTGGCCGGTATTTCCCTACAGGCTCAGGCCAGCTCCGACGATTCATGCTACCCCGACTGGCGTGTCTCGCGTGACAGCCTCGAACCTTGCAGCAACCAGCCCTTTCTCAGCCCGGGCAACGACAGCCGGGTCAACCTGCGCCTGTTGCTGGCCGACAAAAAAGCCGCGCCGCTGACGCCCAATGCCTTGGGCGAAGACGATTTGGCCCAGGGTTTCGGCCCGGTGCCGTTTCCGGTGTATCGCCTGGTGCCGGTGCCGGCCGCGAATGATGAGCCCGATAACAAAGCGGACGATTCACGCACGGCCGAACTCGACACCCTGCTCCAACCGCTGGGCATCAAGCGCGAGGAATACAAGACTGCCGGTGAAGCGTTCCTGAATGGCGAAGGCAGCCGCTGCCGCAGCAACAGCGATGACAGCGCCACGGCGTTTATCAGTCAGGTGATCAAAGCCGATATGCCGCCAGCCGAGCGCGACGTGCTGGTGAAAGCGCGGTTGCAGTTGCTGACCACCTGTGACTTCACAGGCCAGGTGGTGGACGCGCAGTTGACGCCCTCGGCCAATGCCCAGCTGTTTCGCACCTACCTGCAGGCCGCCGCCGATTTCTACGGCGGTCGCTTCGTTTACGCCGAGCGCGGTTTCGCCGCCGCCGCGACCAGCGATCTGCCTTGGCTGAAAGAGACCGCGCTGTACATGACCGCACGTACCTCGTTGAACCGGGCCCAGGCCGAGGCCTTCGATGAGTACGGTATGCCGCAACGCGAGCATGTGGATAAGTCTGCCTTGAGCGACGCTGAAGAAGGCTTTCTCGGTTACCTGAAAAATTATCCACAAGGCGATTACGTTGCGTCCGCCCGTGGCCTGTTGCGCCGCGTGCATTGGCTGGCGAACGACGACGCCAAGCTCGCCGAAGACTTCACCTGGCAATTCACCGAGGCCACTGACGCCCAGCGTAACGTGAGCGTCGACGAGTTGGTCGAAGAAGCCGACCTCAAGTTGCTCATGGTCGGCAACAACTCGGCGAACAGCCCGATGCTGCAAGTGGTCAGCGACCTGATGGCGATGCGCGCCCATACGCCGCCCCTGTTGAGCCGCGAAGACCTCGACAAGCAAAAGAGCACATTCGCCAACGAACCGGCGTTGTTCGACTACCTGCAAGCGGCGTATGCCCTGTACGTTGAGCATCAACCTGATGCTGCCCTCAAGCATCTGCCTGCGGATATGCCGTCGAACCTCGACTACTTTGCCTTCAGCCAGCAGACCTTGCGCGCCTTGGCACTGGAGGCCAAGCAAGATTGGAAGGGCGCCGAGAGCCTGTGGCTGCAAATACTACCGCTGGCCAAGCAACCGCTGCAACGCGACCAACTGGAGTTGGCCCTGGCGATGAACTATGAGCGCAGCGGCCAACTGGCCAAGGTGTTCGCAACCGATTCGCCGATCAGCGCCAAGCAAGTGCGCTACATCCTGCTGCGCAACGTCGCCGGGGCCGACCTGCTGCGCCAGCAGATCGCCAACGCCAGCGACCCGACCGAACGCCAGAGCGCGCAATTCGTGCTGCTCTACAAAGACCTGCTGCACCGCCAGTTCGCGACCTTTGCCGATGACCTCAAGCAGGCCTCGCTCTCTGATGACAAGCTCGGCACCAGCCTGGGCTACACCTACACCAGCGGCCAGACCTTGAAGCTGTTCCAGTGGAATGGTGACAAGGCCGAATCCGGCTACGCCTGCCCAAGCATCGCGCAAACCGCCGCGACCTTGCAGGATGAGGCCAAAAACCCCCACGCCTTGAACTGCTTCGGTGAGTTCATCCTGCGCAACGGCCTGGACGGCATGCCACTGGAACAACCCCGCGCCGCCGGCAGCCTGGGCAGCACCGCCTCGCAGTTCAAAGGTGAAACCTTCTCGCGGCTGGACGGCTACAAACAGGTGATCGCCAACGCCAAAGCACCGAAAACCGACAAGGCGTACGCGTTGTTCCGCGCCATCAACTGCTACGCGCCGGCCGGTTACAACAGCTGCGGGGGTGAAGACGTCGCGCCCGCGGTGCGCAAAGCCTGGTTCCGCCAGCTCAAGACCGGTTTTGCCGATACCCAGTGGGGCAAATCGCTGCAGTACTACTGGTGAAGTCGCTGTGGCTGGGCTTGTTGTTGCTGGCAAGCCCGGCTTTCGGCGCCGTCGACGCCCGCGACTATGACGCTTTCTGGCTGTGGAGTGGTGTCACGCCGCAGCCGGTGATCAAGCAGGCAAAAACCCTGTACATCCTACAAGGCCAGATCAACTCCACCCGCCGCGCCCCCCAGCGCAGCGTGCAATTGATCGCCCAAGGCATCAGCGTGCCACGCATTAGCCAAGGCGAAATCTGGGTGGTCTATCGCGCCCACACCTTGCACTGGCCGGAACAGGTCTACACCCAACTGCTCGGCCAGGTGCAACGCTGGCGCGACGCGGGTAACCCTGTGATCGGCATCCAGATCGACTTCGACGCCCGCACCCAGTACCTGCACGAATACGCTGATTTTCTGCGCGACCTGCGCCGGCGTCTGCCTGCCGACCTGCGGTTAAGCATCACCGGCCTGATGGACTGGAGCAGCAACGCCGACCCGGCCGCCATCGCCCAGCTCAAAGGCGTGGTGGATGAAGTGGTGGTGCAGACGTATCAAGGGCGGCACAGCATCCCGGATTACGCGGCGTACCTGCCACGGATGAACCGAATGGGAGTTCCGTTCAAGATCGGTTTGATTCAAGGCGGCGAGTGGGAGGCGCCAGGGTATTTGCAAGGGAATGAGTGGTTTCGGGGGTATGTGGTGTTTTTGCAGAACCCTTGAATCTTCCAAACATGGAAAAAAACCGTCTATCAAACCGGTTTTTTTGCGTGTGGCCTTAGCAACTTGAATGATATAAGTTGCCCTTACTGCCTTAAGGGGTGATATATCATGCATGAAACAGGCAAGCCATACCCCCACAAAGGGTATATCTCAGAGAGAAGCGCTGAACTGATGAGAGGTATCGGGAACGGTATCGAAATAGCCCGTATTCGTCGCCGTTTGAAAATCTCGACCATATGCAGCCGGGCGGGCATTACACGACAGACGTATCAGCGGCTGAGACAGGGAGAAGCAGGCGTATCCCTCGGCGTGCTGATGAATGTGCTTAGCGCGATGGACCTGGAAGAAGGTATGGCGAGCATTGCGTCACCAGAACTTGACCAGGTTGGGATTACCATGAGCCTCGCCCGTGAGCCCGACCGAATTCGCACAGAAGGGGAACCTGATGTCTTGGAAGCCGATTGGTAACGCATTCGTTTTTTCAGCTCACTCAGTCGGTGATCCGGTCCCTGTTGGTGAGGTGGCCATGCACGCAAGCGGATTCGTTTTTCGCTACGCCAACAGCTGGCTTGCGCGCCCCAACGCATTTGCGATTGACCCGCTTAGCCTGCCACTGACCCCTAACCAGTATTCCTCGACACGCATGTTTGGTGTGCTCGACGACGCAACGCCCGACAATTGGGGTCGGCGTGTTCTACTGGCGACCCACAAACAGCATCCACAAAACGAAGTTGAATGGCTCCTTGCTTCGCGGGGTGCGGGAGTGGGCTGCCTGCTGTTCAGTGCGTCAAGAAACCTGTTGCCGACTCTGCACCAACCTCCGCGATTTGAAGACCTTGAGAAAATCATGGTGGGCCTCGATCAAGTCGAAAAAGGTAATGTCGACCTGCCTGCGGAAATCGCACGACTATTCGAATTCGGCAGTTCCATGGGCGGCGCCAGGCCGAAGGTCACCGTGACTCACGAAGGTAAGGAATGGATTGCTAAATTCGGCCGTAGCGACGATGTTTTCGATCAACCACGTGCTGAATTCGCCAGCCTTCAAATGGCGGATGCGGCAGGTCTACCCGCAGCCGGGCACAAGTTGGTAGAGGTCGCCGGCAAACCGGTTTTGATGGTCGAACGTTTTGACCGGCATGAGGGGGCTGGGCGCGAGCACTATGTCAGCTGCAATTCGTTGATCAGCACTGAGAAGCCGCGAATGCGCGTTGACGCGGTTGAGAGTGCCGTTTCCTATTCCAGAATCGCAGATGTTTTGAAGAAGATCAGCGACGATGCCACGTTTGATATGCGTGAGCTTTACAAGCGTATGGCCTTCAATGTGCTGATCGGCAATAGCGACGACCACCTGAAACAAACCGGGCTTCTGCTGACCAGCGCCTCGGGCTATTCCCTTGCGCCAGTATTTGACGTGTTGCCCCACCCCACGCAACTAGGCTTGCAGGCGTTGATCATCGGGAATGAGGGCAGGGTATCGTCTGTCAGCAATTTGCTGAGTACGCCTGAACGCTTTGGGTTGGGGGCGGATGAAGCAAGGTCCATCGTCACGGATATGTATGCCGTCGTGCGAGAAGCCTCCGGCTTTTTCGAAGCGGCAGGCTGTAGCGGTGCCGATGTGCGCGTGCTTTCCAATGTGTGTACCCGGTTTGCAGCAGACCTCGCTTAGGATCAAGGATCTCGGGCTGCAACAAAGCGCACCCTCATTACTGAGCGACTGGCAACGGATACACCGACTCCCACCCTCCTCCCAGCGCCTTGTACAACCCGACCATGGCCAATGACACGCCGGTGGAGCTTTCCACCCACTGCTCTTGAGTTGCCAGCAATGCGCTTTGCACGGTGAGTACATTGACGAAATCCGCCACACCTTCGACGTACTGGTGTTGCGCGGTGGTCAGCGCGATCTGGTTCTGGCGCACCGCTTCGGCCAGGCTGTCGCGACGCAATTGGCTGGCGTTGTAGCGGGTCAGTTGGTCGTCGATTTCATGCCAGGCGCGCAGCACGGTTTGCTGGTAGGCAAGGGCCGCTTCCTGTTGCTGGGCTTCGCGCAAATCCACCATGCCTTGCAGGCGCCCGCCGTTGAACAGCGGCAGGCTCAATTGCGGGCCGAAGGCAAAGGCGCGGGAACCCCAGGAGCCGAAATCCGAGAGTTGCATGGCTTGGGAACCGAGGCTGCCGGACAGGGTAATGCGCGGGTAGAAGTCGCCCTTGGCCACGCCGATGCTGGCAGTGGCGGCGTGCAAGCGCGCTTCTGCCTGGCGGATGTCGGGACGGCGTTCGGCCAATTCCGAGGGCAGGCCAATGGCGACCTGACGCTGGGTTTGCGGCACGGCGGCGTCCTTGGACAGCTGCGCGTGCAAGGCCTGGGGCGGTTCGCCCATCAGCAGGCTCAGGGCGTTGATCAGTTGGTCCTGTCGCTGTTGCAAGTCCGGCAGGCGCGCTTCAATCGCCGCGACCTGGGCGGCGGCTTCGGCCACGTCGAGGTCGGTCGCTACGCCATCAGCCAGGCGCAGTTGCGAAAGCTTGAGGCTGTGACGGGCCACGTCGAGGTTTTGCTCGGTAACGGCACGGGTGTTCTGCACGCCGCGCAGTTGGATGTAGTCCTGGGCAGTCTCGGCCAGTACCGACAACAACACGGCGCGGCGGTCGTTTTCGGCGACCTCCAGGGTGGCGTCGGCTGCTTCGGTTTCACGCTTGACCCGGCCCCAGAAGTCCAGCTCCCAAGAGGCCGAGAAGCCCATGTCCCATTGGTTGAAGGCCGAACGGCCGTTCTCGCCGGAAGGGTCGTTCAAGCCTTTGCCACTGTTACGTTTGCGCTGGTAGCCGCCACCCGCATCGACATTGGGGTAACGCTCGGCGGTGGTCACCTGGCGTACGGCGCGGCTCTGTTGCAGGCGGCTGCTGGCCAGCTTCAGGTCGAGGTTATCGCTGAGGGCGCGGCGTGTCAGAGCGGAAAGCTGCGCGTCGTGGAACACGTCCCACCAGCGCTCCTGCAAGGGATCGCTGACGGCACGGCTGGCAGCTTGTCGGCCCTGGGGTTCGCTCCACTGATTGATCTGTGGGCTCTCGGGCCGCTGGAAGTCGGGACCGACCGTGCAGGCACTCAGGCTGATCAGGCTTAAGGTGAGCCAGGCGACGTGTTTCATTGCTGGGCCACCTCACGCTGTTGCGCGACCGGCCGCGTATCGACGCTGGCTTCCACCGACATGCCGACGCGCAGGCGCTCGGTCAATGGCTGGTTCGGCTCAAGCACGATCTTCACCGGAATACGCTGCACCACCTTGGTGAAGTTGCCGGTGGCGTTGTCCGGTTTGACCGAGGCAAAGGTCACCCCCGTGGCCGGCGCCAGGCTTTCCAGATGGCCTTTGAGCAGTTCGCCGTCAAGGCTGTCGACGCTGACCTGCACCGCTTGCCCCGCGTGCATATGCGACAGTTGCGTCTCCTGGAAATTGGCTACCACATAGGCCTCGGCCAGCGGCACGACCGCGAGGATCTTGCTGCCCGGGGTCACATAGGCGCCGACCCGCACCGCTCGCTCGCCGACCATGCCATCGACCGGCGCGACAATGCGCGTGTAGGACAGCTGATAGCTGGCCATTTCCAACGCCGCCTGGGCGCGCTTGAGCCCACCTTCGGCGGCGTCACGCTGGGCGGTGAGGATTTCCACCTGCTTGCGTTCGGCGGCCAGCACTGCGGTGGATTTGGCCAGGCGTGCCGTGGCCTGGTCGATACGGGTCTTGGCTTGTTGGGCGTTCTGCACGGTACCTGCGCCGACGCCAGCGAGGTGGTTATAGCGGTTCAGTTCGTGTTCGGCGAAGGCGACTTCGGCGCGATCCGCCGCGACGGTGGCTTGGGCCTGGGCGATCACCGAGCTCTGGCGCTCCAGGGTCGCGCTGGCGTTTTTCAACTGGGCCTGGGCGACCAAGGTGTCGGCATCGGCGGCCTGGGCGGCGGCGCGAAAGTCGCGGTCGTCGATCAACGCCAACAGTTGGCCGGCCTTGACGCGCTGGTTGTCTTCTACCAGCACTTCCTTGATGAAGCCCGCCACCCGCGGCGCCACCAGGGTGAAGTCGGCGGCGACGAAGGCGTCGTTGGTGGTCTGGTGCTTGCTGCCCAGTACGCCCGGCGCAACCAGGTAAACCAGCACGCCGACGGCAAATACAGCAATAACGGAGACGGCAATTTTGTCTTTGCGTTTCATGGAAAGTCCTTGTGGTCAGGCCGGAGCGCGAGGCGGATAGATCCGCGTGGGCATCCAGAAAATCAGCAGGATCAACGCCACCGCGACACCGGCCATGACGACGTAAAGATCCGAAGAGGTCAGCACCACGGTCTGCTCGTGCAAGCGGTGGGCGAGGCCCGGCGCCTCAGTGTCGGCCAGGGGTGAATTGCCGAGGCGGTCCACCAACATGGTTGAATGGAAATGCCCGCGCTGGGTGGTCAATGTATCCAGCACCGCAGTGGCGATCACAGCGGCCAGGCCCTTGACGGTATTGAACCAGGCCGAAGCGAACGGTCCTTCGATGGGTTGAATGCTGCCGGTAGACAACATCAGCAGTGGCAACACGGCCATCGGCTGGCCGAAGATCTGCAACAGGTACCAGCCATAAAAATCGTCGCGGATCCACGCCGAAGTCAGGTGCGAACTGCCGATGCAGCACAGCACCAACATGCCAAGGCCAATCCCCAGCACCCAGCGGCAATCGACCCAGCGCAGGTTGCACAGCGCCGCCACCAACGGCAACGCGATCAATTGCGGCAACGCCATCAGCAGCATCATCGGCGCAGTTTGCAGCGGCCGGTACCCCTGGACCTGGGCAAGGAAACTGGAGGGGATGATGATCACCGAGGTCAGCACCATCAGCACGCCTGCCAGCACGATCAGGGCGAAGGCCAGGTTGCGCAGGCCGAGCATCTGCAATTTGAAGAAGGGTATTGGCTGCGACCATTCGTTGAGCATGAACAACACCAGCAGCACGGTGCCACCACTCAGCAGAAAGGTGATCAGGCCCGACTCGAACCAATCCAGGCGATTGCCCTGCAACAGCCCGATCACCAACATGCAGATCGCCGGAAAGCCCAGCAGCAGGCCGCGCCAGTTGAACTGTTTGAAACGCTCCAGGCGCAGCGGGTCCTGCGGTATGCCATAGGCCACGGCGACCATCGCCAGCAGGCACGGCGCGACGATTTGCCAGAACGCCCACTGCCAGCCGACGTATTCGGTCCACAACGCCGCCAGCGGAGTACCCAGGCTCGGGCCGAAGGTGGCGGTCAGGGCGTAGCCGGCCAGGCCATACAGCTTGACGTTGGCCGGCAGAAAACGCAGTGCCACGGTCATCAGCATCGGCGGCAGCGCGCCACCGGCCAGGCCTTGCACGGTACGCAGCAGCAGCAGGCTTTCGTAGTTGGGTGCGAACGGGCAGAGAATGCCCAACACGGTGAACAAGCCGATGGCGCACAGCGTGAAACGGCGCAGGGAAAACGTCACCGAACACCACGGCGCAAAGGCCATGGCCGCCACGGACGTGGCCGTGTAGGCGGCGACCAGCCAGGTGCCTTCATCAAAGCCGATGTACAGCGCACCGCGGATATCGGCAAGCGCCACCTTGGTGACCATCTCGTTGAGACCGGACACCAGCACCGCCAACAACACGCCGACCAGGCCGATGATGATGCGCGGGCCGAACACGGGCGGGGCCGGGGCAACAGGTTTGGCTGCGGCCTGAAAAGCGGGGGCAGCGAGGGATGTCATGAACAGGTAACTCGGAATGAGAAATACCTGAGCAGTTTAATCAAGCTATAGCATGACAAAAAGTTACTTATCGGAAGTTTATAAGTGCGCCAGGCGCAATCCATGGGTGGGAGGGGGCTTGCTCCCGATGGCGGTATGACAGCCACCTGATGTGAAGCTGATACACCTCTATCGGGAGCAAGCCCCCTCCCACATTTGATTGTGCATGGCTTGAGGTTTTTAGTTGGGTTGGGCTTCCAGCCAGGTGGCGTGGCAACTCTCGCGCATGGTTTCACGCAGCCATTTGTGCGCGGGGTCTTTGTCGAAGCGCGGGTGCCAGGATTGGGCCAATACCAGGGTCGGCAAGGAGATCGGCAGCGGGAATGCACGCAATGGCAAGTTCAGGCGTTTGGCGCTCAGGAGCGCTTCCTTGGGCACCGGCATGATCAGGTCGGATTCCGGCAACATGAACATGGCACCGTGGAAGCCCGGCGCGATCATCGCCACGCGGCGCTCCAGGCCCTGCTCGTTCAGCGCGGTGTCGATCGGCCCGCGGGCGATGCCGCGGCGCGAGATGCTGATATGGGAATAGCTGGCAAAGCGTGCGGCGGTGATCTCTTCGTCGAACAGTGGGTGATCTTGTCGCGCCAGGCCGACGAAGGTGGTGGAGAACAGGTTCTGCACCTTCACTTCGGGGCTGACCGGCATGGTGTTGCTCACACGCAGATCCAGGCGCCCTTCGCGCAGGGCTTCGTCGTCGGTGTCGCCTTCAGGCACAAAGCGCAGCTCGCACAGCGGGGCCACACGCTCCATGGTGTCGAACAACCGACCGCCATATACGCCAATAAAAAAGTCATTGGCGCGTACGCTGAAACGGCGACGCAAGGTACTCAAATCGACTTGATCCGCCGAGCGAAACAGCAACGCCGCCTGCTCCACCACGTTGCGTACCTGGCCTTGCAGCTCAAGCGCCTTGGGCGTCGGCACCAGGCCGCGACCGGCACGTACCAGGATCGGGTCACCGACAGCTTCACGGATACGCGTGAGGGTACGGCTCATGGCCGCCGGGCTGAGGTTCATTCGCCGTGCGGCGCCGACCACACTGCCCTCATCAAGCAACGCGTCGAGGGCGACCAGCAGGTTCATGTCTGGTAATTGCATGCCAAGCACTCGTGATCTGTGGGGAGTGAGCTGGGCGCAATTCTAGCAGCAATCAGATCCAATACTGCTGGGCCAATGATTACTGGCCCGAATCGAAAGAGTAAGGGGACGGCCAAGTGGTGGGCTTCGGGTTGTTGGGAACACACTCTAAAATCGGAAAGTGCTCCGGCACCTCAACGCGTTTTAACACATACGCTTTCTTCTCCAAGGAGAACTCCTGAAGCTTGGGAGCCAGCAGCACGCGTCGCTGTTCAGGCCCCAGGAAAATTGCGCTGTACTGCCGGTCGTCAACACCTGCGCAACGAAACGTATCATTGAAGTCTGTCGTGTGAGCTGTACGGTACAAAATCTCGGCACGGCGCTCCGGCGACAAGTTGCTACTGATAAACAGCGCACCAATACCGCAGGTAATCAGTGCCGTTATTGCTGGAACCACCACACCCCATTTTTCCTCGGCAGAGCTGGCACTTTCGAAATAACTTCCCATACAGATCAACACTACAATAAATGCGGTGATCAGCACGACGGCGATGCAAGGCCAAAACATCAGCTTGGCCATGTGAAGGGTTGTGCCAGCAATCATTGTCAAAGGAAAAGCAGATGCATCGACATGGAAAATTGCATTAACGTCGGCCACCGCCCGCAGTCGTCCTACGTAACCTAAGGTCGCGAGCAAAAAGCCCCAGAAGATCACAGTGACCTTGAAGTCCTTGAAAAGCCGTTCGAGGATTTTTTCAATAAACGCCAGGACCACATAAAAACCAGTTGCGACCGAACAAGCCAATAGTAAAAACGCCGTATCGGCTGACACGTAGTTTTCCTTGATCAAGCCGGAAAAACCCAAAAGCATAAGTAGCGAAACGACGGAGATAATCGTCAATGTATTCTTGTTTGAAGTGTGCATAGCGTTGTTCCAACCAGAAAGTCTTCTGGTTATCCCCATCGGCCAGAGTATTGGAAGCTTTAGAGGCCGATGGCTAATCAGAAAGGCGCATCGCCCTGGATGGTGGTGCGATACAACTTGCGGCGCAGGTGGCTTGGGCAACCGGCGGCCAAGTGGATCAGCGAGCGGTTGTCCCAGAACACCAGGTCGTGGGGCTGCCACTGGTGGCGGTAGATGTTTTCCGGCAGCACGCTGTGGGCATAGAGCTGGGCCAGCAAGTCACGGCTTTCGTCATCGGGCAGGCCGACGATACGGGTGGTGAAGCCTTCGCTGACGAACAGCGCCTGGCGCCCGTTTTCAGGGTGGGTGCGCACGACGGGGTGCACCACTTCGGCGACCTGGGCGAGTTGTTCGGGGGTGAGGGTCGGGCGCCAGTTGCCTTCGAATTTGGTTTCGCTGTAGCGCGCCGTGTAGGAGTGCGCGGCGCTGCGGCCTTCTACGGCTTTGCGCAGGTGCTCGGGCAGTTGCTCCCAGGCTTTGTGCATATCGGCGAACAGGGTGTCACCGCCTTCGGCAGGCAGTTCCTGAGCGTGCAGCATCGAGCCGAGGCTGGGCAGTTCCTTGTACGACAGATCCGAGTGCCAGAACTTGCCCGCGTCCCCCAGGCCGATGGATTGGCCGTTCTCGATGATGTTGGAGACGATCAGGATTTGCGGGTGATTGGCCAGCAGGAATTGTTTGAGCACGTGGATCTGCAGCACACCGAAACGGCGGCTGAAAGCGATCTGTTGTTCGGGGGTGATGCGTTGGTCGCGGAACACCACGACGTGGTGGTCCAGATGTGCGCGGTGGATACGGGCAAAGTCCTGGTCATTGACCGGGCGGGATAAGTCCAGGCCGATGATCTCGGCGCCTACACTGCCGGGGAAGGGCCGGACATCGAAGGTTTGGGCCGTGGTGGGGGCAGCAGCGGTGGCGGACATTGGATTCACTCCCGGCGGACAGGGAAGTGAATTTATAGGTATAAGAATGGAAGTTTAAATACTGTTAGGGCATATCGATATGGCGTTTGGTTTGAGGTGCTGGGGGATGCTGAGGGCCTCATCGGGGGCAAGCCCACTCCCACATTTTGATTTGTGAACACATTCAAATGTGGGAGCTGGCTTGCCTGCGATGAGGTCGGTACAGGCGCTGAAGATCAACGCTCGTGCAACGCCTCGGCCCGCGCCTTGATGATCGGTTTGAGCAGGTAGCTGAGGATGCTTTTCTTGCCGGTGATGATGTCCACCGAGGCAACCATGCCCGGGATGATCAGCAACGGCTTCTCATCGGTGCCCAAGTGGCTGCGGTCGGTACGCAGGGTGATCATGTAGTAAGTGGTTTTCTTGTCTTCATCAGTGATGGTGTCGGCACCGATGCGTTCGAGCTTGGCCTTCAGCCCACCGTAGACGGTGTAGTCGTAGGCGGTGAATTTGACCACGGCTTCTTGCCCTGGGTGCAGGAAAGCGATGTCTTGCGGGCGGATCTTGGCTTCCACCAGCAGGGTGTCGTCCAGCGGCACGATTTCGACCATGTCGCTGCCCGGCTGGATCACGCCGCCGACCGTGTTGACCAACAATTGCTTGACGACCCCGCGCACCGGCGAGGTGACCAGGGTACGGCTGACGCGGTCTTCCAACGCACGGCCGGTGGACTCGGCCTTGTTCAACTCAGTACGAGCCTCGTTGAGCTGGGTCAGGGCTTCGCTGCGGAATTTGCCACGGGTTTCGTCGATCTTGCGCTGCACTTCCTTGATCGCCGATTCGGCACGGGGGATTGCCAGGGTGGTGGCGTCCAATTGGCCACGGGTTTCCATTTCGGCACGCTTGAGGCGCAGCACTTCCACCGGCGATACCGCGCCCTGAGCCACCAGCGGCTCGGACATGTTGATTTCCTGGCGTTGCAGGGACAACTGGCTGCGGTACTGGCCTTGCTTGGAGGTGAATTCACGCAGTTCCTGCTGGCGCTGTACCAGTTGTTCTTGCAGGCCGCCGACTTCGTCTTTCAGCTGCTGGCGTCGGCTCTCATACAATGAGCGCTCGTTGGCAGCCTGGCTCGGCGCGGCCTTGAGTACGTCGTCGGGGATGTTCAGTGGGCGATCATCCACCTGCGCACTCAGGCGCTCGACGCGCAGTTGCATGGCCAGGCGCAAGGCTTCGGTTTCTCCGGCGTTGGAAACAAACCGGGTGTCGTCGAGGCGAATCAACGGCGCACCGGCCTCTACGATCTGGCCTTCCTTGACGTACAGCTCGGCGACGATACCGCCTTCCAGGTTCTGGATTTTCTGCAATTTTGACGACGGAATCGCCTTGCCGTCGCCACGGGTCACTTCGTCGATCTGAGAGAAACCCGCCCAAACCACCAGGAACACGAAAAACCCGATGATCGCCCAGATGGTCAGGCGAATAACGCGCGGGGCATCTTCGATCAGCGCTTTGTTGACCTCGGGCAGGGGCTGGCCCTGCAGCGAGTCGGCGCCTTTGAAATAGCGGCCGACCGCACTCTTGATGGACTTAAGCAACACTGATCTGCCCCTTCTTCAACGCTTCCATGACCACGGCTTTCGGGCCGTCCGCGAGAATCTGCCCACGGTCGACCACCAGCAGGCGGTCCACCAGCGAGAGCAGTGAGGCTCGGTGCGTGACCAGCACCACGGTCTTGTTTTGCACCACGGCTTGCAGGCGTTGTTTCAAGCGTTCTTCACCGGTGTTGTCCATGGCGCTGGTGGGTTCGTCCAGCAGCAGGATGGGCGGGTTGAGCAACAGCGCGCGGGCCAGGGCGACGTTCTGACGCTGGCCGCCGGAGAGGTTCTGACCACGCTCGCCCACTTGCAGCTCGTAGCCCTGAGGGTGCAGACGGGCGAATTCGTGTACACCGGCCAGCTCGGCGGCTTGCAGCACCATTTCGTCTTCGACGTAGCGCGCACCGCTGACCAGGTTGTCGCGCAGGGTGCCAGCAAGCAACTGGATGTCCTGGGCGACGTAGCCGATGTTATGGCGCAACTCGCTGACGTCGATCTGGCGCACGTCCACGCCGTCCACCAGCAATGCGCCGGAGTCAGGTTGATACAGGCCGACAATCAGTTTGGCCAGGGAGCTTTTGCCCGAGCCGCTACGGCCGATGATGCCGATTTTTTCCCCTGGCTTGATCACCAGGTTGATGTTCTTCAGCGCCAGGTTCTGCTGGTTGGGGTAGGTGAAGTTCAGGCCCCGGCATTCGATGGCGCCTTGCAGGGTGCGGCGGCTCATGGGGCGCTCTTCGAAATTGCGCTCTTGAGGCAGCTCCATCATCTGGTCCACCGAGGTCATGGTGACCTTGGCCTGCTGGTAGCGCGTGAGCAGGCCCGACAGCGAAGCCAGCGGGCTCAAGGCGCGGCCACTGAGCATGTAGCAGGCAATCAGGCCGCCCATGCTCAGGTTGCCGTCGATGATCTGGTACACGCCGAATACGATCATGATCACGCCGGCCAATTGCTGGATCAGCAGGGTCATGTTCATCGACAGGCCCGACAGCAACTTCACCCGCAGCTCAAGCCGGCTCAGAGTGCCGATGGTCTGTTCCCAGCCATACTGGCGCTCGCTCTCGGCATTGTTGACCTTGACCGCATCGAGCCCGGCGAGGGTTTCGATCAGGCTCGACTGGCGTTCAGCGGCCAGGGCCATGGTGCGTTCCATGGTGGCTACCAAGGGCTTTTGCAGGGCATAGCCGATGCCCAGGGCAAGCGGAAACGCCAGCACCGGGATCCACACAAGGTGCCCGCCGAGGATGGCGATCACCATAAAGATCAGCAGCGTGAACGGCAGGTCGATCAGGCTGGTGAGGGTCAGCGACGCGAGAAAATCGCGCAGGCTTTGAAACTCATGGATGTTCTGGGCGAAGCTGCCGACCCGCGCCGGGCGGTACTTCATGGACATGCCGACGATGCGTTCGAACAGCGTGGCCGAGATGATCAGGTCGGTTTTTTTACCGGCCAGGTCCAGGCACAGGCTGCGCAGGCTTTTGAGGATCAGGTCGAACAGGTATGCGCCACAGATGCCCACAGCCAGCACCCACAGGGTGGCGGTGGCCTGGTTCGGCACGACACGGTCGTACACGTTCATCACGAACAGCGGCGCGGCCATGGCGATGATGTTGATCAGGAAGCTGGCGGCGATGGCGTCGGTGTAGAGCCAGCGCGAACGCATGAGGGTGTCACGGAACCACGAACGCGCCCGTGGAATCAGGCTGCCGTGGTTGACGTCGAATTTGTGTTGCGGCTGGGCGAAGAAGACCTTGCCGATGTAATCGTCGGCCAATGCTTCGCGCTTGATCAGCACTTCGCCGCCGTCACTTTCGCTGAGCAGGACCCGCGCCTCATCGTCGCCCTGCCAACCCACCAGCACAGTACTGCGCCCGTCCTTGAGCAACAGCAGGGCCGGCAATGCAATCGTCGGGATCTGTTCCAGCTTGCGTTGCAACAGCCGGCCTTGCAGCCCGGCCCGCGCAGCAGCACGCGGCAGCAGTTCAGCACTCAGGCGTTGCGAGGGCAGCGGCAGGCCGGTGGTGAGCATGGCCGCGCTGGCAGGCTTCTGGTGCAGTGCGCAGAGCGCCAGCAACCCGTCGAGCAACGGGTCGTCGTGCAAAGCGCGTGGATCATGACTGAGATGAACTCGACCGATTTCAGATTCCACGCGGTGCACTCTCGACTAACAGATGGGACTATTGGGGGTGGCTCAATTCATCCCAGGCAGTTGGACTTTAGGTTTCACGTCGTTCTGCACGACGGAGGCCATCGGTGCGACCACTCCCTGGCTCTTGAGCAATTCGCCCATGGTCGCCTTGATTCGGTACTGAGTAAATAACTGAATGTTCTTGATTTCTTCCAGGCGGCGGGAAGCGGTGAACAATTCATTCTCGCTGTCGAGCAAATCCAACAGGGTACGTTGGCCAAGGCTGAACTGCTGCTGGTAGGACGTGCGTACGCGGGTGCTGTGATCCACATACTGCTGGGCGACCGGCAATTGCGCGTTGGCGTTACTCAAGGCGTTCCAGGCCAAGCCTAGCTCTTCGTTGAGTTGGCGCAAGGCGTTGTTGCGAATATCCAGGGCCTGGTTGGCCTGGTAGGACTTCGATTGCAGGTCAGCCTTGTTGCTGCCACCGGCAAACAGGTTGAAGCGCATGCGCACCATGGCTTCCCAGCCGTTGCTGTGGTTGGGATCACCGGAGACGTTGTTGTCGGCGTTGGTGCCAAGCTCGGCGTCAAAGCGCGGGTAGAAGGTGGACTTGGCGGCTTCGTACTGCTTCTCGGCGGCGGAGATATCCGACTCGGCCGAGCGCAGGATCGGGCTGTTATCGAGCATCTGGCGACGGGCCTCATTCAGGTCGGCCGGCAGCATGGCCATGAACGGGGCCGGGCGCTCGAGTTGGTCTGGCATCTGGCCTACGGCGCTGAGGTAGTTGACCTGCGCGTCGGCCAGGTTGGTTTGCTCGGTGATCAAGTTGTTGCGGGCCTGGGCCAGACGCGCTTCGGCCTGGTCCTGGTCGGCACCGTTGCCGACGCCACGCTGGGTGCGCAACTTGATCTGATCGTAGATGCGCTCGTGGTTGCGCAGGTTGTCTTCGGCCAGGCGCACAAACTCACGACGGGTCAGCACTTCCAGGTAAACCTGGGCAACGGTCAGCGCTGTGCGCTCGGAGGTACCGAGCAAGGAGTAGGCACGGGAATTAACGTTGGCTTGTTGACGCCCGACTTCGCTGGAGGTAGCGAAACCGTCAAAAATCATTTGCTGCAGACGCAGGCTGGATTCACCGCGGTTGAGCGTGTCCCAGTGGTTGCCGCTGGGGTTGTTGGCGCGGGTGGTGGCGTTGTCAGTCCCTTGACGACCGTAACCGGCGTTCAGGTCGACACGCGGCAGGTAACCACCTTGGGCGGCGCGCAATTGGTAATCGGCGGCGATACGGCTGTTTACACCCGCCTGGATTTCCGGGTGTACATCCAATGCCTGCTGCATGGCTTGGGGCAGTGTCTGGGCTTGTACGAAACTGGCGGCGAGGACGAACGGTATTGCCTTGAACAGGTGCAGACGCATTAAAAAATTCCCCAGGACTTCTTGTCTCAAATCACAGCGATGAGTACCGCTGCGTCGGATAATGGCTACCGTAATGACCGTACGTCGGAAAGTTCAAAAAGCGGAACTGCTTCACACATGTAGGACGGTTCGCCGCATAAATATCAATGTGACATTACAGAGGCGATTGTTTAGGATGGCGACCATAAGGTCAATACTTTGGCACAAACTAGATCGCGAAAAAATCCAGCCAAATATTTGACGTCAATACATATATAGACTACGCCCTCCCAATTGGCAGCGCTAATACCGCGCTGCGAAATGGAATTTGTCGAAACGGATCACCGGAGAAAATTTTAATGAGCAGTGTTGTTGCCATCGTCAAAAGCATTGTTGGTCAAGTTTTCGTTATTTCTCCGGAAGGAACACGTCGCGTCCTTGTAGAAGGTGATCGCCTGTTTGCAGGTGACCAGATCGACACAGGCATATCGGGCGCGGTGAGCCTGGAGTTGGCCGACGGCCGCATTCTGGACCTGGGCCGGGAAACCCAGTGGAGCGCCGATCTGCCGGACTCCAGCGCCGACTTGGCCGCCGCTGCCGAGCAAGCCGCACCATCGGTTGCCGAGCTGCAACAAGCCATCGCCGCCGGCGCCGACCCGACCACCGACCTGGAAGCCACCGCCGCAGGCGCAAACGCTACCGGTAATGGTGCCGCCGGGGGTGGCCACAGCTTCGTGGTGCTGGACGCGACCGCCGGCCGTGTCGACCCGACCATCGGCTTCCCGACGGCACCTATCGGCCAAGGTACTTCGGCACTCAACGCCCTGAGCGGAGCGCCAGGCTCGGCGGACTCGGGCAACCAGGTGTTGCAGCCTTCGACCCTGACCCTGAGCGCGACGCCGACCATCACCGAAGCGGGCGGCGTGCTGACCTACACCGCTACCGTGACGCGGCCCTCCACCAGCGACCTGACCGTCACCTTGACCAATGGCGCGGTGATTACCATCCCGTCGGGCCAGTTGACCGGCACCGTCAATGTGCCTCTGGCCCCTAACGACAGCCCGTACATCGACCCGGGCCAGATCAGCGTCGGCGTTACCGGTACCACTGGCGGCGGCAACCTGGTATTGACCATCGACCCTAACCCGGCCGTAACGCAGATCACCGACACCATCGACACCACCACCGTCACGCTGACGGCGAGCAATACCGTGACGGAAGGCGGCCAGATTACCTACACCGCCACCCTGACCAACCCGGCGCAAACCCCGGTGAATGTCACCTTGAGCAATGGCTCGGTGATCACCATCAAGGCCGGCGAGTCAACCGGCACCGTTGTGGTCGATACTCCGGCTAACGACGTCTATAACAACGGTTCGACCGTCAGCACCACCATTACCGGTGCAACCGGCGGCAACTTCGAAAACCTGGTACCGAGCACTACGCCTGCGGTCACCACCATTACTGATTCGGTCGACACCACCACCGTTACCCTGACAGCCGACGGCAGCGTGACCGAAGGCGGTCAGATCACCTACACCGCCACCTTGACCAACCCGGCTCAGACCCCGGTGAATGTCACCTTGAGCAATGGCTCGGTGATCACCATCAAGGCTGGCGAGTCAACCGGCACCGTTGTGGTCGATACTCCGGCTAACGACGTCTACAACAACGGCTCTACCGTCAGCACCACCATTACCGGTGCAACCGGCGGCAACTTCGAAAACCTGGTACCGAGCACCACGCCTGCGGTCACCACCATTACCGATTCGGTCGACACCACCACCGTTACCCTGACAGCCGACGGCAACGTGACCGAAGGCGGCCAGATCACCTACACCGCGACCCTGACCAACCCGGCGCAGACCCCGGTGAATGTCACCTTGAGCAATGGCTCGGTGATCACCATCAAGGCTGGCGAGTCAACCGGCAGCGTTGTGGTCGATACTCCGGCTAACGACGTCTATAACAACGGTTCGACCGTCAGCACCACCATTACCGGTGCAACCGGCGGCAACTTCGAAAACCTGGTACCGAGCACCACGCCTGCGGTCACCACCATTACTGATTCGATCGATGCCACCACCGTCACCCTGACCGCAGGCTCGACCGTGACCGAAGGTGGCCAGATCACCTACACCGCCACCTTGACCAATCCGGCGCAAACCCCGGTAAACGTTACCTTGAGCAATGGCTCGGTAATCACCATCAAGGCTGGCGAGTCTGTCGGCAGCGTGGTCGTGGACACCGCGCCCAATGATGTCTACGTCAACGGCAGCACGGTCAGCACCACCATTACCAGCGCGACTGGCGGCAACTTTGAAAGCCTGGTGCCGAGCACAACTGCGGCAGTCACCACGATCACCGATTCGATCGACACAACTACCGTTACGCTGACTGCGCCGACCGAGGCGAATGAGGGCGGGCAGATTACGTACACCGCTACGCTTTCCAACAAGGCGGGCACTGACGTTACGTTGAAGTTGGATAACGGCTCGTCGATCACCATCAAGGCTGGGGACACTGTCGGCACTGTGACCGTCCCGGCGCCGACTGATGACGTGTTCATCGACAAGAGCACGCAGACCGTTCAAATCACCGAGACCACGGGTGGCAACTTCGAGAAATTGGAAGTTGCGGGTAACGGCGCCACTACCACAATCAACGACACCATCGACAAGGTGGACGTAGTTCTGACCGCCACCACCACCGTCGGCGAAGGCGGCAACATCGTCTACACCGCCAGCCTTGTGGATAAAAACGGCGCGCCGGTGACTAACATCACTAATCCGTTAACTGTCACTCTGGATAACGGTCAGACCATCACCATTGGTGTGAATCAATCCAGCGGTACTGTTACTACCGTAGCGCCGGATGATGTCTACAAAGGCGATCAGACCGTTACCACCGCCATCAGCGGCGTTACGGGCGGCGAGCACTTTGAAAACCTGGTGCCGGGCACTACGGCGGTGAACACCACCGTTACCGATACCCCAGGTACCGATAACCCCACGACTGTTACGTTGACTGCGCCGAGTGCCGTTAACGAAGGTGGCCAGATCACCTACACCGCTACCTTGAGCAACAAGGCCGGTACTGACGTCACGTTGAAGCTGGATAACGGTTCGTCGATCACCATCAAGGCTGGGGACACTGTCGGCACTGTGACTGTGCCGGCGCCTACCGATGACGTGTTCATCGATAAGAGTACCCAGACGGTCCAGATCACCGAAACCACGGGCGGCAACTTCGAGAAGTTGGAAGTTGCAGGCAATGGTGCGACCACCACGATCAACGACACCATCGACAAAGTTGATGTGGTCCTGACCGCTACCACCACCGTCGGTGAAGGCGGCAATATCGTTTACACCGCCAGCCTTGTGGATAAAAACGGCGCGCCGGTGACTAACATCACCAATCCGTTGACTGTCACCCTGGATAACGGTCAGACCATCACCATTGGTGTGAATCAGTCGAGCGGCACCGTTACCACCGTAGCGCCGGATGATGTGTACAAAGGCGATCAAACCGTCACTACTGCTATCAGCGGCGTGACCGGCGGCGAGCACTTTGAAAATCTGATTCCAGGTACCGATAAAGTCACCACGACTGTCACTGACACTCCGGGCACCGATAACACCACCACTGTGACGCTGACTGCACCGTCTGAAGCGAATGAAGGTGGTCAAATTACGTACACCGCTACGCTTTCGAATAAAGCGGGCACTGACGTCACCTTGAAGTTGGATAACGGCTCGTCGATCACTATCAAGGCCGGCGATACCGTCGGCACCGTGACCGTGCCTGCGCCGACCGATGATGTGTTTATCGATAAGAGCACCCAGACGGTCCAGATCACTGACGCTTCTGGCGGCAACTTCGAGAAGTTGGAAGTCGCGGGCAACGGCGCAACCACCACGATCAACGACACCATCGACAAGGTGGACGTAGTTCTGACCGCCACCACCACCGTCGGCGAAAGCGGCAACATCGTTTACACCGCCAGCCTTGTGGATAAGAACGGTGCGCCGGTGACTAACATCACCAATCCGCTGACTGTCACCTTGGATAACGGCAAAACCATCACTATCGGTGTTAACGAATCCAGCGCTAGCGTTTCGGTTATTGCTCCTGATGATGTGTACAAAGGCGATCAAACCGTCACTACTGCTATCAGCGGCGTGACCGGCGGCGATCACTTTGAAAATCTGATTCCAGGTACCGATAAAGTCACGACGACTGTCACTGATACTCCGGGCACCGACAACACCACTACCGTGACGCTGACAGCTCCGTCTGAAGCGAATGAAGGTGGTCAAATCACCTACACCGCAACCTTGAGCAACAAGGCCGGTACCGACGTCACGTTGAAGCTGGATAACGGCTCGTCGATCACCATCAAGGCTGGCGACACCGTCGGCACCGTGACTGTTCCTGCGCCTACCGATGACGTGTTCATCGACAAGAGCACGCAGACCGTTCAAATCACCGAGACCACGGGTGGCAACTTCGAAAAACTGGAAGTTGCGGGCAACGGCGCAACCACCACGATCAACGACACCATCGACAAGGTCGATGTGGTCCTGACTGCTACCACCACCGTCGGCGAAGGCGGCAACATCGTTTACACCGCCAGCCTTGTGGATAAGAACGGCGCGCCGGTGACCAACATCACCAACCCGCTGACCGTCACTTTGGATAATGGCGAAACCATCACCATCGGCGTGAATCAGTCGAGCGGCAGTGTTTCGGTTCTTGCTCCTGATGACGTGTACAAAGGCGATCAGACCGTCACCACAGCCATCAAAGGCGTGACTGGCGGCGAGCACTTTGAAAATCTGGTGCCGGGTACTACGGCGGTGAACACCACCGTGACGGACACACCGGGTACCGACAACACGACTACTGTCACCCTGACAGCGCCTAGTGCCGTTAACGAAGGTGGCCAAATCACCTATACCGCAACCTTGAGCAACAAGGCCGGTACCGACGTCACGTTGAAACTCGACAACGGCTCAAGCATTACCATCAAAGCGGGCGACACCGTCGGCACTGTGACCGTCCCTGCGCCGACCGATGACGTGTTCATCGACAAGAGCACGCAGACCGTTCAAATCACCGAGACCACGGGTGGCAACTTCGAGAAGTTGGAAGTTGCG